>JBMFSN010000106.1:0-505 GCA_049967535.1 Minisyncoccia bacterium | reverse complement strand
CTAGTGCTTCTACTAGTAGTCCAGTAGTTCAAAGCTATGGCTTTAATACCTTCAAGACTGATACCTTCTATCTTGGCAACTAACCCTTCCTTGCGGGTTTAACTATCTGAGTTTTACTTGATAAAACTTGGATAGAACTAGCAAAAACCGCCTTTTCAGGCGGTTTTTGTGTTAGGATTATTCTTTTATTTGGAATATAATAATAAATTTTTAATTTTTAATTTTTAAACAATTATACTCAATACAGAATACAGAATACTTCTTTTTGTCATTTGTAATTTTACATTGTTTTGTGGTATTATATTTTTAATGTCGCTATTATTGGATAAAAAGATTTTTTTTGGTTTCTTTTTAGGGCTTTTACTTCTGCCTTCTTTGGTTTTTGCTTGGTCGCAAAATGAGACTTTGTTTGTTGATTCTAATTATGATTTAGGTGGCAGAAATCAAATTGACTTTCAATTAATTAAAACTACTAATAAGCTCTATTTTTACGCGGATAAAAATT
>JBMFSN010000105.1:0-513 GCA_049967535.1 Minisyncoccia bacterium | reverse complement strand
AAAATAAGCTTACAGGTTATGAAATCATTGAAAAGTTTGACAACGAAAGTATTTTCAAAAATATTAACCACAGCGAAGATATCAATATCTTAATGGGTTCTCGTTCTTTTTACGAAGGCTGGGATAGCAACCGCCCGAACCTGATTTTGTTTATCAACATCGGTAAAGGCACCGATGCCAGAAAGTTTGTTTTGCAGTCCATCGGACGTGGTGTTAGAATTGAACCCATTCCAAACAAAAGAAAAAGAGCACAGTTTTTATATAACAATAAAGAACTTGATAGTCAGCTTTATACATCCATAAAGGACACCATTGAACCATTAGAGACTTTATTTGTATTTGGCACAAAAGCAGATAACCTGGAAGAAATAATAAAAACTATGAAGCAGGAAAAACCGGAAGTATTGCTGGGCGATTTGTTTGAAATCAATCCGGATGTAAAGGACAAACTTCTTTTAATTCCCACTTATAAATACTCTGACAAAATAATTGTAGAAGAACAAAATGTGGTGA
>JBMFSN010000104.1:0-509 GCA_049967535.1 Minisyncoccia bacterium | reverse complement strand
CCTAAACAATAAATCATTTTATTTTTATTTTTTAAAAATTTTATAAAGATAATAAAACATTAAATTTAAGGTGGGAAAGATATAAAAAATTGATTTGGCAAATTATAATGAGGCATTTTCAACTGGGAAAGTTAATTAATTCATATGGTTTATGTTGGGATGATTTGAGGAAATCAAGTTTTTAAATATTCTATATCCTTAACAATTTTATTTATGTGTTTATTTATATATAGATTATTCCTTTTTCCTTGTGTTTTTTCAACTAATTCTAAATAAACTAATCTATTGATTCTATTTTGAATTGTTCTCATAGAAACTTTTTCTTCAGTTGAAAAATTTTTAATTATATCATTGTAAATTTCAGTTGTTGTATTTTTTCTCTCATTGATTTCATTCATTATAAATCTATCATAATGATCTAATTCAAAAATGTAATTTAAATAAGGCAATGTATAAATTAACTCAAAGTTATAAGATTCGAGTTCATTGTTTTGAGCATTTCTCAATTC
>JBMFSN010000103.1:0-521 GCA_049967535.1 Minisyncoccia bacterium | reverse complement strand
GTATTTATCATTTTTGCAAACCAAACACTATTTAAAATTGGTTCCATATTTGCTCTGATGGGACGATTGTTATAATTAATTTTGACCTTTTCGTTTACTATTTCATTTTTTATCACATCGGCTGTAGCTAAATATATTTTTTCTCCAAAAAATTTTTTAATTCCTGGTTTTATTATTTCGCTACATACTCCGTCACTTAAATATCCAACTTCCCACTCATTTAATTTTGACTTTTGATTTTTGAATTTTGAATTTTCATTAAGCCACTCCTTAAAAATCGCGCTTGCCATCTCCTCCAAAGTTTTAATAATTTTACTATTAACCTCAATCTTCTCATCAAAAGCAGAAAGAATATCGGCGATTCGTTTTTGCTCTTTAGAATCTTCTGGAATTAAAAATTCAATATTCTCAATTTGATCTTTGTTGATTGATTCATAAGTAGTACCACCAGCAATACTTTTTAACTGCTTTGCGTACATTTTCAATAAATAGTATAAAAAGATATTATTTCCATTTTTCAT
>JBMFSN010000102.1:0-526 GCA_049967535.1 Minisyncoccia bacterium | reverse complement strand
GTATATCTTTACACAATTATAACCGTATAAAGTTATACAGAATAAACCCAGATTCTAAAAACCCTGAATTCTAAGAAATGCTTTTAAATCAGCATTTTACATTTCTTAAATAGCAGACTGGTATGTCAACTTTATACGATTTTAGGTATTTTAGGATAAAGTGACTTTTGTTTACACATTAGTTTTGTATTTCTTTTTCTACATATTGGTGAATAATGCTTTTAATAAAAGTTTGATATCTTAAACCTTTTTTGGAAGAAACTGCTTTTATTTTATTAAGGTCAGAAGCCGATATCCTAAGGGTAATTGTTTTATCTTGCTTTTCAATGTATTCTTTGGCAGCTTTTTGCAATTTTTCAATATTTTCAATATCGTTTTCTATTGTTTTAAAGTCTAAGTTTTCCAAAGACTCTATAATTTCTTTTTCTTCTTTGTCTAAATAAATGTTTTTTTTGTTTTTGTTCATTTTTGCCTTCCTTGTATAAGATTTTTAAACCTTCTATCTGGATAAATTGTTTTTAAAACA
>JBMFSN010000101.1:0-576 GCA_049967535.1 Minisyncoccia bacterium | reverse complement strand
TTATGTATGAAATTGTATTTAGTGAATCTTATGAAAAAAGAGCAAAGCAGTTTTTTAAATTACATCCAGAATTAATCCAGCGTTATCAAAAAATACTCTACATAATGCAAAACAACCTTAATCATCCTTCCTTAAGACTGCATAAACTAAAAGGCAATCTTAAAGAATTATACTCCGTATCAATAGATTTAAAATACAGAATTATTTTAGACTTCATAATAAAAGACAAAATGATTATTTTGGTTGATATAGGCGCTCACGATGATGTGTATTATTGAAAGTAGGCTTTCACTTTATCCTAAATTACCTAAAATCGTATAAAGTTGACATACCAGTCTGCTATTTAAGAAATGTAAAATGTTGATTTAAAAGCATTTCTTAGAATTCAGGGTTTTTTAGAATCTGGGTTGGATTTGCTTTACTTTATACGGTTATATTAGTGTAATAGTGTAATTACAATGCTGCTGATTTAAGAGTCTGTAAAAATACATCAATTTCATCTTTATTGACTATCCCATGCAGTGAAGCATTTAAGAACTCTACGCTTACCGGTTTACCATCTTGTGTATAGCTTAC
>JBMFSN010000100.1:0-591 GCA_049967535.1 Minisyncoccia bacterium | reverse complement strand
GTAATAATAAGAGCTAGAAGAGGTGTTAAATATGCAGGCAAAAGACTATAAAAATAGAAGTTATCTCTCAGCAATTGAAGTCGCTAAATTTTTAGGCATCTCTGTTAAGATGCTTCACAATCTTGTAGATAAGCAGATTATTAAAGCACAAATTGCTACAAGTGGACAGATGCGTTTTAATTTAAACGAGATAAAAAGATATGAAGAAAAAATTAAACCCAGAGTTCAGATGAACAAAATTGAGATTAATGAGATAAATAGCATAGAAATAAACGGAACAATCCAAAAAATTTTTGTCAAAAATTCTATAAAAATGGACGATTTACCAGATGATAGTGTCCATTTAATGATTACATCTCCACCGTATTTTGATGCAAAAATGTATTCAAGAGAGCCAATTGAAGGGGACCTTGGAAATATTCATGATGTTGATGAGTGGTTTGAGAAAATAAGTGAAGTATGGAAAGAGGTTTTCAGAGTTTTACAGCCTGGTAGAAAGGCATTTATAAATATAATGAACCTTCCCATCAGACTTGAAAATGGAAGTTTTAGAACCTTAAATTTAGTAGGAAGGACAATAGATGTATGTGA
>JBMFSN010000099.1:0-592 GCA_049967535.1 Minisyncoccia bacterium | reverse complement strand
GCCTATGATTACTTCGGTGTAGATTATGAAGTAATATGGCAAACAGTCATTAAAGATATTGCAGAAATTTACGAATTATTAAAAGAAGATGAAAATTAAAAAATACAAACCTAATTTAAGCAATATCATAAAAAAGGGTAAGCCAAATCAATAAACAAATTTAAATAAGTATATTTTTACACAATTATAATCGTATAAAGCTATGCAGAATAAACCCAGATTCTAAAAACCCTGGATTCTAAGAAATGCTTTTAAATCAGCATTTTACATTTCTTAAATAGCAGACTGGTATGTCAACTTTATACGATTTTGGTATTTTAGGATAAAGTGGCTTTAAAATTAAAAATAGTCTGATTTTGCTTATTAAGAACATTGTGTAAAAAAGTCAACTAAAATTGAGCCAGCAGGGCCAACAAATTTGAGCCACTCTTTGCCTTGTTTTTAATTTAGTTTTTCTATTTTTCTTCTCCTGTAACTTTCGCCGTTCATGTTTAGCACAATTGCATTATGGGTTAGCCTGTCAAGCATAGCTACCGTTAGAGCTTTATCTTGAAATATCTATTGGTTTATTTCAACCTTACAATAGGCTTTT
>JBMFSN010000098.1:0-598 GCA_049967535.1 Minisyncoccia bacterium | reverse complement strand
CTAAAGCAAATGGCAAATAATAAAAAAGTCTTCCGCCTATAATATTAGATTATCTTGTGCCTAATTCCTTTGTTTTTATTAAATATATAGCGTTGCATATCGTTGGTGAGTTGATTAGTTTATAAGCTCTCCCTCTCAGGGCTATCGACTCACTGTAACAGACTTTTATAGGTGAATTTATACAGGAGTTGATGGAGGAGGTGAAGAAGTAGGTGTATTGGGTTTTGAATTATTACCAATTTTACTGTAGATAATATGACCAACAAATCTGCCAAAAATACCATTATAACACTATATAAGTCAAACCAGCATAAATCTTTTGTTTTGACAAGAGAAGAATAACGTCGGGTTCTTTATCGACAAAAGAGCACTCTCTCAGGGCTTATATAACTTGTTATATACCGAGGTATGTCTTTAAATACGAAGAATATTGTCTTCGGAGGTAAATTCTATGGGTCAGTAAATTTTATATATCTAAATAAATCCAAATTAATTGATTGAATGTTTTCATCTACAATGAACACAAAAAGGACAGTACTAATATCTATTTTTCCGGAATGGGCCGATCAAATTTTTTCTGGAAGAAAGAAATGGGAAT
>JBMFSN010000097.1:0-599 GCA_049967535.1 Minisyncoccia bacterium | reverse complement strand
ACAACATGGCAGCCGGAAAAAAGGGAAGTAAGTATATGAAGTTTCTTCCAAAGGTTGTTCTGGATGCAGTTTTTAGTAATCCTAATGAAGTTGAAGCGGCTAAGGCATATGCACGAACTTGGCTTGAAACCGATCAATGGGATCAGGAGGTAGGCAACTTAATCAGAGAAATAGCTAAGAAGGGTGGATGGAAAGAATGGACAGATACATTTCATTATAATATTTTTAAACCACTATCGAATGCATGGGTTAAAGGATATGTGGATTATATACTAGAATTAAGAAAAAAAGAAAAATTAAAAAAACAGAAGGTGGAAGTATAAATAATTATAAAAATAATAAAAAGTGAATAAATATGGAAAAAGAACTTGAACCACAAAAAATTGATGAAGAATTTAGAAAAAAATTATTAGAGCTAACAGATCGAGAAATTAGAAAACTTGATAGGAATTGGAATAATTTAGCACCAGTATTAGAAAAATTTTATGGAGGTTATTATCCAAAAGGGAAAAATGGAAAAGTGAAGAAACATAAATTCATTTATTATTTATATAGATATTATATATTACATCCCAATCATAAATGGAATGAGCAATATG
>JBMFSN010000096.1:0-612 GCA_049967535.1 Minisyncoccia bacterium | reverse complement strand
GAAGACATTAACGAAGATGAGGCAAAATATCTAGATGAGAATTTAGAATTACTCCCTGAAGATTATCGAGAATTGGCTAGAATTTACAGTTTATATGATAAATTACCCCCCTTACACCGTTCAGTTAAAAAGCGTTCGAATTTTGATGAAGATTTTGATGAAGATGCAGAGAAGGATGCTGATGAAATTCTATACTATAAAATTATAGATACTTTAACAAAAGGGTATGAATCAGGAAAATTGTCTACGGATTCGGAACTTCATAATTCAAGGTTTTACAATGTTTATACAAGGAGATGAATGAATAATGACAAGATGGATAACAAAAAAAGGAAGGAACGGAGAGAATAGACACATCCCCATCCAGGAAGGATATCAGAAAAAAGAAAAACAGATAAAAACAGAAACAAACAAGAATTATCTTGCAACTGAATACGCATATTTCTTTTTAAATAATTTGGAAGCTAATATTTCTGATTATGGAGGCTTTTATAACTTTATAAAAGAAGATTTTTCAGCAAGTTATCCTGACCTCGAAGACATTAACGAAGATGAGGCAAAATATCTAGATGAGAATTTAGAATTACTCCCTGAAGATTATCGAGAATTGGC
>JBMFSN010000095.1:0-626 GCA_049967535.1 Minisyncoccia bacterium | reverse complement strand
CTAATCAAGAAGCTCTTGAAAGGCAGCGGCTACTTTCGAGTCGTAATCCCTTATTAGTCAGGGCAAATATTCAGACCGAATGCGGGGCGCTCCCGTGTGGCTCGGAGGCAAGTCGTAATCCCTTATTAGTCAGGGCAAATATTCAGACAATTTTATTTCAAATTTAAAAATCATCATTGTGATGTCGTAATCCCTTATTAGTCAGGGCAAATATTCAGACGCTTTGTTGGATGATTTTCTAGGAAAAAAGATGTTGAAGTCGTAATCCCTTATTAGTCAGGGCAAATATTCAGACGGTTAAAATGGAAAAAGCAGTAGGAAAGACGATTCTAGTCGTAATCCCTTATTAGTCAGGGCAAATATTCAGACATTACAGCGCATTATTTATTCAGAGATCCTCGACGAGTCGTAATCCCTTATTAGTCAGGGCAAATATTCAGACGAAAAGAACTGGGCAAACACTTCCCAGAGACAAAATTGTCGTAATCCCTTATTAGTCAGGGCAAATATTCAGACATATGACAGGGAGGTGGCGCTGTGAAGGTCTTAGAAGTCGTAATCCCTTATTAGTCAGGGCAAATATTCAGACAGCCGCCAAAAAGAATCGTTTATTGCTCTGCCATTAT
>JBMFSN010000094.1:0-630 GCA_049967535.1 Minisyncoccia bacterium | reverse complement strand
ATAAATCTTAACAGGAATAGAAGATTTTTTTTCAAATTCCTCTAATATTTTAATGGTAGCGTCTGTCGAGCCATCATCACAAACTATTATCTCATCAGGAGGAAAAGTTTGCTCTAATATACTTTCCAATTGTTCTCTTAAATATAACTCTCCATTATAAGTACATAGAGCAACTGATATTTTATTTTTCTTAAAATTCTCTATCATCTTTTCACTTATTCCAATTTAAAATTATTATTGCAACTTTTGGCATCATTTTTCCTACCTTACAATCTATTTTCTTTCTTTAAGAAGTAATTCAATTGGTCTTTAATAATATCTTTTATCTTGTATTTTACTTTAAACCCTAATTCTTGAATTTTTGTTGTATCTGACATTAAAATCGGAACCTCAGCTGGTCTAAACCTTTTTTGATCAAATTCTATTAGAATTTTATTCTTATCAGTATCAACAATAACCCCTTTGTCTTCTATTGTGTACTCAATTTCTCCATTCAAAAGCATTTTATCAATTTTTGTTTTTTCAAATTTAACTCCAAACATCTCTGAATTATCTATCTCAGTTGGTTCTTTGACCACTTTCTCGCCGTTTAATGTCTCTATCTTCCTAATCTCATAGCCTGCTTCTTCC
>JBMFSN010000093.1:0-665 GCA_049967535.1 Minisyncoccia bacterium | reverse complement strand
TGAATTTTCAATGTATAGAGATGGAAAAAGGATCACAGATACAACATACATAGCATTTCTGAAGAAGATATTCGACCATAAGACGGAGGAATACTATGACTGGGCATTTGCAACAAACTTAAAGGAGGTGAATCTTGATGAAATAATAGGCAAATACAAGATAAGGTGGAGGATAGAGAATATGTTCAGGGTACAGAATGAAGCAACAATAAAGAGCAAATCCCTGAACATAAATGTAAGGTATTTTCTTTTTGTATATGAGCAACTTTTAGAGGCCATATGGTACCTATATTATTCAAAAGAGGTGAGTTTTAAAAGATTTGTAATAGAGATGAGCGATGCGTGTACAACAATGGTGAATAACGAGGAAAAGAAGAAGGGATTCCGGCATTAAGTATAGCGTGAACTTTATGTCGGGAGCGCTATTCCCTTCTTCTTTTTCAAACAATTAAATAGTTAAATTGTTAATAAAATTTATCTTTATTCGGGGATACTGTGTTAAATTAAAAAATATGATACTAGAAAAATAATCTTAATATAAATACACTCTTTTTTTAAGATTTTCCTAAAAAAGTTCTTATCTTTATTTCTATTTTTCATCTTTTAATATCCTCTATATATCCCAAGTTCATTAACTTCTCAATTATATTCCTATTCTTTTCAAT
>JBMFSN010000092.1:0-674 GCA_049967535.1 Minisyncoccia bacterium | reverse complement strand
CTATTCGTTGCATTCTTTCCCGCTTTGAAGGGAATTACGACCTTGATCTTTTGTTAATAGAGCAAGAGGTAAAAAACCTTCAAATAGTTGCATTCTTTCCCGCTTTGAAGGGAATTACGACTGTGTTTAAACGACCATACTTTTTCTTTTACCATAGAAAAAGTATATCCATGTTGCATTCTTTCCCGCTTTGAAGGGAATTACGACCTTTATAATCTTTTATAAAGTTAAGTAAATCTAAAAAGTTGCATTCTTTCCCGCTTTGAAGGGAATTACGACTGAAAAGAACAACATACTTCATCAACTTCAATGACGAAGTGTTGCATTCTTTCCCGCTTTGAAGGGAATTACGACTAGGTTTACACCAGCTAATGCCCATCTTTGTAAAAGTATTTTTGTGTTGCATTCTTTCCCGTTTTGAAGGGAATTACGACTTCATCGTAATTACTTAGGTATTGAATATTAAATACATTGTGTTGCATTCTTTCCCGCTTTGAAGGGAATTACGACAGTAGTCGTATCCATACTCGTTGCTTTTTGTGTTTTTTACCACGTTGCATTCTTTCCCGTTTTGAAGGGAATTACGACTAGTCATCGTTACTCGAAAAATGACCATGTGAAAATTTGTTGCATTCTTTCCCGTTTTGAAGGGAATTACGGGCATCTTGCCGCAA
>JBMFSN010000091.1:0-689 GCA_049967535.1 Minisyncoccia bacterium | reverse complement strand
GCTTTGAAGGGAATTACGACTTCAAGAGGAACTAAAACCTGTTGTAAGAATCAAAAACGGGTTGCATTCTTTCCCGCTTTGAAGGGAATTACGACCTTTTGGCAGTTCTATCTTTGATCTTATCTTTGATCTTGTTGCATTCTTTCCCGCTTTGAAGGGAATTACGACAAGCTAAGTAAATCTAAAGCAGGTTAGCCCTGCTTTAGCTCCTGTTGCATTCTTTCCCGCTTTGAAGGGAATTACGACTCTAATGACTCCAGGATCCTCCTTGTAACGATTTCATAAACGTTGCATTCTTTCCCGCTTTGAAGGGAATTACGACGTTGACCATCCTACGTATTTACCAGTGTAATCGTAGTATCGTTGCATTCTTTCCCGCTTTGAAGGGAATTACGACGGGATTTTTGAAGCTTTAGACTTGCTTAGCTTCATAAGAAATGTTGCATTCTTTCCCGCTTTGAAGGGAATTACGACATTCTTCCGGGTTGTCTTTTCTAGTTAAATATGGTATTTTCTTGTTGCATTCTTTCCCGCTTTGAAGGGAATTACGACTACAACTGTATATTTCTATTTCAGAATTTAGCAAGTAGTCTTCATCGTTGCATTCTTTCCCGCTTTGAAGGGAATTACGGGCGTTTTGCCGCAAGCTAGGAGTTAGCTTTGTTAGCAATTTGGGAGTTTGTTGTTCT
>JBMFSN010000090.1:0-694 GCA_049967535.1 Minisyncoccia bacterium | reverse complement strand
TTATAAAGTTGTTTTTGGTGAAGATCCACCCTGGGGAAGTTCTCGCGTTGATCTTGGAGGAGGGTAATCCCTCCTCTTTTTTATTTTCTTTGTTTTTGTTGTGTTTTTGTTGTCATTGCGAATGAGTTAGCAAGCAAGTGTGGCATCTTACATATTTTGTTTGACCTGACAAAGAAAAAAGTAGTATAATAAAAATGATTATAGGAGGTATAATTAATTAAAAGAATTGCTTGACAAAGATAAAAGTAGTATAATAAAAAAGTATTGAGTAATGAGTATAATTGTTTAAAAATTAAGAAATTATTTAAAAATTAAAAATTAATATTTAATTGTATGTCTCAAAGTAGGAATAAAATAATTGTATTAAGCGCAATAATAATTGTTATTGCTATTATTATTGCAGCATATTTTTATAAAAATAAGACTCTATTAATAAAAACTGGTTTAACTTTAAATACTACCACCACTACTGCTACTACAGTTTGTCAGCAAGAATTATGGTATAAAGAGTGCTTAAGATATCTTAACCAACCCCAAGAGATTACTAATTTTGAAGGGAAAAAAGTAACTTTTGTTCCTCCTCAAATCTTTTGTGAAATAAATAACAATGAAGTACAATTTATTTCCTTAAAGGAGATAACTTCTTGTTTAAAATCTAATAAAACTATTATCACTATTTTAGATGCCACTAAAG
>JBMFSN010000089.1:0-744 GCA_049967535.1 Minisyncoccia bacterium | reverse complement strand
AGTTTCTTCACCACAGATTGGGCAGTTAAAATGTTCACCAGCAATATAGCCATGCGTTTTACAAATTGAAAATGTAGGTGTTATTGTCATATACGGTATTGGATAATTTTCAAAAGCTTTTTTAATGAAACTCTTTAGCGCATCTTCCTGCGGTTTTTCCTGCAAAAATATATGCACCACAGTTCCGGATGTATATAATACCTGCAAGGGTGATTGATGATCTAATACTTCAAACGGGTCATCCGTGTAGTTTACTGGCAAAAATGTAGAGTTTGTATAATATGGATCTGATTCACCTGATTGTTTTATGTCTGGGTATAACTGCTTATCTTTGTAGGCAAGTCTATAAGATGTACCTTCTGCAGGCGTTGCTTCTAAATTATAAAGATTACCTGTTTCTTCTTGATAGTTTTTTAGTGTTTCCCTCATAAATTCAAGAACTTCTATGGCAAAACTTCTGCCCTCTTTAGTTTGAATACCTTTTCCCATAAAGTTTAATAAAGACTCATGCATACCTACAATACCTATTGTTGAAAAATGATTGTTAAAGTGCCCAAGATAAGCTAAAGTATAAGGCATAAGACCGTTTTTTAAGTTTTGCTCTACTACTTTGCGTTTGATTTCAAGCGATGTTTTTGCAATATCCATCATTCGTTTCAAGTTTTTGAAATATTCATCTTTAGTTTTTGATAAATAACCAATACGTGGTAAATTTATTGTTACAACACCTATTGATCCTGTTTT
>JBMFSN010000088.1:0-763 GCA_049967535.1 Minisyncoccia bacterium | reverse complement strand
ATTCTAAAAGATAAAGAACAACCAGATGTTATTTTGGTTTTGGGATACGGATTGGTACCAGATGCAAAAAAAGCATTACAAAAGTTAAAAATGAATTCGAAAGTTGTTTCATGGATTCATCGTAGTATTTTTCATAAAGATACTGTAAGTAAGATAGAAGATTTTTTAAGTAAAAATAGAAAGCCAAGAGTTTTGAGGAAAGCAGATGCTCATCTTGCAATATCAAATGGAATGAAAAATCAAATTCTGTGATTTGTTCCATCGGCGAAAGTATACACCTTATTCAATCCTCTTGAGCCTTACAATGGCTCGTTAATTGAGAGATCAAAAATACCTTTATTTCTTTATGTGGGAAGAATAGATGACGGACAAAAAAATCTTTCTTTCATGTTTAAAGGGTTATCTATGATTAAGAAAGATTGGAAATTGATAATAGTCGGAACAGGTCCTGATGAAGATAAGTTAAAATCTCTTGCTAACGATCTTGGAATATCTCAAAAAATAGAATGGAGAGGATTCAAAAAAGATCCTTATGAAAACTTGAATGAAGGAGTAACTGCATTGCTTTTGACATCGAGATTTGAAGGGTTCGGAATGGTATTAGCTGAAGCAAATCAAAGAGGAATACCCGTTATTTCATCTGATTGCCAAGTAGGTCCTGCGGATATAGTGATACCCGGAGTGAATGGATATCTTTATCCCGAAGGAGATATGGATGCGTTTGTCAAGATTGTAAATGACGTAATAGATGGAAAAGTTGGAT
>JBMFSN010000087.1:0-825 GCA_049967535.1 Minisyncoccia bacterium | reverse complement strand
CTATCAGAGTTTGAGAAGGAGAAGGTGGTGTGGCAAGAATTAGCACAAAGCTCACAATTTGCTTTTGATGCGAATGGTGATTTTTTTGTTTCAAATACAGGTTATATTTTAACAGGTACAAGATTGAAATATATTCTTGGATTTTTAAATTCAAAATTAAACGTATTTTCTTATACAAATTGGTATTGTACAAAGTTAGGCAGTTCAGGTGTTCGATGGTTAAGTCAACATGTTTTAGAAATCCCCCTTCCCCCCATCACCCCTTCCAACGAGGCTTTGGTAAAGCGTATAGAGGAGCTGGTGGATAAAATCCTTGCCGCCAAAAAACAAACCCCGCAGACGGATACGAGTGAGTGGGAAAGAGAAATCGATGAAATTGTGTATAAACTTTATGATTTGACAAATGAAGAAATAAAAATAATTGAGGAAGGCAACAATGGATAAAAACGAAGTTAATATTGCCTTTGAAATCTTACTTGAGGAGATTGAAGAAGTTTTTAATATACTAAGCAAAGAAGGAGAAGAATCATTTAAAGCACAGGATTTTGACAAGGCAAAATCTCTTATTGAAAATGGCGAAAGGCTTAAATTCTTCAGAGAAAAGGTAAAAACTCTTCAAAAGGAATGGCAGACAATTTTTAACGAAAAAACATTATCTGAAATACAGAAAAAGCAATTTAGAGGAAAAAAGCAAATCAAAAACAAATTAAAAAAGGGCTTAAGAACTCCTGAGGATAAGTTTGTAATACCTATTTTAGAATCCCTTGTTGATTTGGGTGGAAAGGCAAAAATGAAAGATATCTTAAGACTTGTGCATGAAAAGAC
>JBMFSN010000086.1:0-825 GCA_049967535.1 Minisyncoccia bacterium | reverse complement strand
GTGGGTGGTTTCCCTAACATATCCTTTGCTGATGATGTTTATTTAGATAAAAAACTTAATGGTCTAAATTTTTTAATATATAGAGAATTCGAAATACAACATAAATGTTTAAAAATAAGTAATCATGGCTCAGGTCAAACATCAAGATATGAAACTAATTTTTTAAAAAAAGTTAAAAGAAGAATTTTGATTACTAGGGACAACATTTTTGTAAAAAATTATAATTTTAATGATCTTATTGAATTTTATAAATTGAAAGGTTGTAAACTATTTTTAGAGGGTTTCCCATTATATATAATAGGAAAATTTTTGACTATTTTTATCAAAGTTCCAAAGGTAGAAGATGAAATAGAAAGGTTGAAAAAACAGCTTGATTAGATAACAAATTTTTCATTGCCTTTAAAGATTTCACGTTCATTTTTTAAATCATCCAAAATATCTTTTTTAGGTTCAATTTCTTTGCCGTTATAAGAGAATTCATCTATTTCTCCTGTATTTCCGTTTATTACAAGCTTATATCCATTTTTATAAATTGCCTTCTTAGGATAGAACATTCTTTTGATCATTTCTGCAAAGAAATCAAAAAAATTAAAAAATGACCATAAGAAAACAGCACCTAAAAAAGTCCTTTTAAAATATCTTAATCGAAAGATTTTCAAGGATAATTATCACATTGTTGTTTTCAAGATTAAAAAAGAACAAAAAAATGGGAAATACTCTTTGAAAATAAGCTAGAAGCAACGACATTATCGGAAGAACAGTTAGAAAAATTAGCGAATAGCGATTTATGAATTGTAAAAAATTTCAAAAAGGCAACTTCATTAT
>JBMFSN010000085.1:0-881 GCA_049967535.1 Minisyncoccia bacterium | reverse complement strand
CTGGGAGGTTAGCCGGGTATGTGTTTTGATCTGACAATGGTAGTATTATAAGCAGGGTACGGTGCGATGCCATATGCCAGATCATAAAGTCTGTTGGTTTTGGATGTGGCCAAAAGATAAGGCAAGATTTCGGATGTATAAAGCATAATAAAACGTTATGCCTTCTTACGCGCTCTGCGCATGAAGAATGTTTTGGACAAAAAGTCAAAGCATAAATGGAAGTTACCTTTCAAAAGATCAAGCAAATACTATATTTATCGAATAGAGAACATTTACCATGTATGCTGTTTATTGATTTGTAAATGCGCAGAGGGCAAAAAATGCGTAAAGAATCGCTATGCAAATGATCTAACTCGATTACATTATGTTAATTATGGAAAGATCTCCATCAATCCTTTTTGCCCCTTCAAGTTCTGATAATTTTATAATGCTAAATACCGCCATATTTTCTACCTGTTATATTCATAACTTTGTTTTATCAACTCAAAGGCTTTCTCTAAATTTTCCAATGAATCTATCTTTACTTCGTAATCACCATTTCCCCAATGCCCAATAGGCTTTGGGTTTGTTAAATCCCTTGCTATTCCCCATCTATCCTTTAAATCACCACTTTTAAGATTTAAAAATATTTTTAATGATGTAGTAAGTATAACTACATCCACAAAATTTGAAGACAGCTTATAAGCAATGTATTTAGCTTTTGGGTCTTCAATTATATTTTTATCTAATGACATTATGTTTTCTCTAAGGGTAAAGAATAAATTTTTGATTTGTTCG
Source organism: Minisyncoccia bacterium (assembly GCA_049967535.1). GTDB lineage: Bacteria > Patescibacteriota > Minisyncoccia > UBA6257 > UBA6257 > JBMFSN01. The sequence continues at coordinate 104 of JBMFSN010000085.1, read as the reverse complement.
TTTTTATCTAAGAGATGATCTTCTATTGAGTATTGTAATTTTTCTTTTTTGTCTTTTGGTTTAGGTGCTAATTTTTTACTCTTGATTTGTTCGTGATTTTCAGT
>JBMFSN010000084.1:599-897 GCA_049967535.1 Minisyncoccia bacterium | reverse complement strand
ATGTGCAGTATATACAATATGAGGTACTCCAGTAATCTTTGCGACAATGCGTCCTATAAAACTTGCAACAGGGGTGTGAGTGTGAACCATAATGTATTTTCTTTCTTTCATTAATTTTAAAAGCATAAAAAAAGCCTTTATGTTAGATATGCTAAATGGATTTCTACTAAAAGGAATCGAATAAACCTTGAATCCTTCTTGTTCAATTTTCTCTCTGAATCCTACATTAGAAGCTGCAACTTCAACCTCATACCCCATATCCCACAACAACTTCATAAACGGAATATGGAAATAATAA
>JBMFSN010000084.1:0-589 GCA_049967535.1 Minisyncoccia bacterium | reverse complement strand
TAAGAAATGAGTAAATCGTAACATCGAGCGTGGCAAGAAAAAGAATTCTTTTCACGTTAGCTTCCTTCACTTAATACCTCCTCATATAATTTAAGCATCCTCTGAGTATATGACTGGATTGAGTATTCGCTTTTTACTTTTTCAAAGGCATTTTTTGATAATTGTTCTCTTAAAGAAGGGTTGTTCAAAGAAATATCAAGATCTTTGGTCTTTCTTAAAGGAGTAGGAACATCAAATCCAATCACCTTGTGTCCACTTTGAGCAAATTCTAATGCTAAGGGTAACCCAACATACCCTGATCCAATTACTCCAATCTTAGCTTCTTTGTTTAAAATCTTAGTTTTTAAATTCATAAAATCTTCCCTCTTTTCTTAATTAATTATATAGATTTTATAATTCTAACTAATTGCTTTGTAGTTACTTGCACGCTATACTTTTCTTCGACTATTTTACGCCCTGCTTGGCCCATCCTTTTTCTCAAATTATAATCTTTATACAATTCTTCTAAGTAATTGAGCCATTCCTCTTCGGTTGTAGCTTTGAATCCATTAATTCCAACAGGCGGAGCAATCACAGGCCGACCACAAGC
>JBMFSN010000083.1:0-1034 GCA_049967535.1 Minisyncoccia bacterium | reverse complement strand
CTAATAAACTGCCAAAACCAAAAGTGAAAAATCCCCAGATAATAAAAAGCCAAATGAGAATTCTTTTATATTGGGCCTTTAAAATATGAAACAAAGATTTTAAGGTAGAAAAAAACATAAATTATTTAATCTATTTCTTGGGTTTATTAATGATAAGAACTTCTTCCAACCAATAAATATTATTCTTACCCCTAGTTTCAAAATCAGTGGGAATAATTTGGTAATCAATCAACTCTTTTTTTTGCAAATCTTCTAAGATTTTGTCCCATAAACTTCTTGCTTTTTTCATTTTTTCTATTTCTTGTAAGAATTCTTCTCTTTCTTCTTTGCTTACCTGGTGTTCATCTATTCTTCTATCTATCTGAGGATTGCTTCTTAAAGGGAAGATTCTAATTTGACCATCGGGAGTTAATTTTTCTAAAGCTAGTTCTAAAGATTGCTTAATTTCTTGTTCTTTGCCTTCCATAGCCATTTGCTCAATAGAGGCACTATAAAGAATTAGAGAGGCTTGTTCCTTAAATGGAATCTCTTGACTAAAATCTCCTTTTTTAAAATGGGGCTTATATTCTGAAGACATTTTTTGAGGCTCAATCTCTTTATCCAGGCCATATAAATTTGAGCCATAACCATTACTTAAAATGTATTTGATAAATTCCCCATTACCACACCCCAAATCAAAAATAGTTTTTTGAAGCTCGTCTTCTTTCAGTTTCCCTTTTTTAAAATATTTTCTAAAAGTCGCTTCATAAGGTTCCGCATCTAGATCTTCATATTCTGCTTGTCCTTGCGCATAGATTTGATCTAAATGATCGAACAATTTTTGACCTTTTTGCTTATCAGGTAATAAACTTTCTGCGATAAGTTCTTTTATATATTTATCTTTTTTTTCTTCGTCACCCTCAGGTATTCTTCCTAAATTATTTTCGAAAGTCATGAATTGATATATTTAAATTTATGATTATTTTAATGATAGCGGAAATATAAAGATTTGGCAATTTCATTGGTAGTGAGATAAGCGCAACTTAACCCTAGAA
>JBMFSN010000082.1:0-1045 GCA_049967535.1 Minisyncoccia bacterium | reverse complement strand
CTTTTAATTACCAATAATGCAGCAAAAAAATGGGAAGCATTTTATTAAAAACCACCAGAATCAGAATTAAAATTAGAACCAATAGGTTTTAACAAAGAAAAAATTGTCAGATTTGGATCAAAAAATAGTTTAATAATAAAAGGTTGGACTGGTAATTTTAAGTTGCTTGCTGATTCTAAGATGTTAGGGTTTATTATTGATGCTGGTTTAGGTAATAGAAACAGTCAGGGTTTTGGAATGGTAGAAGTAATCCAATAATTTTTACTTAAGTTTTCTGAAATTTTTAAAATACGCTTCAGTGGAGGATTAATGATTGAAGCTGTTTATCAGATAGGTCTAACACAAAAAACTAGAGATTTTCTGGAAGAATTCATAGAAGACATTGGAAACAATTACAAACATGTTTTTAAAATAAAATTAAACATATCAAATATTGATCATCCTTTATATGAAGGAATCGATTATGTAGAATTTGATCCAGATAAAAAAATGAAATACTTTTATAAAAAAGGTAGTGCAAATGGTCCTGACAGAACCCCTACTTCAAAAATTACAAAAATAGAAAAAACATTCAAAAATAAAATAAAAAATTTTTTCTTAAAGTATTCTCAAACAAATGAAGATCAATTGACAAAAGATAATAAAAAACTTCCGAAAAGCTTTTAGCTAAATATCTACTGTTTACTTTTTTAATGTTTGTGTCATTCTGAAGCGATAGCAAATAATCTATTCATTTTTTATGTTTAGGAGATCCTTCGTCGCTTACGCGCCTTTTAGGATGACAAAAAGGAGCGTCATTGTAAAGCACTAGCGAAAAATCTGCATTTAGTAATTTTTTTTAAGCAATGAGATTATTCATCAGCCACTAAAGTGGTCTTCCCAATAAAAAAATAATTCAGTAATAACGTAAAAATCTGGTTATTTCCCACATACTTATTACACTATCTAAAATATTATTGCAAAAAATTAAAAAATAAATGGGGTGAGTAGTGGGACTTGAACCCACGGCCCCCAGGGCCACAACCTGGTGCTCTAACCAAACTGA
>JBMFSN010000081.1:0-1142 GCA_049967535.1 Minisyncoccia bacterium | reverse complement strand
TATAGAAAAATTGGCACAAACTTTCTGCAAAAACTTAAAAAATCACTCTTTTGAATGTCTTAGTTACACCGTTTAATATCATTATATATATTCAAAATACACTTTAATTTTATAATTGATTATGCGTATATAAGAGCTTCAACCGGAGCTTCTTTTGAAACCTCTAATATCTGAAAAGATTCATACCTTTCTATCCCATCAACAGAAGTTATTTCTTTGAGTTGCTTCATAATCTCCTGAGTATTTTTTGCTACGCTGACAACTATGAGGTCGTAAGAACCCGTTGTTATAAATATGTGAGAAACGTAAGCCAGCGGTTTGATAAGCTCTGCAACGTCTTTTGCAGAATTTCCTGGCTTTATTTTTATGCCAACAGCATACATTACAAGGTTTAACGCATTAGCATCTATCAGAGGTATAAAAGAATTTATTATCTTGCTTTCCTGTAACTTCTTTATTCTTTTGCTTACTGTTGAAGTTGAAAGGTTCAACCTCTGCGCTATCTGCCTGTATGAAAGCCTGCAGTCACCAGCCATGCATTTTAATATCTGGATATCTACTTTATCCAGTTGTTTTTTCAATTTTGTTAATATTTTGGGTTCCTGATATTAAATCTTTTATGCTTTTTTATCAAAATCATAATATTCGATTAATGCAAACTTGAAAATTATGTTTGTTCCCGCTTGGATGAAATAATCGTTAAATAAAAAATTAAAAAAATCAAACTATGCAGGGGGATGAAGAGGAAGCAAGAATACTTGATAAAATGATTAAAGAAATCATCAGAAAAACTGAGGAAAGTCAGAAAAAAGCTTCTTCTAAATTCCCTCTTCAGGGCGTCTATGAGTTTGTTGAAGGAAGATGGCAGTTAACTGCTTATACCAAAAGCTGGAAGCCCAAGGAAGATGGCCTGTATGTAATTTTTAATGACGATTTTGACAGTTCGTTTTTATCAGGTCCTTTTGGTGACCCTTTTTTAAAAATAGCCGAAAATGTTGGAGGTTCTATAAAATCTGTTGTAAAAACGTTTAAAAATTTCGCAGGGCCTTATTTAACCTTTATATGTGTTGACCTTGGTAAAGAGCTGTTTTCAAAGACTTTTGACGCTCTCCCATGGCTATCTGATGTTGCTACGCTTGTGT
>JBMFSN010000080.1:0-1226 GCA_049967535.1 Minisyncoccia bacterium | reverse complement strand
CTAATGCCCCTAAAATTTATTGTTCTTTCTTAAGCTAAGCCTTAATTAACATAACTAAAATAGCTCCGACCTTTTGTCCTGAAAAAATAAAAACGACTAAATTACAAGGAATTTAGCCCGTTTGAACTTAGGGATCAATTTAAGTTAGTTTTTAAATAGTTTCAGTATGATTCATGATATAACTTTCAAAAGTTTGTTTGCTTTTAAAAAATTCCTAAAATATATTTGTAACAGCGATGGAGTTCGCTTTCCAAAGTCCCTATTTTCAGTGGGAATAATAACTCCTACCAATTATGGTTGGAGTTATTCTTGCTTAGAATACCTCCGAGAATTATAATTAAGAATAAAGAGAAATTAAAAAATGCTTTTTTATCTAAGCATAGTACAGCTTTTGTACATAGCTATTTTAGCACCTTTAACAGTTGGAATAATTCGCAAGTTTGAAGAAATTGTTGAATCAAAGAAGGGCCCAAGTATATTTCCTGACTTCCAACTAAAACGGAGTTAAGTTATTGTGAATAAATAAGATAGTTTTTTCCTAAGGCACTACATTTTTCTTAATTTGGGTAATAATTGCTGATGTGTCTATTTGATTTCGAAGGGCACGGAATCTATTTTCTTGCCTACCGTCTGATAAATCTTTTTGAGTTCTCTTGTTGTTTTTGAAGGAAGACAGTATTTTTTATTAGTCGTTATATCTTTTACTATGCTGCATTGGCTATGCAACAGTTGATTTTTTATTACTTCCGGTGATAGTTTTTTGTATTGTCTTTTTACTCTATACTCCAAATGCCTTATACATACTAGCGCCATAAAACTTATTGCTATGTGAGCTTTTACTCTTTTGGGACTCCAGTGATAGATTGGTCTTATTCTTAAATCATGTTTGCTTATTCTAAAATTCTCTTCTATTTGCCATAACTGATGATAGTAATCCAAAATCTCTTTTGCAGTAATATCTTTCTTGTTGGTTATTATTCCGTGTAATCCGTCCCAAGCCGCCGACTTGGCTAATTTTTCTTCATCTAACTCTACTTTTGTTTGACCTTCTATTTTTAAGTATTTTTTATATCCATAATTGCTTATTAGCGAAGCGGGGTTTTTCGATTTACCTATTTTCTCCTTTAATTTCATTACCGCTTTTTCTCTGTCATGCTTATCCTTTTCCGCTCGTTTTGGACTGTAGCTTACAATCAATCTTTTGTTTTCTGCCAACTCAATTTCCA
>JBMFSN010000079.1:0-1388 GCA_049967535.1 Minisyncoccia bacterium | reverse complement strand
GCAAGATGCCCGTAATTCCCTTCAAAGCGGGAAAGAATGCAACAAGGTCGCATTCTTGTTAAGTTAGCGATTTCAACCCGCTCACGCGTCGTAATTCCCTTCAAAACGGGAAAGAACAACAAACTCCCAAATTGCTAACAAAGCTAACTCCTAGCTTGCGGCAAAACGCCCGTAATTCCCTTCAAAACGGGAAAGAATGCAACATTTTAGAATCCTTAGAAAAAGGTAATATTGCATGGAAAAGTCCGTCGTAATTCCCTTCAAAGCGGGAAAGAATGCAACCCCCAACAAGGGGAAAACAGTATACAGTTCAGGATATAATGTCGTAATTCCCTTCAAAACGGGAAAGAATGCAACCGATTTTATCGCGGTCAGAATAGCTGCGTATTGGGATCATCATCCTGTCGTAATTCCCTTCAAAACGGGAAAGAATGCAACTACCACTCCTCTAAAACTTCGTCAACTTCGACGTCAGTCGTAATTCCCTTCAAAACGGGAAAGAATGCAACCGTTTTTTACAACGACTATGTGGCATCGTATTTCCTATTCAATGAGAAGTCGTAATTCCCTTCAAAACGGGAAAGAATGCAACGGAGGTGCAGTCCATACACCTCCCACCAGTCTATTCAGTTGTCGTAATTCCCTTCAAAACGGGAAAGAATGCAACGGATCCTTCTAAGGCAATAGATGACCTTAGAAGGATGTTTGCGAGTCGTAATTCCCTTCAAAGCGGGAAAGAATGCAACCATATCACATAAGAATATTGGATGCGGAATGTAAGAGTCGTAATTCCCTTCAAAGCGGGAAAGAATGCAACCACATCAGGTTATGGAATTTGGAGATGGACACGGTTTAAGTCGTAATTCCCTTCAAAGCGGGAAAGAATGCAACGAAGTAATGCAAAGACTTTGTAAGGGGGGGTACCTAGTACTGTGTCGTAATTCCCTTCAAAGCGGGAAAGAATGCAACGTGTTATTTCCTCCACATATAAATGTGAAGGAAATTCTTGTCGTAATTCCCTTCAAAGCGGGAAAGAATGCAACTGCGTAGCGATTTTGGGCAAATTAGGGACTTATAGTGCTTTCGGTCGTAATTCCCTTCAAAACGGGAAAGAATGCAACAGTCACCTTTTATAAAGGTTATGATAACAGCATTCTTAAATTTGATACTTTTATATTAGACATAACGATTCTTTTGTTTTAAAAACATTTTTGTTGCATTCAAATTTGTAGGGGATAGCGCCTATTTTCTTTTAAAAGAACTTGGTTATTGACAGACTTTTTGACAAATCTAAATCCAATATTGCTTACTGTCAAACCGCTAATTTTACTAATACAATAATCTTTTTAATTTGTCAAGTAAAAAAATCATGTAATAAAAATGTTATG
>JBMFSN010000078.1:0-1389 GCA_049967535.1 Minisyncoccia bacterium | reverse complement strand
TAAGGGTTTGAGGTAATAAAAAAGCGGCCTGCCTATGCAGGCAGGCCTGCCTGCATAGGCAGGCTTTCCGACCGATTTTAATCCTAATTCTTTATTGGCCAGTAATACAATTTTCTTGTGGAGTACCAAAACCAGAACAAATCTTAAAACCCGTACCATTATTTATTAATTTGTAATAATATGAGGTCTTGGTTATGGGGTCAATTGGCACACTACTAAATAAATCTGGATAAGCCTTAGCAATATCATCTAAAGTTTTAGGATATTTTCCTTTATCTGATTTATAATATTGAACAGCCGTCTTTAAAGTATTTAAATTGCTAATAGTTTGATAACTTTGCACTTCATTTTGCATTGATTGTGATTGAGAAGAGAAATATTTAAAGACTTTAATTTGAACTAAAATCATTGTTAGCACTCCCAAAATAGCTAAAACTGATAAAATAATTTTTTCTTTTGGTGTTTCCTTTAAAACCCGATCACTTTTTAACTCTTTCAAATTGTTATAAAGAAAAACATTAAAGATAATAAGAAATGGAGTGGCAAACAAACCGTATATAATGGTTGGCAGATAGGAAACGGCTGGAATCTTTAAGATAGCCAAAGGCAATAAAAGCAAGGATAAAATCAAAAAGAAAGGAAGAGCAGCAACAGCAACAAGCAAGCCAGCAAGAAATGTTCTGGAAAAGACATTATTGACTTGGCCTTCCACATAATTTTTGCTCATTATTAAAGCGCTAAAAGAATTAGCATTATCTATTACCACCGCGTATATTCCATAAATAAACCATAAAGTCAAAATAATACCCGGGAAAATTAAGGTTAGTGCTCCCATTATTAACCAAGGAATAATCGAAGATGCACTAAGTGATAATCCGATTAAAATAAAAGATAAAGGTATGGCTAAAACAACAGCAAAAGTCAAAATAGAAACCCAAATACTAGGCAAAAACTTTTTTATTGCATATTGATAAGCTTCACTAACTGATATGTTGTCATTATTATTTTTAACAGCATAAATTAAGGCAATTGTTTCTAATAGTTGAATAAGAATATTAATTATTGCAACAATTGCCACTAAAATAGGATTAGGATGCAAGCTTGCTAAATTTGAGGAAAATATTACATCTACTAAATATATCAATGTAGCAGCTAACGCTGTAATTTTTAACAAAGAAGAGAATTTTTGTCGGTATAAATGCCAAGTATAATTAATAAGCTCACCCAAACTTAATATTTTGTTTACTTTCACGTGGGGAACCACTGGGGTAGGGCCCTGAATGCTGCTTTGAGCATCCAAAATCATTTTAAAAGCTAATTCTATATCTTCCATTGGCCAGCCATTAGATAAAAGGGTATTTTTTATAACCTCTTTGCTTACCCCTTGAT
>JBMFSN010000077.1:0-1422 GCA_049967535.1 Minisyncoccia bacterium | reverse complement strand
TTATGAATACCCAAATTTTGCCCATCCAACAGTTTGGGTTGGAAAAATTATTGTTTATTTTGATAAAAAATATAAAAGAAAAGGCAACGAATACGATTTTATAGCAGGTTCTTTGGTGGCAATTTTTGCATATTCTGCAGCAGCTCTTATAGGTTATGCTGTTTGTAAAGCTCTTGTTTTTGGCTTGTTTGGGGTCATTCTATATATATTCTTTTTAAAATCAACCTTTTCCGTTGGTTTGCTGATTAAAAAAGTACGCGCATGCGGCGTTGATGATGAAGAAATTTTAAAGAAAAATGTTTCTGAAATAGTTAGCAGGAATGTAAACGTTGGAAAACAGTATCTTTATTCTGCAGCTATAGAATCTGGCGCTGAAAACCTCGTGGATTCTGTCGTCAGCCCGCTTTTTTACTTTCTAATATTTGGCCTTCCAGGCGCGATGGTTTACAGAGCCATAAATACGGCAGATAACTTAATAGGTTATAATGATGTAAAATATAAAAAGTTTGGAAAGCTTGCCGCTTTAGTTGATTATGCGGCAAATTATTTGCCAGCCCGTTTATTTTTATTAGTTGAATACCTTATATACAGTTCAGGAATTAATAAAGATATTAGAATAAAAAAGGGTCTTAGAATAAACGGCAAATACCCAATGATTTTGTTTGCTAAAATATTAAATGTCAGATTAGTAAAAAAGGGCTACTATGTTATAGGTTCAGGCAAGCTCCCCGATTTGAATGACGTCAAAAAGGCAACTCTTTATCTTATTTTGCTGTCTTATGTTTTTATACTCATAGTTTTTATTATTTCTTATGTTTACAGTTTACCACGGTGGTGCTAGGGATGATGAAAAGGGTTTAATTGATTTTTCCCAGTCTGTAAACCCTTATTATCCTCGGTTTTTAAAAAAATATCTAAAAGAAGCTGAAATAAACAGATATCCGTATTGTGAAGAAAATTATGAAAACATGATTAAAGAAAAGTTCGAGCTTGACGAGTTAGAAATCACAGTGGGTGCTGGCGTTACAGAGCTTCTTTATATGAGTTTTTACATGATCAAAAATTACGAAGAAGTCGTTTTACTCTCACATACCTATTCTGAAAATAAAAGGTTATCCTATCTCTTCAACAAAAAACCATTATTTATAGAAAAACTCGTTCCAGGTCTTGAAGATTTTGTTTTAAAAAGGAGAACTGCATACTTTATAGTAAACCCAGACAACCCCACAGGCGTTTATTATGGCTTTTTAAGAACGCTCGCAGAAGAGCTAAACGCTCTTGAATCAATACTCGTTATTGATGAATCGTTCTTGCCATTTACAGAGCACCGAAATGAATACATTAAAATGGAAAACGTTATCACGTTAAGAAGTTTTACAAAAACTTTTGGTATTCCAGGAATAAGAGTAGGATTTGCGTACG
>JBMFSN010000076.1:0-1458 GCA_049967535.1 Minisyncoccia bacterium | reverse complement strand
GTTTTTGATTTGCAGTCTAATTTTAGAATTCTACAAACCGAATTCTACCGGAAGATTATTTAAAACAAATTCTTGAGGTCTTTCGATAAAAACAATTCTTTTCCCTAAGGCTTGCGCAAATCCAATTTCTAATAAAGCCGAAGCGTCAACGTATCCTTCGGGGTCGCAAACTATTAAAGCGTCGGAGTTGATAATTGAATTTAAATGATAACGCTCTAATTCTAAAGGAGAGAGATTTTCCTCGCCGCTAAAAACAACAAATTCCTCTCCAGGATTTTTAGGTTCAACAAACCGTGGGCTAAGAACTTTGACCCCCTCCATTTCTAGCTCTTTCTTTATTTTTAAAATATAATCTAGATGTTTTCTAAAGCTTCCACTTAAAGTTACATATCTGAACTCCTGTCTCACAACGCCATTTATCAAATTAGAATCTGATGGAATAATTTTTTCAATTTTGTACTTTTCGCATATTGTTTGAGCCAAAGCGGAAAACGCTCTTGCACCATGCATCCATTTTGGATTGTCAGGCATCAAATTTTCAAGTTCTTGAAGAGTAATTTTCTCATAAATTTCGTTATTTTTAATCTTGTAACCTTTTATCGTAATAAAAAGAGGATGGTCTTCGTCTTCGAATAAATTATTCTTTAAAAGAGGATAATTAGCCAATTGCATATAAGTTAGTTCCCCACCAGTTAAAAAAGCCACCCTCATTTTGTTATTAAGGAGTGGAAGCCTTGATTTAACAAATTTTATAATTTCATCTAATTTCACTTTAGAAATTTTTTCGTTAACTTGAGGAAATTCGGTTAGAATTGTCCCTACACCCATATCCAGATTTCTCCTTTCTATCGCCTCATCTCCATACATTACTACCAATTCAGTAGATCCTCCGCCAATATTGATAAGCAAAACAGGTTCCCTTAAAGTGCATTTTCCTGTTAAGGCTTTTTCCAAATAAAAATTCTCCAAATCCTGACTGATAATATTAAAATACAAACCCGTTCTTAAAAAGACCTCGTCGATAAAAACAGTTTTAGTGGCTGGAGCTAATTTTCGAAAAATTCCTGTAGCATACAATCTAATTTGAGAATTTTTATTTTGATTTTTAATCGAATCTAAAAGTTCAAAAAATTCTTTTTTTGATTCAGGTGAAATCCCGCCCTCAGGGTCAAAATTCTCTTTAAAAAAGACAGAACGTTGTAATAGCAAACTTAATTTTTGGTCCGAATATTTATAAACTTTAATAGTTGAGGAACCAATGTCTAAAAGAATTTTTTCCATATTTACAAAGATAAAATTTGATTAATTTAATAACTTTTCGACCTTTCTAGTTTTCAGAGAGAATTATATCAATAATAATCTTAATTTGTAAATTAAAAATTGTAAATAGCGAGCCCGGCCAAAGGCCGGGCAAGCAAAAAGTTGGATTTAGTCCGCCGAAGGCGGACTTTTGGCAGG
>JBMFSN010000075.1:0-1471 GCA_049967535.1 Minisyncoccia bacterium | reverse complement strand
ATTTTAGCACCGGATGAAATAAGCAGACTACTTGATCCAAAAGTTTTTACTAATGCCAAGCGGATAGATGCCAAAGGAGAACATAAATTTGATGGTTTTAGAACCGATGAAAAAGGAGATATAAAAGACAATTTAATTATCAAAGGCAACAATCTTTTAGTCCTTCATTCTCTCAAAAAACGCTTCGCCGGAAAAGTAAAGGTAATTTGCATAGACCCACCTTATAATACAGGAGGCGATGCAAACATATTTACATATAATAATCGTTTTAATCACTCCACCTGGTTAACTTTTATGAAAAATAGACTAGAAATTAGTAAGTTATTGTTAAAAGAAGATGGAATATTGGCAATTACAATTGATGATTTTGAGCAAGGATATTTAAGGGTTCTTTGTGATGAAATATTTGGAAGAGATAATTTTTTAGGAACGGTTGTAATACAAAGTAACCCTCGTGGTCGAACAATAAACAGTTATTTTGCAGTAAACCATGAGTATTGTTACTTTTATGCCAAGAATGCAAAACACTCGCGTATTGGTTTTTTTAGTTTAACAGAAGAGCAATCTAATCTTTTTAATCTTGAAGATGAAGTTGGGCGGTACCGACTTTTGCCCTTTAGGAGAAGTGGAGGATATTCTACTCCGGAAGAAAGGCCTAATTCTTACTATCCAATTTATTTTGATGAAAAAAATAATAAATTTTATTTAGAAGCGAAGAAGGGAACAATTGAAATTTTACCAATAGATCAAAATGGAAAAAAGAGGGTTTGGAGACAAACAAAACCATCGTTTTTAGAAGCCGTAAAAAGAGGAGATGTTGTATGTAAGAAAAGCGGGAACAAATACATAATATATTTAAAAGATCGGATAAAAGAAGGGAGAAAACCAAAAACTATATGGACCGATTCTAAATATGATGCATCTTCGCACGGTACAATTCTATTAAAAGAAATATTTGGTGGAGAGAAACTTTTTAGTTATCCAAAATCAATTTATACAATCATTGATATCTTAAAAATAACTACTAACGCTAAGTCAGACGATTTAATCTTAGACTTTTTTGCTGGATCTGGAACAACAGGACATGCTATCTTAGATTTGAATAAACAAGATGGAGGCAATCGAAAATTTATATTAGTAGAACAATTAGATGAACATATAGAAGTATGCAAAAAGAGAATAATAAAAGTTATGAGCGATAACAATCGAGGCGATTTTGTTTATTTAGAACTTATGAAATGGAATGAGAATTTTGTAGAGAAAATCCAGAAAGCAAAGACAAAAGATGAATTGAAAAAATTATGGGAAATAATGAAAGAAAAAGCGTTTTTGAGTTATAAGGTTGATGTAAAAGTGATTGATGCTAACGCAAAGGACTTCGCTGATTTATCAACTGAAGATCAGAAAAGATTTTTGCTGGAGTGTTTAGACAAAAACCATCTCTATGTCAATTACAGCGAAATTGACGACG
>JBMFSN010000074.1:0-1524 GCA_049967535.1 Minisyncoccia bacterium | reverse complement strand
TAAATCTACAACAACTCCAAATATATAATCAGTAACTAAGAGCGCATTATCATATCCATAAATTTTATAAAAAGGAACATGATCTCTTCTAGTTTCTTCTTTATCTATAAAATCGTCGTGAATTAAAGAAAGATTATGCATGAGCTCAATAGAAAAACTTGCGTACGATACATCAAAACGTTCTCCAAGATTTTTGTTTATTAAAACCATTATAAGAGGTCTTAGCCGTTTTCCGCCACCAACTGCATAATTGATCATTTTAATTAAAACTTCGTTATCACAAGAGTCTAATGTCCTCTTAAATTCGTCATCAAAATCAGGCATAACGTTAGAAATCATCTCGTTGAAAACGGCTTCAATCTGCATGCTTTTGCACCTGATCAAAGAAAGCAAAAACGTATTTTTAAGCGTTATAATCGTTTTAAAATCCAGTTATCTGTTTTTGAGTGACAATCTTTAAAGTGCAAAATGTTGGATTTAAAAAATATGATTAAATCTCGATTTTCAATAAAGCAAATATAGTTAAAGCTAAATTAAACTATGAATAAATAATACCATGCTTTCAAAAGAAAAAAGGACTTTAGTCGCTGAAATTATGCGAAGAGGAGGTACTCTTTTAGCTGAACCTTGCCCGAAATGTGGAGGGATAATGCTTAAGTATAAAGGGAAAACTTTTTGCCCAAACTGCGACAACATAAAAAGCATAGAAGAGCTTGAGGGTAAAAGTGAAACAAAACCAACAGACCTTCAAGAAATAGACGATCTGCTTTTACGCAGACTTTTAAATGTCCTTAAGCAACAGCCGGATGACGAAAAAGCTTCAATTATAGTTCTAAATTATCTAAATGCCTTGAAAACTTTGAGGGAAATGAAAAATAAAAATGAAAGTTGAAATATTAAGGCTTTTCCATAGATCTGAAAGGGATAAAAGGGTAACCACTCATTGCGGGCTAGTAGGAAGAGCTTTTGGTGCCTCAGGCATGTACGTTTATGGCGACATAGACGAAAAAGTTTTGTTTTCAATACAAAAAGTGAATGAAAAATGGGGCGGCAATTTTTTTGTAGAGTTTGTTGATAGCTGGAAGAACCTTATTAAAAAATCAAAGGAAGACGGGAAATGCATAATTAATCTTACGATGTACGGTATTCCATTACCAGAGGTTTTAGAAAAAATACAGAGCATAAATAAGGATATTTTAGTTATAATAGGCTCTGAAAAAGTACCTATAGACGTATACCTTCTTTCTGATTATAACATATCCATAGGGAATCAGCCTCATTCAGAAATAGCAGCCTTAGCAATTTTTTTGGATCGTATCTTTAATGGTTCTGAATTTTACAGGGAATTTAAAGGTGCAAAGTTAAAGATTGTACCTCAGGAAAAAGGCAAAAAGATAATTCAGCTAAAAAACAGCGATTTTAAATAGCTAAAAACAGCAGACGGTATCACTTCTGCAATCTTAAATGCTAACAGTGGATCCTCTAATACTCTTCTTATAAATTTTGAATGGAAGTCAAATTCAT
>JBMFSN010000073.1:0-1560 GCA_049967535.1 Minisyncoccia bacterium | reverse complement strand
CCCGACTCATAAAAACGCTTCTTGTAAAAAGAAACTGTAGTTTTAGGAAATGCCGAGAGCTTCAGCTGTTTTTCTATTGCTTAGTCCTTGATTAACATAACGGATAACTTCTCTAATGATTCTCATAGTTAATCTCCTCTTTTTCTTTCTACACATAAAATCCTCCAACAAAACAACTTCAAAAAGTTTTACAAAAAGATTTTATATGCTTTTTTTGAGATTAACCACAAGTTAAATCAGTTTATGTGTCAAAGCATGAAAAGTCTCTAAAAACACGTTCAGTTTAAAACACAAAAAACTGTCCAGTTTATTTCGTAATGGGTGTCCAGTTAAAAACGTAATTCCCACCCAGTTTGATCGGAATTTAACTATGGTGGCAGAATTGTTGTTAATGTCCAGCCATTATTTTTTGACTATATACCCATATATCACATACTTTCTGATTTTTTCATTAAAAATAAATTGATTTGGAAAGGAGAAATTTTATGGGATAAGCATAATTATAACTGTAAGTATACCGCTTGGGGTAGTTGGAAGAGCCCAAGTAATCCATATTTAAAATATACTTGAGAATTCCTTGAAATTTTTTGCAAGGGCGATTTAAGGCATTCGGGAAATTGGAAAATGGCGGATATAACTGGCGATGAATTTAAAAAATGGGTTTATGCAAGAAGGGATGTTGCGCCAGAATACAATATGAAAAAATATGGACATCCGGCGATGTTCCCAGAAGCTTTAGTTGAAAGAGTATTAAAACTATTCAGCTTTAAAGGTGATATTATTCTTGATCCTTTTAATGGAGTCGGCACAACTACCGTGGTAGCTAAAAGACTATCTCGAAATTATATAGGTATTAATATCTCTGAAGAATATTGTAAAAAGGCCGAAGAAAGACTAAAAAATACGCAAATTAACATAAGTTTATTTTAAAGATGATGAACAAAAAATTTTCAAAAGACATAAAATCGCTTATCAATGCTTATGAGTTTTTAGTTAAAGGTATTGATACAAGAGCAAAAGAATCAGAAGACCGTGCTTATGGTGGAATAATTAGAGCCGGCAAAGGGATGCTTGTTGAAAGCTTGGCAAAAAGTTTAATTGAGATAGCATAGAAAGAATTAGGAAAAGATTTAAAAAGATTATCCCTTGATAAGGAAACTGTAAAAATTCCAATTAGAAAAGAATACACTAAAAGAGTAAAAAGCCCCGAAGTTAAAAAATTTATAAAAGAGCACATCAACGATTTTTATTATCCATTAATGACCGATGTTCATGTCCACGTTGATGGAAAGTTTAAGATTGCTATGGAGTGTAAAGCATATACAAAATGCATTTTAAAAAGAATATTGGTTGATTTTACGCTTTTTAAACAAGTTTGTCCTGGCCTTGTTTTTGTATTATTTCAGTTGGAAAGCCAGCTTGGTGGCGATTATTCTACTGCCAATCATGTTAAATATGGCAGCCCCTCTACTCATACTTTACTTTCATATTTTGATATTGATTTAAACATAATTACTTTACTTGAAGGCGAGAGAAAGGTTTATAAACCAATTAATAAAC
>JBMFSN010000072.1:0-1562 GCA_049967535.1 Minisyncoccia bacterium | reverse complement strand
ATTATAAGTCCATAGCGGTTCGGGCAATATAATTAAATTGCCACCATTAAAATTGTTTCTTAAAGCATCTATCATAGGAAGCATTAAAACAATATCACCAATATGTCCCATATGAACGATTGTTATAGAATTTATCTTTCTTAGATCAATCTCACTAACTTTTTTATTCCTGTTAAATAAAATATATCCCCAAAAATCTATAAGTTTCTTAATTTTTAAATTAAAAGGATTTGAAGTGAGATATCTAATTTCTTTTTTAAATGCTACCATGGTTTTCCTAAATTCCCCCTTAGACCATCTTTTATTGCTTTAAAAAACAACTTTAATCTTTTTACCTTTTGCTCATCAAAAAGAATTATACCTAAAACCACTCGAAAAAAAACAGGTAGATTAAACATAAAGAAAGTAATCATCCCATTCAAACCATAATGTTTATGTATTGAATAGATCATATTTCTATAATATAGATATACAGCAAATGTATAAGTTTCAAGGGAATATCTATTCTTAGTAAACCACAATAATTTCTTTCTTCTTTTTATATTTCCTCGACTGCCTCCTTCTTTATGATATACTTTACTTTTGATAGAACAGTATAGAGATAATCTCATTTTGTTTATTCTGATACATAATTCAGATTCATCAAACATCATGAATAAATTTTCGTCAAATAAACCACATCTTTCTATAGTTTCTTTCCTAAAAAGCATACTTGCTCCTTGTAATAATCCGCCATTAAGTTCAAAATTATCGCGTAATTTATCATATAATTCCCAAAGTTTATAGCCTCTAAAAAGCTCTTTAAGTCTCATTGCTTTTTTTGGAGAAAATGGAGTTGTTCCGGATAAGCATTGAATAATCTCTGGGTCGTGATAAAATAATAAAAGCGACCCAACTCCACCTATTGAGCTAGATTTTTCGATAACCTTAACCATTTCTTCCAAAGCATCCTTCTCTATAACAGTATCGTTGTTTAAAATCCAGATATAAGAAAAATCATCTTTTGCTAATGCATATCTTATCCCTACATTATTTCCTCCGGTATATCCCAAATTTTCTCCTGTTTGTATAAAAATAAGTGGATATTTTGTGGTAATACCTGTGGGTATTTTCCCTGACAAATCATTCTCTAAATCTTTGTTTCCACCTTTTTCGGCTTCTTCTCTTGTGTAATACGCATAAGGAATAGGTTTCGGAACTGGTGGAAAAGATAATCTCCTTAAAGGATTTTTAGGATTAACCCAAACGTCAATTTTCCCCTCTGCCCAAGCTTTAATGTAATCCATAGAATTATTTGGAGAATTGTTATCTACTACTATAACTTGGTAATTTTCATAGTTATTTCTAAGCACACTTTCCAAGCACTCTATGGTATCTGCCCAGCCGTTGTAGTTAAGTAATATTATATAGACTTTAGGATATATCATTTTTAACCTTTACAAAAATCTTTTTTAAATCTTTTAAAAACTATAGAAACATCCTCAAACACCAAAGAGGCATTTTCTAAAAACTGTTTTTTCCACTGTTGTATGCTTTTAAAGCAATATGCTGTATTTTGAGGC
>JBMFSN010000071.1:0-1646 GCA_049967535.1 Minisyncoccia bacterium | reverse complement strand
GTAACTTTTTCTTTTGACACTCATTTAAGCACCCCTTTGTAATTTTGAACTCTTAATATAAAACCAATACATTTTAAATCATTAACAGAATTTTTTTAAAGGAATAAAAATTCCAAAAATTCTGTTAATGATTTGCGGGTACATTATAGTGAGCGCAAAATGTAGCTGGACTTGCCAAGACTAACACCAAGCTTTTTTGCAAGAGCCCTTTGAAATAAATCTGGGCTTTTTTTGAGCTCATAGAGAGCAAATAGTTCTGCTTCAATATTCGATCCGATAAAGTTCATATTGAATACTATAAAGAAAAATTTTTGTTTGTAAAAAAATTGAATTTATTTGATATTCTAATCCGCTATAGAAACCTTCTAAAAATCTTTTGCACCCAATTTGCACCCAAAAAATTGCAAGTTTTATCTGGCTTTAAATTATGCTCATTAAAATAAGAATAATAAAAGCGAATAAGTTTAATATGGATTGACTCTTAATCCGTCGGTCGAAGGTTCGATCCCTTCGCGGCTCACCATTTTGTGGTGGGTATAGCTCAGTTTGGTTAGAGCACCAGGTTGTGGCCCTGGGGGCCGTGGGTTCAAGTCCCACTACTCACCCCATTTATTTTTTTAGACAAAAATCAATTCTTAAAAAATTGACAATTTAAATAATTTTTTTTCAAATTCAGATAGGTATTGTTTGATTTCTTGTAATGCAGGTTTTACCAATATGCACTATAAAACCCTAATCTCCCGCCCCATTTATAACTACTCATCTTAATAATTCTTTTTTGAAAGCATTTCTGTTATTTTTTTCTTGACTTTTTTCTAAAACATAACGGACACCTTCTAACAGAAATAACAAAGAAACAAAGAGAAATATTAGAGGCTTTAAAGATAAATATAGAGGCATAGTTATAATTGGTGGAAAATTAGGGTATATGCTCAAAATTTAAACACAATAATGCACACAATGAGACTATATGTTTTATTATTCTATTCTGTTGATGTCAGATAGCAAAAAATAATCTGGGGATCGACAGAAAAAACTTGAAATTTTTTTCAAAAAAGTCTAATATTAGATTAAAATGGTGGTTATTTAAAAATAAAAAATCTTATTCAGTATGGTGTTTTAATTCTACCTATGAGGTATTGAAACTCTATATCAGATAAATAAATTTAATATTGAAACTCCTGATTTTATTTGGGATATTTTAAATGCGTTTCCTGAAGATAAAAAAATAAATGATGAAAAAAACTTATGGATACCGTATGACAGTATAAGCAATAAGGCGTTTTCTGATCGTATAAAAGATACTGTAGAATTTTTAGATGGAAAATGGTTTGAATGGTACGTATATAGTCAAATAATAAATGAATTAAAGAATAGAAAATTATTATTGGAAGTAGAATCAAACGAAGTAGAATCAAAAGAAGGAAAATCAACAGAAGGAGAACATTTAGGTATATCATTAAAAGCACAAAAGAGAAATTCACCTAATTTTGAATTGGACATTTTTCTAATTAATGGCTACCAATTAATAGGAATATCGCTAACAACTTCAACAAGACAAGGAGAGTGCAAATTAAAAGGCTTTGAAGTTATCCATAGGGTAAAACAAATAGGTGGTGATGAAAGCAAAGCAATATTAATAACAG
>JBMFSN010000070.1:0-1696 GCA_049967535.1 Minisyncoccia bacterium | reverse complement strand
CGCAGCTCATTTTAAAAATGCATGGGACGAATGGAAAGAAGCAATGTGGGACTTACCTAAAAAATATTGAAGATTCAACAAATCTTTTCTAAATAATTTATAATTTTATTTTTATTTTCTTTTAGTGTTTTTTTAGAGGATATAAAATAAAAAAATGTAGGAAGCTTTAAATAGGAAGAAGATATTTTTTAAAAACGGTGGTAATATGAAATACTAACAAAAGAAAATATAGAATATGTTAAAAAGAATATGGAGGAAATTAAAAAAGAAATGGAAGAAGTTGCAAATACAGTAAATACTATGTCTGCAAATGATATAGATACATTGATAAAAAAATTAAAAGCGAAAAAAGAAGAAATAGATGAGGAATACGACAAAGTGGAAGAAGAGTATAAAAAAACTACTGATCCGATCGTTAAAAAATATAAGGCACTTGTAAAAACTTATGATAAAAAGATTGAAGAATTGACAAAAAAGTATAAAGAAGAGCGTAAAAAAATTACGAACAAAATGAAACCATATATGGTAGAACTAATTCAGTCTGATTATCAAGATATCAAAAGTCTTTTAGAACGTACAGAACTTGAGATTTATAGTATAATAGGTCTGTTGGAGGAGAGGAAAAGAAAATTATTGGGAAGGAAGAAAAAACAATAAAAGGTCATTAAAAAGTTCTACATCAGTTATTCAATTACGCAGTTTTATTTTTCTATATGATTATAAAGTCGTAACTCCGAAAGGAGTCGATTACCCGGTAACTAAAATTTTTTATTTATATGAAAAAATTATAAAAAGTTTTAAATAGGAAAATTTTTTAATTATTTTAATGGAGGAATGGAAAATGAATTCCAAAAAAATAATGCATAGTTATACAAATAAGAGAAAGAAAAGAGAGAAAAGTGAATCGCGGGAAGGATATCAAAAGAAAGAAAAACAGATAAAAACACATAGAGTGAAAAGACCAAAATGGGATTTAATTAAAGGACAAATTTACAATTTTGTCTATCAATTTACGAGACCATGGGAAGGAAAATATGCTGTTTTACTATCTAAAACAGGTTCAGATGTAAGATTTGAGAAACTTCCAAATACTTCTCAAGAATATTGGATTAATGATTTACCCTGGCATCACCTTGAAACTATAGGAACTATAGAAGGAAGAGGTTTAGATGGAATAATAATAGATGTTCAATATGAAAATAATGAAATACATGAAGAAGGATATTACAATATAAGTATTAATAAGCATCGATACATTGATGATGAAGAGAGTGATTGAAAAAAAAGGAGGTTGAAAAAATGACAAGATCGATAACAAAAAAAGGAAGGAACGGAAAAAGAGAGAAAAGTGAATCGTGGGAAGAATTTGAAAGAAAGAAAAACAGGGTTATCAATCAAAGCAAGGAATGGTTTAAAAACTTATGGGATGATGACAGCGCTACAATTGAAGATTATTACGAACTTTACAAAGATGTTGTTCAGAAATTTGAAGAGAAAGGTATAGAAACAAATGTTGATGATCGTTTTAAGGCATTTGATAAGTTATGGCAAATTTATAATTTCCGTGCAGCTCATTTTAAAAATGCATGGGACGAGTGGAAAGAAGCAATGTGGGACTTACCTAAAAAATATTAAAGATTCAACAAATCTTTTCTAAATAATTTATAATTTTATTTTTATTTTCTTTTAATCATAT
>JBMFSN010000069.1:0-1728 GCA_049967535.1 Minisyncoccia bacterium | reverse complement strand
CTTTTATCTTTTTTTCAGGTTTCTCTTTTTGGATTTATGGATTAAATTTGGTAAAATGATAGAGAGAGTTTGAAAGGGTTTAATCCCCGCAGCCAGATTGTTCATCTCAAACTGATTATTTTTAGAGGAAAATAGATTTTCTCCATCGGCGCTTCGCGCCGAAGCCCCGCCCCGCTGTCGCCGGGCGGGGCTTTTCTCTACCAAAAAATTTTTGAAATTTTCCGAATAAAATAAGGAAATTTTGATGTTTTCTTTAGAATAAATTATTTTTTCAATGAATTTTTTAGCCAAAAGATTTTTTTCTATTCCTTTCTTTTTGGCGAGATTGGAAAGGAAGAATTTTAAGGTAGAGGAAATAACTTCTGGCGAAAATTTGGAGCATGACTTAGTTAGTTCGGAGCCAATTCGGCGGGGCGGATTTTCAATATGATTCAAGCGAAAAACTAAATTTTCAATATAATCATTATCAACAGAAATTCGCTCCAAATTTTCCAAAATGTAATTTTCTAATCTGTCGGCTGAAACTTGTTTTATTGAACAAGTTCGCCAATCTTTATGATGAGTTGAATTGCAACGATAATAGTAATATCTTTTTAGTTTTCCTTTGCTGTATTTGTTAGTAAAACAAGGACTCATTTTGAAATTACAATTTTCGCAATTTACCAAGCCGCCAAAAAGAAAATCTCTGTAAACTCTGAATTTTTTGTTTTTCTTTTTGTGAATTTTTTGAGCCATTTCAAAAATTTCTTCTGAAATTATAGGTTCATGAATTCCTTGATAAATTTTGCCATCGTATTTTATTTTTCCGGTATAAACAATATTTCTTAAAATAAAGCTGATTACTGATTTATAAAATGGCTTTCCTTGTCGGTTTTTGATATTCCTTTCTTTCAATAAATCATAAACTGTGGCGATAGAACTAGTTTCAATGTAAGTTTCAAAAATTAATCTAACAATTTCTGCTTCTTTAGGATGCAGAATAAGTTTTTTATTCCCCTTTTTGTATCCAAAAGGTGGAATTCTTCCATTCCAAACTCCTTTTTTAGCCCTTTCGATCATTTTATCTTTGGTTCTTTCAGAAGTTAGCTCTCTTTCAAATTGGGCAAATGTTAGCATTATATTACGTAATAATCTGCCAGCCGGAGTCGAGGTATCAAATCTTTCGGTAACCGAAATAAAGCTAACATTATTTTGCTCAAAAAATTCAATTAGTTGATAGAAATCTTTTGGCGAGCGAGTTAATCTATCAATTTTGTAAGCTAAAATTATGTCAACTTTCCTCTGTTTTATATTCTTCCAACAATTCTTGGAGAGCTGGTCGATCGGTATTAGCCCCGCTATAACCGGCATCAGAATAGACCTTAAAAATCTGCCAGTTATTTTGGCTCTGGATAAAGGATTTGATTTTCTCCTCTTGAGATTCACAAGAAGAAAATTCTTTTTCGGCTTGAATGTCAGTTGAGACCCTTGTATAAATGGCGCATTGTTTGAATTTTGTATTGCTTATAATTTTTAGATTTATTCATTACTATCAAAAAGCGGCAATCCTGCGGAGACAGCGCCTCTCGGCACTGAAGCAGAAATTGCCGCTCTTTAACGTCGAGACTCAAACGCTGTCTCCGTTTCTATTATATCAAATTTTGCTGTCAAGCAAAATATATTTTATTCGGAAAATTTCAAAAATTTTTTGGCAGAGAAAAGCCCCGCCCGGCGACAGCGGGGCGGGGC
>JBMFSN010000068.1:0-1730 GCA_049967535.1 Minisyncoccia bacterium | reverse complement strand
GTTTTGAGGGGAATAAACCAAAAGAAGAATTTACTTCTGCTAAAAGATGGTCCTTTTTAGTCGGTAAAAATGAAAAAAGTCATACTGCCCAAAGCAGATTTTTACCCATAATTGAAAATGATGAATTTCAACCCACGCTTGAAGATTTAGAAAAAGCTTTTGATGTTGAAGTTGTAACAAAAGAGTTTTTTGAGAAATACAGAGACCTTTTTATAAGAACAAAACTTGAACTTGATAAAATTGTCAATAGAGACAAAAAAGTAAAAGAAGAATTTGAGCGGAAGAACATTAATACAGTTGATTTTGCCAAAAAACTGCTTGGTC
Source organism: Minisyncoccia bacterium (assembly GCA_049967535.1). Taxonomy (GTDB): domain Bacteria; phylum Patescibacteriota; class Minisyncoccia; order UBA6257; family UBA6257; genus JBMFSN01. The sequence continues at coordinate 1,406 of JBMFSN010000068.1, read as the reverse complement.
AAATTGTATTTCTTTATTTCTTACAAAAGAAAGGATGGTTTGGTGTTGAAAGAGGAAAACCTTGGGGAGAGGGTCCAAAAGATTTTATAAGGAGATTGTTTAATAAAGAATTCGGAGATTACAAAAGCTTCTATAATGACATTCTTGAACCACTTTTTTACGAGGCATTAAGAATAGATAGAAGTGCAGATGATCATTATTACAGCAGATTTAATTGTAAAATTCCTTTTTTGAATGGTGGTCTTTTTGACCCAATAAATAATTTTGACTGGGTAAATGTTGATATTCTTTTACCAAATGAACTTTTCTCAAATTCAAACAGAACGAAAGAAGGTGATATAGGAGACGGCATCCTTGATGATTTTCACAGATATAATTTCACAGTAAATGAAGAAGAACCACTTGAAAAAGAGGTTGCCCTTGACCCTGAACTACTCGGAAAAATCTATGAAAAATTAAATGCCATTCGTCCGGATAATTTTGACGAATATGTAAAAGTTTTAAAATCAGGTAAAAAGGGCGAAGAGACAAAATTCAACAAAGAATATGGAGTTTATTATACACCAAGAGAGATTGTCCATTATATGTGCCAGGAGAGTTTGATAAATTATCTTGAAACGGAATTAAGTGGAAAAGTAAAAAGGGAAGATATTGAGGAATTTATAAAATATGCAGATTTAATTTTAGAGTATGAAAGAACCGCCCTTGAAAAGAAAGACAAAATTGAAAAAGGTGAGCAAAAAGAAACAAAGTATGAACATAAAATGTCTGAAAGCATAATTAAAAATGCCGAAGAAATTGACAGATTACTTGCTGATATAAAGGTATGCGACCCAGCGATTGGTTCTGGTGCCTTTCCAATAGGTATGATGCATGAAATTGTAAAATTAAGAAGTTTGCTTTCCATTTATCTTAAAAGAAAATTAAACACATATGAACCCAAAAGACATTGTATTGAGAACTCACTTTATGGCGTTGATATTGACCTAGGAGCAGTTGAAATATGTAAGTTAAGATTTTGGCTTTCTCTTATTGTTGATGAAGAGAATTTTTATAACATAAAACCACTTCCAAATCTTGATTATAAGGTTGTATGTGGAAATTCGCTTTTAGGAGTTGAAAAAGATTTATTTAATAACGCAGCATTCAATAAACTTGAAAAGTTAAAACCAAGTTATTTTAATGAGACAAACCCTGTAAAAAAACAGGAATTAAAAAGAGAGATTGACAAGCTAATTTTTGAAATTACGAATGGACATAAAGAATTTGATTTTGAGGTTTATTTTTCAGAGGTTTTTCATCAGAAAGGTGGCTTTGATATAGTGATTGCTAATCCACCGTATGTATCTACAAAAGGAGTAAAAGAGGATTACAAAAAAGTACTAGTAAGACAATACGTTTTTGCT
>JBMFSN010000067.1:0-1759 GCA_049967535.1 Minisyncoccia bacterium | reverse complement strand
CTGTTTATTATATTACTTGGTTACATGATACTAAAACAAAAAAATTACTCGAAGGTAGCGTACAAAGTGGTTTCGCATTGAGTGAAAAAGGAAGATATAGTATAGAAGAAGTTCGAAAAATATTAACAGGCGAAATAAAATTAACCAAAAATTATAGAAAAATTACCAAAACAAAGGAAGTAACATTTATTGAAGGACTTAAAAGAACTGTTGCATATATCAAATTTAAAGAAAACAGAAGAGAAGACATATCTGAAAGTGAAATTCTAGAAGCGTTAAGAACGCAGACTAATCCGCAGAAGCTTAACTTACATTTAAATCAATATCTAGAATATGCAAAGCGAATAGGAGATTCGGATGCTCTAAAGTTTTTATTATTTATAAAAGACCGAATAGGTGGAGCCTATGGCTGATATCTTTACAGGTGGCGAAGTACAAGAACGAGAAAAAGGCAGTATACATCCTTCTTTCTGGAAAAAACAGGTCCGAGAGGCGTTCGGATCTGATCCTTATAAACTAATAATCGAATTAATCAAGAATGCCGCAGATAGTTATATTCGGTTAAAGAATTCTAATAAAATGCAACCGCCTTTTAACATTTTTGTAGAAATCGATGCACCTTTTAAAAAATTAGTACCTATCCTTACTGTAAAGGACAACGCCGAGGGGATGACTAAACAGGAATTATCCACCGCATTAGAATACGCAACAATTACTAGTATTATGGATAAAAGTTCACTAACCAGTGCTGAGAAAGGAGTTGGATTAAAAGACGCACTTATGGCAATGATATTGTTCGGTAACAAGGATAGAATAATTACTATTAAAAACAATAAGATAAGTATTGCAGAAAAAGATAAGAATTTTATGACTAACTGGATTAAAAAAGACGCTTCTGTTTCAGAAGAAGATAGAAAAGAAAGCGGAATACCTGAAAATGGAACTATTATTTATGGTACTTTACCCAGTTTTTTCAAAGATAAAAAGTTCAATACAATTGCAGAAAAATTATCTAAACATTTTCTTCTAAGAAAGCTCCTTCAAATAGATGACTTTAAAGTACATTTAATTGATGGATATACAAAACAAGAAGAAATTCTTACATATAAGTTTCCTCAAAAAAAATCAAAGCTTATAGACGAAGATTTCTATATTGAGTATAAAAACGAAAAATACAAAGCACATATTAAAATATATGAGGCGGAAAAAAATTTAGAAGGTAAAAAACCGTTTGGAGAAACGGGGTTGCTTATTTATAGTGGATTGTATTCCGTTCTGGATCTCTCCTTAGGAAGTTATGAAAACGATCCACGCTTTGCCAACATATTTGGCGAAGTCTACTTAGACATACTAAACTTAGAGCAAAAAATAAGAAATGGTGAAGAGGATCCTTTAGTAGATAATAAACGACATGGATTAATCACATCAAACGAATTTAATTTAAAACTATTACAGCAAATTAACAATTATTTGGAAAAAATAATTCAAAACAAAGAAGAAGGCGAAACATATACTGTTAATGACAATGAAATACTGAAATACATAAACAAAATCACTAAAGAAATTTCAGGATCGGGAAGCGAATACATTCCTCCGATTACTCCAAAATATTTTGAATTTTATCCGAATTATAAAGAGATAAAAGAGCGTTCACAAGAAACAATAGATTTAATAATAAACGCTATGGAAATGAAAAGCGATTCTGTAATAAAATTGAAAAGTACGGATCCAAACTTTAAAATTTCCCCTCAAGAAATAA
>JBMFSN010000066.1:0-1795 GCA_049967535.1 Minisyncoccia bacterium | reverse complement strand
AACCAAATAACTATTCTCAAATTTTTGTTCGAGTTTATCAAGTTCCAGAAGTTTATTTCGATGTTCCAAAATTGTTCGCCACATAGATTGTATTTGAACCAAGGATTCCTCTTTAAATGATGTCTTTGAAGAAGCCAATATTAATTCATTGAATTTTCCTTTTAGTTCTTGTCGAAATTCCTTCTTTCCTGTTCGTAACATCAAATTTCTAAATTGCTCATTTAATTTTTGATTAACCACATCTACAGCTTCATTGGTATGACTAACAAAGAGGACCGACTTTCCTTCAAGAAAGAGGTTGATTAACAGATTTGAAATGAATTGGCTTTTTCCAGTGCCGGGTGGACCAGTAATGACAGATAACTTATTTTGGAATATATCCTGTAAAGCCTTCACTTGATATTCATTTGAAGGAAAGGGGAGAACTGGTATTTTCTCAACCCCTTTAACTGGAGAAACTTTTTCAAGAATAAATGAAAGAGCCGTTTTATCTAAATCATTTTTCTTTTTTAATTCCAGCAAATCTTGGAGCAGATTGATATTATAGACAGTATTTTCACCAGCGAAAATCAAGCTTTTATTATACAAGCCCGAGGTCATATTCTTTGAAATCTTCTTCGAATTGGTTAACTTTTTGGGGTCTATAGGTTCATTAATAGGCAACTCAGTTTCTTTTTGAATAACCTCTAAACACTTCTTCGCCATCGTATTACTGTCAAGAAGCTCGCTTCTAAACAATTTTTCTAAAGATTGACTTATATCAGCAATCTCCTCGGTACGAAATCCAAGCTTAGTAAATGCCTGAATTCCACAGGTAGGATTTTGCTCATCTTTTTGTAAGTATAGTTCCTGGTTTTTTCTAATAAATTTCACCTTGATTATGAAAAGTGGTGCAATGAGGTATTTTTTTGAATCATCATCAAAATAAAATAGAACTGGATATCCATAATAGGGTTCATAGCCTTGTGTTGTAATATATTCTGAAAAGATGGTTAGTTTTTCATCTCCAGAAATCAAGACAAGATTTTCCCTTCTGTCAAAAACAAATGGATCATTATCAAATGGATAAAGCACAGCTTTACTTCTGACATTTATAGAAATGTCCTTCTCTAAAATATCTTCATTTTTAATACAATCATACCAATAGGCAACAATTTTGTTTAATAATTGTTCCATAGTTATTTCAATCTCTTTGAAATTCGTGGCATTTTATCTAACAGTTTGCGGATAAAAGAAGCCCTGCCCTGTATGCAATTTAATGTTACCTCTAAACCATCAAAAACATCTGTAATCATTTTTTACCTCTCAACCATCATTACTGCTTAGAGGGCTAGGTTTGGGGAAATCTCTGATTTCCCTTTTGTCGGCTGTTATCTACTGTGTCAGGCGTTTTTTTCTATACATAAATTTGTAAACAAACTATTCTACTATGTTATTTAAATTTTCTTGCGAATTTCTCTAAAAAAGAGACTGGAAAAGGGTGATACACCTGCAACCTCCTAGACAATAACTAAGAGAGTTCATTTTTTATTCCCATTTTTTTAAACTATATCTTTTATTTTTGTCAAGTCAAATTCATTTTTCTAAAATTCCGACATAAAAGTTTTGACATTAACTACTACTTGCTTTTTCTTTTCAAATTTTTTTTATTATGCCAGAACTTTATTAATATCTCCCAAAAAGATTTTGTCAATAGATGTAAAATGTTCTGATATATTATATAAAGGATTCCTAGTTTTTTAAAAAAATTGAAAGATTGAGGAATATGAAAAGAAAAATTGAATTGGATCACTTA
>JBMFSN010000065.1:0-1807 GCA_049967535.1 Minisyncoccia bacterium | reverse complement strand
CTATTTCCTCATCTGTAAGAGTTTCCTTCCTTGTTTCTTCAGTACTTTCGCCAAAATTAAGCTCTCCTACTGTATATTTTTGGCCTTTTTCGAATAAAGCGAAAAATGAATGTTTACCTGATCTAAGTACAGTATATATGAGCTGTTTACTTATTTGTTGTGCTTCTACTGTTTCTTTTGAAATATTATATTTGTTAATAAACTGAATCAATACTTTATCTTCACCCTCTTCGCCCCAATATATTTCTTTATTTAATTCTTCTGGATTTTGAGTTGATAGTGCCTCTTTATACTCTGAATAGAGTTTTTCTAGATCAATTAAGTTTGGTTTACGATTTAATCTACTTAAACTCCAAATCATAAAATCCAAACCAAAAATACTTATTATTGTATTTATTCTTTCCTTTAGTATTTTGAATAATTCTAGTTCTTTATCAATGTTTTTCTCAGGTACAAAATTGAATATTTTAGTTTTTTTAATAGCGTTAATTCTTAATGGTCTACCATCCCTCTGGATTAGCTTTACTGGATTGTATGGTATATCATAATTTATTACTACATTTGCCCTAGGTAAATTTACACCTTCAGAAAGAATATCTGTGGTTATAAGTATATCATATTCACCTCTTTCAAATTCATCCATTATTTTGATTTTATTAATTTCTTTTTTGCTTATTTCTCCAAACATCTCTTCCATCTCGCTTTCTTCTAATTCTCCACCAAAAACAGGTTTAATCTTTAAACCCAGATCTTTTAATTTGCTAGCTAAATAAATCACTGTGCTCTTAGATTCTGAAAAGATTATGGCAGGGTTATCTCTTCCCAATCCCTCATCTTTTATTATTTTAATTAATTTTTGTAGTTTTGAATCTACTTCTGGATCGTCTATTCTTAACCCTTCAATAGTATTTATCATTTTGTTTAATAGATCAATGTCTGATTTAATTCTCTTTTTTATTTCATTTTTCCTATTTTGCTGCTGTCCATTATATGCAACAAATATAGCCTTTAATCTTTCTTTATCAAATAGGGCTGTTTCTGCTTTATTTGACTTATCTAAGTTTTCAAGCAAATATTCATTTCTTGCTTTAAATCTATTTATACTATCTAAGAAAGCAGCAATACTACTTTCCAATCTTTTGTATAGTCTCCATTTATACCAAAAAATTAAATTTTTATCTTCAAAATACTCTCCATCCCATAATTTTGTATACTCAAAATTTAACTTTTCTAAGAATGGAACAATTTGATCAAATATCCTTTCTTTTATTTTTTTATCATATGTGTATCTTATAGAGCTAACTGTAGGAAGTTCAAATTTATCAAATTTCAACCTGGTTAAATCTTGCTCGAATCTTTGCGGTATATCTGACCAAGTTATTCTTATAACTACCTTATTAAGGAGATCCTTTAGCAAAGTATAAACTTCTTTATTACCTACTTGGTTTTTGCTTATTTTTTTAGTCAATGCTTGTACTATTGCATTAATTCCTAGAGAATTTAAAACGGTTGAATACTCACCATATTGTGCCAGGTTTAATAGGCTTGTCAGATTATCTAAACTTGTATTTATTGGTGTGGCCGTTACCAGGAGGAGGTGTGTACTTAGTCTTCTATGTGCTAAGAGTTCTTTAAGTTTTATTGTTCTATTAGCATTTTTGTTCCTGAAATTATGTGCTTCATCTATTATGATCAATGAAAATTCAGAGTTATCAATTTGCTTTATCTCTTCTGTTAGATTAAAATCTATTTGCTGAAGTTTACCGATAGAAATTATCTTGTATCTACTTGGTAATACTTCATTCTT
>JBMFSN010000064.1:0-1837 GCA_049967535.1 Minisyncoccia bacterium | reverse complement strand
TCAAATAAGCGGGACACGAGATTTCATAATTTAATTTTCCTCTCTCTATACCTCGTCCAGAATCTCCTCAATTCTTTTTTAGTGTTATTAAATTTTTTAATTTTTTATCCGCTTTGGAAATATACTCCAGCGCTTCTTTTTCATTATTCTCAATAGCAATCTCCACTGTTTTTTTTGCTACCTCTAATAATTCCTTTGCTCTTTTTCTTGCAGAATGGGACTCTTGAACTAATGAAGCGATTTTTTGCTGGGTTAAGAGTGGAAGAATAGGGATAATAAATTCTTTAATTTCTTTTGGATAAATATATTGCTGGGCTGATGCACTTTTCCATCTTGATGATTGAAGTTTTCCTATTTCAGAATTTAAAAATAATGATAAATAAACAGGATTACAAATTTCCTGTTGGGTTCTAATAAGCGTTATAAAACTTGCTGGAACTGCTTCAAAATTTTCTAATACAACATTTGTCCTTCCAAGATACGCGCCAACAGAATAAAAGAGAACGTCATAAGGCTTTATTAAATAATCTGGATACCTTCTAACAAAATTTCTATCTGTCCTTGGGGTATCTGGCATATTGATAATTTCTGAGTATAGGCTTAAAAGTTGAAAACCCAAATGTTTTTGTATTAAAACTGGTATATCTCCGTTTTCTACATAATAGGGTTGTTTGCCATGATCTATGAAAGAAACAATATTTTTTAATTTTTCAACTTTAACTTTTTTCTTTAGCAAATTAATCACCTCTTCATACGCAGGCTGGAAATATTCCGCATCTATTCTATGAGCAGAGAAAGCGGAAGAAAGATTAGCAGTATAGGTTTTTTGGTATCTGGGCTTGAAGTCTTTAAGATCGAGTTCTTCTAAAAGCAGGGTTTCGGCTTGGGAGTAGAGGGTTTCACTATTTCTAATTCGCTCTATCGCACTTTTAGACAAGGATTCTATTTGCTTTTGAAAATTTTCTGTAAGTAAAGGGACTAAGATTCCTCTTATGTCATCTGCAAGAATAGTTTCTTGAGAAGTGATCATTTTTATTCGGTTTAATTGAAAATTGCCATACTTACTATTTAAGAAAACCCATACAAAATAGGGGGACAATCCATGAATTTTAGCCCTTATTAAATTTGCACTAATAATTGAACCAACATATTTTGTGTCTATAATACCTACCTTACCTACAAAACCCCGTACGCTAAAAATAAGATCGTTTTCCTCCAAAATAGTTTTTGGAAAGCGCGAGGCGTCACTAACAGCTATATAATCTTGACTTTGATTTTGAATAAATCCATGCTGAGTAATATCCTCTCCTTTTAGAACCAAAACACCTTCTTTGTGATATTCCAAATTATAGAAAGTAGGATATCTATAAAGTAAGGACAAATAATTTTCTAATGATTTGGCTCCACAATTTAATAAAGTCTCTTTAATTTTTAAAAAATGTGGTTGATAAAACTCAGCAGATATCCTTTTTGCACCTTCAAGTTCTGATAATTTTATAATGCTAAATACTGCCATCTTATCATCTCCAAAAATCAAAGCCTTGTTCTTTAGCAAATTTAATGAAAGCCTCTGCTATCTCGTCTAAATCGTGGTCAATTACTGGGTGCCCGTGTTCATCTAAAACAAAAGAGCCATCAGGATTTTTCTTGTATCTATACTCCCCGCTTTCGTCCTTTACTGGCTTTTCATTAACAGCAAAGAAAATCGGATAATCCATCTCTTGCATCACTTTTCCGTCAAGCCAGTATTTCTTAAAGGCTTCTGTTATATTTTTTTCACTCAGGACTAAACTTATCTGTCCTGCTAAAGTTCTTTGAGAGATTTCTTTGGTAAGTT
>JBMFSN010000063.1:0-1976 GCA_049967535.1 Minisyncoccia bacterium | reverse complement strand
ATTAACGTAGAAGGTGTATGGGGTACCGGTAATATCATATTTACAATCACTAATGTTCCATCAGATGTAGTTGAAGAGTATGCCGAAAAAATTTATAATACAATATACAATACAAATACCTACGGAGAAGTAAAAACAAAAGATTCAACTATAAAGGTAATATTCAAATTTGAGGATTATACTGAATAAAGTCTAAAAATTAAAATATTTTTTTTAATTTTTTATATAAATTTAGATCTATTTTAAACTTACAAAAATTTTAAAAACATAAAAAAATTACAAAAAGTTTTAAATAGGAAAAAAAGATATTTTATTAATTAGTGATAAAAATGGAAGATGAACTTGAAGAAAACGAGCTTGAGGAAAACGAACTTAAGGAAAACAAACTTAAGAAAAACGAATTTAAAATTGTTTGGAGAAATGCTAAAAAGAAGAAAGATATTGACCGAGAACTTGCTGTTGACTACGAAGGAAATTGGAAACATTTCTTAGTCTTCGATAAGAAAAAGTTAGATGAGCTTGCAGTAGAGATGATTAAGAAAAGAATATACTGTAGAGCACGATATGGTTACAAAAGTGACGTTTATTTTCCAAAGGTAAAGGGAAGAGATCGTTATAATTACGCTCTTTTTACGACAATTTATAACGTTCCGACGAAAGAGGATGTCAGGAAAATTTACGAATATATCAAAGAGAAGGATAAAGGAAAAATTTACAGCGAAATAGTAGTGTCAAATCACGAAAAATATAAGTATGTCGTAAACGTAGTTACACATAATTTTAATATTTCACAATCATTAATTACAAATAAAACTAAAATATTGATTACAGATAAAACTAAAATAAATAAAATTGTGGTAGGAGATAATTATAAGAAAGGCTGGGGAATATACAGTTACAATGAAGCAGTGAAAAAGTTTGGTCTTTTTTTCGAAAGAACGTATGATAAACTTAGCAGTTCCGATTATGAATTAAAGATAGACAAGAAATGTGATAAAGTTTCTAACGGATATGCGAAAAAGTACAAGGTTAAACTTGCAGTTTACGAAGCCAAAATGTATTTTTCATACATAGTCACTGATGTCCCTTCAAATTTAATTAAGGATTATGCTGAAGAAATTGAAAGACACAATTCTTATTTCGGTCATAAGTATGCCTTTACAAAAATTATGAATAAAACAACTTTGAAAGTCGATTTCATAAGTGCTGTAACTGCCTTTAGAACTAGGGTTTCCATATAATGTAAGTACAAATGTTTTTAATTACAGTTAAAAAATATACGAAATTTAACTTTTTTAATTTTTAAATTTGTGTAAATATTATTTATTATTTGTCAAAAAATTACAAAAAGTTTTAAATAGATTTTAAATAGAAAAAGAATATTTTATTAATTAGTGATAAAAAATGAGGTTGTTAGGGAACATATGGGGTGGGGATGAACTCCTCATCTATTTCGAAGAGCCGTGGACTGATGATATATATGACGAATTCGATGGCATTAAAGTCGAAGGGAAAGGACATATTAGACACAGCCTTGCGGTTAGCTACGAAGCAAACTGGAAACACTTAGCTACGAAGCAAACTGGAAACACTTCTTAATTTTTGACAAGGAGAAGCTGGAAAAACGCGCTGTGGAAGCTATCAAGAAAAACGCATATTGTCTGGCACGACGTGGATGGGAAAGCGACGTTTATTTTCCCTCAACAAGACAAAGAGATGTTTATAAATACATTCTTGGTACAACAATTTACAATATTCCGTCAAAAGAAGCTGTCAAGAAAATTTACGATTATGTCAAGGAGAAGGACAAAGAAGGAATTTACTACTTGTTGACTGTACGAAAATATGAAAAATATAAGTATGTTGCCAGTATAAGTACAAATATAGATGCTTTAAAAATGCCAAGACAACAGATTACAGATAAAAATAGAATAAAAACTAAAATGGGTAAATTCGTAGTGGGCGATAATTACAAG
>JBMFSN010000062.1:0-1995 GCA_049967535.1 Minisyncoccia bacterium | reverse complement strand
GTTGGCATTACTTTTACAAGTTTTCCTTTTTTTACAAATCCATCTATCTTAAAAATAGTAACTTGTTTTCCTAACAAGTCTATATATTCATTTTGGATTTCCTTGTTCTCGTTCTCCATCATTTTCACCCATTTCCTTCATTTTATTGTCAATTAATATTCGTATAAAATAAGCTGCAGGAATTCCATATTCCTTCCTCATTTCTTGAAGGAATTCTTTTTGTTTTTTCGTTATTCTTATAGTGAGCGAATAACGAGGCATTATATCTATTTTATTTTGAGTCTCATTCATAATACCATCTTTGATTTAATTTATATATGCAAAGATATATAAATCTTTTGCTAATGATTTGTTTACAAAAATAAAAAGGAAAAGAGAAAATAAAAATTAAGATTATATTATATTTTTATAATTATTTATACTTCCACCTTCTGTTTTTTCATTAATAATTTTTTTACTTCTTCTTTACTTTTAATCTCTTCTATATTTCCATTTTTATCTATCTTCATTCTTGTTCTTTCAACTTTTTATACATTATTTTTCTCATTCAGTCACTATTTTAACTATAAATTTTCTTTATTTTCTTGTATTCTTTTGGTGTTATTATAATAAATTCTTGGTCCCATTCATATTCAGGAAGATACTCCAAATCTTTTTTATGATACCTTCTCACATACATTCTTCCACTCCCATCAACTTCTTTATATTCCATAATTCTTTGATAGTAGAATTTGGCATCACTTAAATTTAGTCCATTAATCCAACCTTTCCCACCAAGCAATATATAATTCCCTATATTTTTAATTATTATTTCTTTGGACAATTTATCTCCTTTTACTTCTATGTTCATTGCTTCACCATTTTTATGTTTATCTTCTATATTTTTTTCTTTTTCTATCATACTTTCACCTCTTTTCTTTTGATTTTACTTTATTTTTTAATTCTAATATATAGTCAGCATATCCAGAGGTCCACGCACCAGATAGTGGCTCAAAAACACCATAAAGGAATGAATCTGTTCCTTCTTCAATTCCCTCCTTTTCAGCTATTTCTCGAATTAGATCACCCACTTCATATTTCCACTGTTCAGTTTCAAGCCAGCCTTCTGCATATCTAGTGGCTGCTTCACCCACTTCTATATCAGGATCACTAAAAGCTTCATCATTAAAATCTTTTGGATCAAACCTCATCCACCTTGTTCCTTTTTTCCCTGCTGCCATGCCATATCCTAACCGATAGAATTTGTCTCCATATTTCTTTACAAAATAATTATAGTCTTTTTCCATTTTACTCACCATAAATATTATATTTTTACCACTTTCTTTTCTTTATCATACTCTTTATACGCCTTCTCTGCTGCCTCCCTAAACACGTGCTTGTGGGTCAGGTTGGCTAGCTGCATCAGGCTTCGGGCTACCCAAAGCTTGCTCAGGTGATGCTCATGGGCATACTTCAAGCCCTCCCTGAAGTTCTCCTCTGCACTCTTCAGATGATTGTAAGCGGGATGCCTATTTGTTGTCTGTATATCAATACCCATCGCATACTTCTCGTTTTCGTATTTATTCATACTTTCACCTTTTTCTTTTCTTTCATTACTTTCAATATATAATCACTATATCCTAAAACCCATTCGTTCATTAATGGAATAAAAAGTTTATCAAGGGCTACATCATCATTCAATCCCTCTTTATTTCCTACTTCTATAATTTTGTCACCAACTTTATCAATCACTAAGTTCTGTTGTGTCAAGTTATCTGCATATTCAAAAGCGGCTTTTTCTTCATTTTTATTCTTTCTCATATTGAAAAAATAAAGATTAGTTGGACTGAACGCTATCCACTTTCCTTTTTTCCCTGCTGCCATATTATATCCTAATTTATAAAACGTTTTTTTATATTTTCTTTTCAAATACTCTAAATCTTTTTCCATTTTACTCACCATAAATATTATATTTTTACCACTTTCTTTTCTTTATCATACTCTTTATACGCCTTC
>JBMFSN010000061.1:0-2092 GCA_049967535.1 Minisyncoccia bacterium | reverse complement strand
TGATTCTGATTCAGTCCTTGATGAATATTTAGGAATTATACTGTCAGGCCAGATAAAAGAAACAGAGGCAATAAGGTATGCAAAGATAATAGAATTATTAAAAAGAGACAAACTATCCATTGGTGAGATAACCGATAAGTTAAACGATTCCTTGTGTCAAGACGAAAGCTCTCTTTTAGAGTTAAGAACAATAAGAAATTATCTTAAGATTTTAGTCAGCGATGGATTTGTCGAAAAAGTAAAAGACAAAAAATATATAAAATATAAACTAAAAAAGAGCTTGGCACTATTGCCAGAACACTTATTGGTAAAACTTTATCTTTTTACTGATTTTTTTTCTAATACAGGGCTTTTGGTAACCAGAAGCTTGATATTAAAATATTTTTTAGAGAAGAGACTTGGAACAAATAAGCTAAAAAAAATTAAAAATATTATTTGCTACAAGCATTCAAAGCCGCTAAGGGTGTTCGACGATCTAAATGTTCTGTATATCTTAAATTTATTAGAATGCAAAAAAGCCTGTTCGCTTGAATTAAGTTTATTGCCAAAATCCAAGAATAAACCTTCAGAGAAGGTAACAGTTATGCCTCAATTTTTACTATTTGATTATCAACTTGCAAGATGGTATCTGATTACTGATGGTGATACTAAAAGAGTATTGATTGACAGAATTTTTAAGTTCGGAAAAGTTATAAGGGAATCGGATATTTTAGATAGCCATCTTGAAAAGAGATTAGATAATCTCAAGAAATCCTGGTTAGTTGAAGAAGATGCGAAAGAAAAAGAGATAATAATAAAATTCTATTTCGACAGCAGCAAAAGTTCAAAAAATTTTATACTAAACAGGGTCAAAAAAGAAGCAATGGATGGTCAAATAGAGATTATCGATAAAAATAGTTTTATTCTTAAGATATTGACAAGAGAATTAAACGAGATAAAACCATGGATAAGGAGTTTTGGCTCAAGCGCTCAGGTATTAGAACCACGTTCTCTAAGAAACAGTTTAATTGAGGAGTTCATTAGCCTAAAGTCTACTTACGAGTCAGTTATAAGTGAAGGCTCACTATGATATCTAAGATATATAACCTTGAAATATTAAATAAGATAAAAGAGTTTACAAATGATGATTTTTGTAATTTAAGCAATGAAGAATTGGAATGGTTAAAATATTTAATTAACACTGATGAGTCAGGCTTTTTCTTTAATGCAGAAGACAGAAAAGAATTAAAAACTTTTTTAGCTGACACAAACACATCGAGTCTACCGAAAATAATAATAAAAAATAAACCAGAGAGAAATAGAAAGTCCTGGACTCTTTTAGAGCCATTGTTCACAGCTATTTTTGAAGAAAAAGACTTAATTCTAAGATTTCAAATTTCTGATTCTGAACAATTTAAGGCAAAATGCTTCCCTTACAAAATAGAATTTGAATTCTACAGGGATGAATGGTACCTCTTGTGGCTAAATTTGAGCAAAGACAAGAAAAAGATGAAAACCCCATTTGCGTCTATACTTTCATTTGAAATAATAGATAGAGAAAATGAATTATTCGAAGAAGCAGAAAAAATTTTTCTTGAAGAGTATCATTTTGCCAAATTTAGGGTTGACAAACAATATCTTGAAGATCTAAAAAGAATACTATTAACGCTTATTGATTTTAAACCAATTCTTGAAAAAGACATTCAAAATAGTCTTATTTTCAAAATAAAATACAAGCCCTCCGAAGAGGGCTATCTGCTCCAAAAATTCAGACAACTTGGCAAGAGGGCGATAATACTTGAGCCAAGATTCTTAGTCGAAAAAATGCTATTTACTTACACAAAAAGCTTAGAAAGATATTCAAAGAGCCAATCATAGCTCTTGCAATAAAGATCTATTTATTTCCCATAAATTGGTCTTTTGACCACTTTCCTTGATAAACTACATTTCCATTTTTGTCATAATATGTGCCATATCCATCTCTATAAAAATCTACAAAGTCGCCTACATACTTTGTGCCTTCAGACCAGGTGTATGTGCCCTTGCCCGACATCTTTCCCTCAACCATAGTGCCTTCATACTTGTCGCCTGGTTGTCCGTCCTGGTACCAGAT
>JBMFSN010000060.1:0-2139 GCA_049967535.1 Minisyncoccia bacterium | reverse complement strand
CACAAGTATATTTGAAAGAGAATCTTTTTAGCGTTTTCATAGATGAACATCCTTTTTGCTTCGCAAAGTTTTGCTAAAAGCCAGAGTGCTCGCCGGACTTCATGACCAAAACTAATTCTGCATACGATATACAACGCTATCTTTTGATATACATAAGATGGACAACAAGACAGAATAATTAACCTAATGAAAATACGAAATATGATTATTTGAATTTGGAGAAGTTATTAAGTATAAATTTCATATCCTATTCTAAAGTCTGCAACAATAGAATTTTAAAATTTTAGTACTTATTTAAAAACGAGAAAATGCTTGGGTACGAACTACAAAGGCTTAACGAGAAGCGAGGGTTAGAAAATTTAGGCATGCCACAACTTGTACTAATTGTATATTTTAAAAACGACGAAAAAGACAATTTGACTTTTGAAATAAACCCCAAAAGCTTAGAGGAGTATTTAAGTAAATCTCTAGAACAACTGGGACTAGAATTTGATAAAACGGATTTAGAAAAACTAAATTTAGTGCCACATAATCTATTAGATTTTAAATTTTCAAAGCCAGAACCAAACGAAACATTATTTTATGGGACTATACCCATAAAATTAAAAGGTAATATACTATCGGCCAGCAATGTTAAATTTGATACGCAGACAAAAGAGTTTTTTGAAGACCTGAATAACAAACCCAAACCCAAACCATACTATGAATTTTTATTAGACGCATATTTGAAAAGCAATATATTGACAAAAGTTGATACTAAATACATAAGAAACACTGAAAAAATAAAAGAGTTAATTAAATTTTTATGGGAAAGTTGGAAAAAATTCTTTGACGAAAATGACAAAACTGTTTTGAAAATACTTAAGGGAGGCATACTAATTTTGCTACTGCCTTCTAAATATCAAGCAGATGATGCAAAAAAGGAGCTTTCTGAAGCATATGAAAGAGTACACAAAGGACACAATACACCCGATGATGGAAAATTCTTTAGTAGAGATGACGCAGCATTTATTATAAATTACAAAAAAGACCCAAACATTCTTAATAAATTAACAGCTGTCAATCCCGATTATGTCAGCTTTTCTAAAAAACCAATAAAACAAAGAAACTTACTTTTTTATTACATTTTCATCCACAAATACGAAACACAACCAATCAAATATTATCAAGGAATAGTTGCAAATTTATATGAAGGCTATTCTGATTTGTTAAATTTGAATTCAAAAGAAATTGAAAATGTTTTGGTAGCTGGGTTGAAAAAACAAAATCAAAAATTAGAAGTAATTTTATATGCACATGTACCGACCGAAAGACTTAACGAAATATATTCAAAAATATCCCTTGCTATTGAAAAAACACAATTTGACAAAAGGAAAAATTCTAAGCAAATACTGAGCTGGCTCTTAGAAGATCTGTTTTTAGAGAAAACCAGCAAAGATTACAACATACAATTTTATGTTGAAGCTGCTAACGACTTCTTAGTATTTGAAAGCGAATCTTTTTTTGATGAAGCAAAAAGATTTTTGAATAAAAGAGTAATCAACGAAAAAGGCAGCTACATTGATGCGATTAAAAGCAATAAGATAAAAAACATAGAGGATTTCTTCAGTAAGGCGGATTTCTATCTCCTATTTAAATACTTAATGCATAATAGTGGTGATGAAATGCAACCTAACTACATGAAAACCGAAGAATATTTTGCATATCTAATTGGCAAATCAGTTGGAAAGTATTTGCAATTGTTGAAGAAAAGCGGAAATTTAGACAACTCGGCATATGACCTGATAAGCTATGATAAATATGATTATGAAAAATTGAAATTTATATTTGAAAGGCTCGGGCGTGCAATTGGGATTAAAAAATTAGAAGATAGGCAAGAAGAAATGGAAAAGTACTTCAACACAGTCACTAATGAAATAAATGAGACGCTAGGAAAATTGTCATCTCCAGAAGAAATAAAAGATAAAGATCTGAGCTTTTTCTTTTACTTGGGTGTTTTTAAAGAGTTAGGTAATAATGTTGGGTGAAAACTATGGAAGAAAACGAAAGAAAAGAGATATTATTTTATTATGAGTCGAGACAAAACCCCAATGGAGATCCTGGATTTGAGAACCAGCCAAGAAAACTACCAGATGATAG
>JBMFSN010000059.1:0-2192 GCA_049967535.1 Minisyncoccia bacterium | reverse complement strand
CCACACAAACAACATATTAGATGTGTATTCCGTTATTATCAGACCTTCATTCGAGTTGATGATGTCCTCTGCACATTTTGTGAAATCAAATTTCTTTTCATTATTTTCACCAAAATCATACCAAGCCTCTGGATTTATATTCAGGCTATATTTACTCGGTTTTTCCTGTGTCAATCCATTAAATATATTATAAAAATTATCTAAATCTTCAAA
This sequence comes from Minisyncoccia bacterium, assembly GCA_049967535.1. GTDB lineage: Bacteria > Patescibacteriota > Minisyncoccia > UBA6257 > UBA6257 > JBMFSN01. Next base: position 1,979 of record JBMFSN010000059.1, on the reverse strand, counting down.
TTCTTTTATTTCATTAAACATATGGTTATTCGTAAATGGAAGGAATTGAATTTCACTGTTTTTATTTTTGTTTTTTAATTTAATTAGAACATACATTTCATTATCATTTATTACAGTGAATGACTTCACACGATGTATTTTTTCATCATTTAGGTTTAATGAAATCAGATGATAGGGCAAATCAGGTGTTATTAAAAAACCTAAACCGGCTTCTCTATTCTCACTTAACCTTTCCATTCCCCTATCGAAAGGCATTAAAATGGATCTCTGTGCTTCCAGATCAAAAATTTTCAAAGGGATCCCATTATTGTCAATAGGAAGGATCTCTGTACCACCGTAACCCGTGGGCACTTTCTTATAAAGAATCCACTGTGGTAATCCCTTTAATTCTGGCGGAATTTCTTCATAATTCATAAAAACCCCTCTCTTTCAATGGAAAAGTTTTTATAAAAGATGATATTATAATAAATTGGGATACTGTGTCCTTCATTTTTATCACCTTTTTTCATTTAACATTGATAACCATATTTTTACTAGTGCGAGAAAAATTTTTTTAGACATTTGGTTGTCGGTATGCATTAACGTTTTGGAGAGGGGATGCGTGGGATATCTGGAAACGAATGTTTCCTTGAGTTTGGACAGATCAATCATTGAGGGGGCCTCTTCAAAAATAAATTACCTTTTTTTGTCGAGTATAACCTAAAAGTTGCGCCCCTTTGAATATTGTAAGTCTTGTAGTATTTAGCTGGCAGCATCAAAAAGTAGTAATCGCCTCTTGGTCCCTTCTGTTTAATGACTACTTTCCTTATACCATAATCCTTCATGATCTCTGATAATAAATAATTGTATTTATATTCTTTTTTAAAAAATATATACTAAGAATTTTAATTTTTTGATACTAAAAATTGGTAATATTTTTATACCAATTTTCAATTATGATATTCATGACAAGAGAAGATACTGAAAAATTGATTATATCGATACTGGAAAAAGGACCGAATACACCAGAGAATATATGGAATGAAATAAAGAGAAATGAGAAGTTGGCAAGACCTACATTTTATAGATATTGGAGAAAATTAAAAAATCAAGATATAATCAGAGAATTAACAAAAAATGAAATGAATGAATATAGTTTAAGGTATTCTAAAAAAAGAAAATACTATATCTTAACGGGTTATAGTATTGAAGAAAAGAAAGGAATACTGTTGGAAGCTCTGAATTCGGTAAATATTAAAAATATAGATATACTGCTTGGTGAAATTGAAAATTACCTTAATTTTTTAAACAAACCAAGCGAATATATGGAATTTCTAGAGTTTTATGGTAAAATGAAGAAAATTCTTGATCTGCAATCATTTGAGAATAATTTAATGAAATATGATGATTATTTTATTATTGTAGTGAATAATTTGATTTCAAAATATAAAAATTCCAGGGAATCTAAGATCAATCCATTTGAGGAGTCTTATATGAAAGCAGTAGAAGTTGCTTCACAACTTTTTGAAGATTTTCTGAATCTATTTAACAAAGGAGCAAATCAGCCAGAAATAATATTTCCAATCTTTGATATGCTATATGAAATGAACAAATTAACACCATATAAATTAACACCAAATTATTTCTTAACTAATAAAAGAGAACAAGTTCCTGTTGAAAGTTTGCTGACTGAGCTGGAAAAAAGGGAAAAAATCGCGGAAAATGTGATAAAGAAGATTTTAGTTCACTATCTTAAATATGATGAGAAAAATCTGAAAGATAACCTTAATTCAATTAAAGAAAAATCTAAATTTCATTATAAAAACTACTTGGAAAACAATTCCCCAAGGGATAAAACGCTCAGTAATATATATGATCAAATACTAAAGGAATTCAAGTATTACGGTTAAAACGGCAATTTCATTATAGCTTTTCCATTAGGCAGTGATGCAACGAACTCGTAGCCCTGTTCAATGAACTTCTCTACCTCGTTTATTGAG
>JBMFSN010000058.1:0-2222 GCA_049967535.1 Minisyncoccia bacterium | reverse complement strand
CTTTATGTACTATGTATATATAAAGAATAATTTTAAAGGCTAAATTTTAAAAAAGTATTGAGTATTGAGTATCATTTATTTAAAAATTAAAAATTAAACATTTATTTACGATGCTTTTTCATTATCTCGCTCAAGATTTAAAAGGAAGAATCAAAGAGGCTAATATCAATCAGCCAGATTTAAAATCTGCTTTAGAATATTTGACCAGTCAAAACCTACGGCCAATTTCTGTTAAACCTATCACTTTTGAAAGTGAGAAAAAGGGGATTAAAGTTTTCAAAGAAAACCTTAGTTTGACCGATAAAGTATTTTTAACCAAATACCTTTCTTTAATGCTGAGAGTGGGGACTGATTTGTTTTCCGCTATTGATATTTTAATTGAGGATTTTGAATCCGGTCCAGCGAGAAGATTTTTATTAGAAATCAGAACTAACCTAGAGCAGGGAAAACCTTTTTGGTATACTTTTTCCTTGCATCCAGAATATTTTTCTCCAGTAGTAACTAATTTATTGAAAGCGGGAGAAACTTCTGGTAATTTGGAAATAACTTTAGCCCGAGTTTCTGATGACTTGGAAAGGAGTAGGGATTTGTCTTCTAAGGTGAAATCTTCTTTGATTTATCCTATAATGCTTTTAGTCGCCTCTTTCTTTATGATTCTATTTTTAAGCACTTTTGCTGTGCCTAAGTTAGGAGAAATGTTTCTTTCTACTGGTCAAAAAATTCCTACCTATACTAAAATTGTTTTAGGCACAGGTATGTTTTTAAATCGTTATGTTTATATTGTTTTTCCTTTGGCTTTTGGTATTCCCTTGGGCCTATTCTTTTATTTTGCCAAAAGCAAAAATGGCCAGGCTAATTTTAATAAACTTTTAGAAAAAATTCCTGTGGCTCGGAATTTAATGGGAAAATTAGCTTTAGAAAGATTCGCCAGCGTTTTTTCAAATTTAATTCATGCTGGCATGCCAATTGTTCAGGCCATTGAAGTGACCTCTACCGCTGTAGGCAATCCCAAATACGAAGCGACTTTAAACAGAATTGCTAAAGAATATTTAGCTAAAGGAATGACGATCGGTGATGCTTTTAAAAAAGAAAAAGTCTTTCCACCAGTAGTAACTAATCTTTTAGCCATCGGCGAAAAAGCCGGCCATACTGAAGACATTTTAAATACTTTAGCCAGCTTTTATGAATCAGAAATTGATGTTTCTTTAAAAACCTTGGTAGCCTTTATTGAACCAGCCATGCTCGTTATTCTCGGAGTAATCATCGGCGGTATTGCCCTCTCGCTGATAGTTCCTGTCTACCAGTTGGTTAGCCAGTTCTAATATACGATACAAATATACGAATCTTACGAATTATACTAATGAACTTTATTCGTATTGTTCGTATCAATTCGTATATTAGCATCGGTTATTAAAAATTATATGAAAAAATTAACAGCTTTTACTCTCGTGGAACTTCTCATTGTTATTGGTATCACCGCCATTCTTTCTGTTGTCGGTGTTGGTTTTTACGCTAGTCAACAAAAAGCCAAAATTTTAGAAAATACTGCTCAAGAAATTACCAATTATCTTCGCTACATTCAACAAAAATCAGTTTCTCAGGAACAGGGTCTTCAATGGGGCGTGCATTTTGAAAATCCAACATCTGGCAGCGATTTTTACGCCCTTTATACTGGCACAACTTATACCTCGCCAGTTGAAACTAAATATTTACCAACCGGAATTATTTTTACTACTCCTGCTACCGGTAACAGTGTTAATGTTTCTTTTAATAAACTTACCGGGACTAATTATAGCGGAACAAGCCAAACTATTGTTATTCAAGCAACAAGCTCAGGCGCGACAAAAACGATTTCTGTGTCTAGCCAAGGACTCATTACTTATTAAATAATACAACACAAATAAAAAGACAAATTCTAAATTCTAAATTCTAAATTTAGACTTTAAAATTAAGGTAAGATTCACATTTCAGATTTCAATCGAATATGTTTAAAAGTTTAAAATCCAAATTCTATATTCCTGCCTGCGCAGGCAGGCCTGCTTCCTGCATGCGCAGGCATGCCAGATTCCAATTCCGTGCCCAATCTCTTCTTGAGGTTCTTTTAGCTATTGCTTTAAGTGTGATTCTAATTGGTGGTTCTGTTGGGTTAATAGGGGTTTCACTCAGGATTTTCAATAATGCCAAACAATATCTTCAGGCTAATAGTTTAATGCGTCAAACTG
>JBMFSN010000057.1:0-2235 GCA_049967535.1 Minisyncoccia bacterium | reverse complement strand
ATAGACTTACCGAAGGGACCATTTGGTGGTGGATACCCTGAGTGGAAAATACCATTTTATAAAGCTTTTGCCAAAGGAGAGCAAAAACTATATTTGTTGAGAAAAGATTCGCACAAACAAGACACTTTAGAAGAAATTAAAAAAAATTCTAAGTGGCAATCAATTAGATTTTCTTTTTATTGATGGCGATCATTCTTATGAAGGAGTTAAAAAAGATTTTGAAATGTATTCACCCTTAGTTAGAAAAGGAGGAATAATTGCTTTTCATGATATTGCTATTCACCCACCAGAGACTGAATGTTTTGTTCATAATTTTTGGAAAGAAATAAAAAACAATTATCAAAATAAAGAAATTATCAGAAATAAGAATCAGGGTTGGGCGGGGATAGGAGTTTTATTTTTATGACCATGCCAAAAGTTGCAATAATAATTTTAAATTGGAATGGTTGGCAGGATACAATTGAGTGTTTGGAAAGTGTTTTTAGAAGTAATTATTCAGATTTTCAGATAATAGTTGTTGATAATGGTTCTTCTGACGAATCAGTTGCAAGAATTAAGGAATATATAAAAGGAAAGGGTTTAGGATTTCTGATTTATAAACTTTCAAATTCAGCGAAACAAGCAATTTTTGGCGAGGAATATAAAAATGAAGCGCTTGATACTTTAGCAAAAAGTGAATCTTATAAACCACCCGTTCTGATTTTAAGTGATGAAAATTTGGGTTTTGCCAAAGGCAACAATGTTGGAATTGAATATGCAATAAAAAATGGTTTCCAGTATGTAATGCTTTTAAATAACGATACGATTCTCACTTCATCTTTAATTGGTCAAATGGTAAGTTTTATGGAAGAGCATCATGATGCGGAGGTCAGTGTGCCTTGCATTTACTATTACTGGGATCAAGATAAAATTTGGAATTGCGGCGGAAAATTATTGCCTTTTGGTGGTAGAAAATACTATACTTCTAAAAAAGTTTGTGACCGTGCTCTAACATATATTAATGTTTCATTTGTTACAGGTTGCGCACTCTTAGTTAGAAGCAGTGTTTTCAGAAACTTTGGACTCCTCTCTGAGGAATTTTTCTTTGGAGAGGAAGATTATGAGTTTAGCATCCGTATGAGAAAAAACAAGGTCAAAATGGTCTGTGTTTTGGGTACAAAGATGTATCATAAAGTAGGCAGTTCCACTAAAAAGCTAACTGGACAGAAGTTAAAGCTCGCATTTATTCACCATTTGAATCGTTTAGTTCACCTAAAAAAATATTACCCGAGAAATGTATGGTTGATCTTTAGGTTTTTCGCAATCCTATATATTTTTTTGATGCTCATTGTTAGGTATAAGATCAATTTTAAAGTTAACATGATTTATATTAAGAAACTTATTAAATACTCAAGAACATTGAATAAAGTAGATAAAGAAACTTTCGATACGATTTTGAGTGAGGAGTTTATATGACGCTACTTCTTTTTATATTAGGTTCAATCGTTTTGATGTTTTTTGAATACCAAGAATACAAGACCTTATTCACGCCTTTTGGAGTAATATTAATACCTATTGCTTTGATAAGCTTGTATGTAAATCTTATTGGAGTCCAAATAGGTTTTAAGCCAGTTACTTCGGACAGTTTGATTTTTTTATCGTTGAATCTTTTTGTGATTTGGTTAGCGGGACAGTTGATTTTCTTTGCAAATTTCAAGAAGTTCAGTATTACAAAAGATTTTGAAAATGTAAAAGGTTTTGTACAAAAGAACGCCAAGACTCTACTTATTATCATGTGGTTGGCTATATTTGGTGGATTCTTCCGTTTGTTTTCCTTTGTAAGGCAGTACGGAGTTAATATGGTGGGGTCTAAAACTTTCGAAGCAGCATATGGAAAAGGTATTTTTGCGCATTTAACGCTTTTGGGTTACCCAAGTTTTATTCTTTTAACTTCCCTTTTTCCGAAGAACTTAAACAAAAAAGTTTTATTTATATCAATACTGCTAATGGGATTTGTTCTGTTAGTAAGCGGGGTGAAGTATCAATTGATTTTGCCAGTAATTTCAATTTTTTTAATTTACTCATTTATCGGTCATGAAAGGAAAATTTTGTCTCGCAGAATAATTTTTTTTGGGTTCTTACTTGTCGCTATATTTTTTGGTTCGTATCTTGTGGCTTTTTCTGCACGTTACGGTATTTCAGTAGTCACGAGGGTCTGGCTATATTTAATTAGCCATCTTGAAGATTATATTTTAG
>JBMFSN010000056.1:0-2236 GCA_049967535.1 Minisyncoccia bacterium | reverse complement strand
TTCCATTTATCACTTTTTACTTCTATTGTAACACATAAATTTTTATCTTTTATTATAAAATCATATTTGTTCATATCCTCTTGATTTACTCTACTAATTTTGTCGTTTCCAAATTTTTTTGTAAGAATTATTTCCGTATATTCTTCAAATTTATCCTGAATTCGTAATGGCTTAGTTACGCTTTCAATATCTTTTAGATTTTTATTAAAAGTTAAAACTTCTAAAACATCTTTTTCCAAAGCGTTTATATTACTTTCGTTTATAGAAAATCGACTTTTGTTTAAAAGTAGAAACATTCCAAGTGCACCGTTAGGTGAATGAGTTCTATTAAAAAGGATCCTTTCTCCATCCCTATAACCTTGTATGTAATCCTTTAAATCAATTTCTATCTTTTTATTTAACATATATTCTTTAGTTTTCATAGCTATTTTAAATGCTAAATTCTTATCCACTATTCTACCTCCTCAAACATCAACTTCTTTAGTAAAGGTTCTATCACTTTAAATCCTTTAACTGTAGCATCTCCGTTTATATAAATCTCATCAGGATTGAAATCTTTTACATTGTCTTCTATGATTTTTCTATCTTTTTCTAAATCAATATCTTCCATACTTCTCCAAACGATGACAACGTTCTTCTCATCTTTCTTTCCAAAAACAAAAACATACTTTTTGCCATTGTCTTCTAAAACTTTGTATCTGCTAACGTTTAATCCAAGTAAGTAATTAAAGGTCTCTATTACATCGGTTTTTACTTCTTTCTGTTGATAATTTTCTATGATTTTTAGTTTGTAGTTAAATGGGTTTTTAAGGCTCTCAAGATTAAGAAAAGTATTGCTGTTTTTTGTTTCCCATTCAAGCATGTATTTAACAAAATAATCTGGCAATTCAAATAATAACTCATTTTGCTTTTCAAACTCAATGTTTTCTAATGCATCTTCGTATTGTTCTAAAGTGTGATATTTAAAGAAAACTCCTATTCCATCTGTATCTTGTGGTTTTCCTTCTTTCCACTGAAATGAATAAGCAACCTTCTTAATCCTTGGAATAATAACAGTATAAAAATATTCTCCCATTTCTACCAAAATAAATTTTCTTTTTCCACCATCTTCTTTGTTGAGTTTCATAACTGCATGAGCAGTAGTTCCAGAGCCAGCAAAAAAGTCGAGAATTAAAGTGTCTTTTAATGTTGATGCATACATAAGAAGCTCTATTAAGTTGGTTGGTTTTGCAGTATTAAATTTTGAGTCGTTAAAAAGGTTTTTTACTTCTTTTGTTGCTTCGTCTGTTCCCCCAATTTTATGTTTCCACTTGTTTTCATCTAAAATACTCTTTAATGGATCTCCTATTATTATACCTCTGTTGTCTTCCAAGTATTTCTTAATTTTAATTTTGTATTTATCACCTTCTTTTACTACTCCTATAACACCTCTTTCATAAACTTCTTTCATACTTTTTTTCGTCATTGTAAAAACTGATTTCCCATCGGTAGAGGGATAGATAACTATCTCTTTTGAAGTATCTACGGTTATAGGGTCTTTATCAAAGTCTAATTTGTTTTCTTTAAAGTTATACACAACACCGTAATACAGATTTGGTCTTTCCTCTTTTGTATATTGATGAATTACTAAATCGTGCCATTTAAAGATACCTTGTTCATCTTTGTATTTATAGTCTTTTAGCTTATCGTATCCAATGATGTTTTTATGTATGTAAGCTTCTTCGCTCCCCCAACATAAGATGTATTCGTGAATTTCAGTAATATCTGATATAACATAACTACCGCTTGCACTTCTTCTTTTCCAGATTAAATCTGCAAACCGTTTATTAAACAAACTGTCTAAAATTAAACCCAACTTGTAAGATTCTTTGTAGTAATTAGCATTATTCGCTATGCTAACAAAAATAACTCCATCTCTTCTAAGAAGTCTTTTGGATATTTCAAGTCTATTATGGATAAACGTAAGCCACGATGAACTTTGATAACTGTCTTTATAAAGAAAACCGTCGTTTCCTGTATTGTAAGGCGGGTCTATATAAATCGTTTGCACCTTCTCATAATACTTATTTAAAAGCAGATTTAAAGCCTGATAGTTTTCACTTTTAATCAAAACACCATCTAAAATCTCATCTAAATCTTTCTCCTTTGTTAAAGCAACCAATAACTTCCATTTAAACTCTTCATTAAAATACTTCGTATCAAGAGGCAGTTTTTTCCATTCTTTTTCTAATAAATT
>JBMFSN010000055.1:0-2260 GCA_049967535.1 Minisyncoccia bacterium | reverse complement strand
CACATGTACCAAGTGGGGCCGGCCGGATTCGAACCGACGGCCAACGGGTTATGAGCCCGTCGCTCCACCTGGCTAAGCTACGGCCCCAGTATAAAAGATAATAAACATATTGTATTTAAAATTTAGTAAATAGCAATTAATAAATCCTTATGTCACATGTTCTCGATGATGGAAATTTTCCCTTATGCACCAAGAAAAAACCAAAAAGAATTGCTTTTATTCTTAGATAAGAATGTAGATAAGCATAACATATGCATTCAAGCACCCACAGGTTTTGGAAAAACAATAATTGTTCTTTCCGCACTTTTAATGAAAAAAAGAAAAATTTTATGGGTTGTGAGAACAGGTACTGAAACAGACAGGCCCATAGAAGAACTGAAAATCATTAATGAGAAAAATGGTAAAAATTTTTCTGGGTTAAGTTTTAGAGGAAAAAGGGACATGTGTTTATACATTAATGAAAAAATAAAGGACAGAAATTTAAATTATGACGATGTTTCTTTTTTCTGCGATAAAAATAGAAAAAATTGTCCTTACTATAAAAATCTGGATAATTTTACTCTAGTTCTCAATAAGCCAAGTCTTTACTCGGAAATACTTGAATTTTCTAAGAAGAACAGTATTTGTCCTTATTTATTATGAAAGAAAAATTGCACCATATATAGATATAATTTCAATAAATTACAATTACATAGTTAATGAGAATTTACTCTGGACCCTTAAAAGGTTCTTGGACATTAATGATTCATATCTGGTTGTGGACGAAGCACATAACTTGCAATATGCATCCATGAACATAAACAGTGACTATGTAAGCACAAATTCTATAGAAAGGGCAATAAACGAGCTCGAAACAATTGATTCTGAAAATAGGAGAAATGCCTGGGAATTTTTGAATGATCTTAGATTGCTGATTTCAAGATTTTTAGGTAGAAAAAGAGAAATTCAAATGGAATTCTCTAATTTTTTGGACGAAATAAAAAATCTAGATGAAGCAATGGATAAACTGAATGAGCTAGGTCTAAAAGTAAAAAACAAAATGTTAAAGGAAGGAAAAAGACCATCAAGCTCACTTTACCACATCTCAGAATTTCTTAAGAGCTCTATAGACCTGATGTATGAGGATGGAATAGTATTTATTTTAAGGAGGGAAAAGAATGGTTTTACATTTGAGAGATGGGATATGAGATCATCTACAATTCTTGGTCCAATTTGGAATAAATTCAGAAGTAATATTTTCATATCTGGAACCTTAGAGCCTATAGATGGCTTTATTGAAGTGATAGGTCTTAAAAATTACAAATACATTAAAATTGATTACAACATAAACAGGAACAGAGTAAAATCCTACATACTTAAAGGGTTGTCCACAAAAGGTGAGAAAATCTCAAGAGAAATGGTAAAAAGGTATGAAATAGCCCTCAGCAACTTTCTGAAAAAATTTTCAAACAAAAATATTGCAATTTTTTCTGCCAGTTATAGAATTCAGAATGTTCTTTTAAAACTTTTACCAAATGAATATAAAGATAGAATTCTTGTAGAAATGGAAGGTATGAGTGGAAACGAGTCGAGAAAAATTCTTGATTCTTTTAAAGCGATGGCATATTCAAAAAAGAAAGGAATACTTTTTGCAAGTGTTTCGGGCAGATTTTCAGAAGGTGCAGATTTCCCTGGAAAGGAGCTCGAAGCAGTATTCCTTGCGGGCATGCCTTTTGAAAGACTAACAATCAAAACGAAGATGTACATAAAATACTTCGAAAATATTTATGTTGAAAAAGGAAGATATTATGCATATATAGTTCCTGCTCTTCGAAGGGCATCTCAGGCGATTGGGAGAGTAATCAGGTCAGAGAATGACAATGGATTTTTCATTCTTGCTGATGAAAGATACTATAAAGATGAATATTTCAATTTATTACCTTCCTATGTAAGAAATAATTATAAATTATTGGATTATAATAATCTTGATGAAATTTGATATCCAAAAATATCTATTTTTTCAAAATTCTTAACTTGTAGGAAAATTTATGATCAAACATTAAAATTAAAAAAAGAAAACAGATCTTTTAACTTAACTTCGCCAATTGAGAACGCCTCATTATAATTTGCCAAATCAATTTTTTACATCTCTACCACCTCAATTTTATGTTTTATTTTCATCTTTTTTGATGAAATTCCTAAAAATATGGATTTAATTGAGGTGTTATCATACTTATTTCATGAAATTCGGGCCCTAAATCTAAAAATATTATCGTTTTTT
>JBMFSN010000054.1:0-2272 GCA_049967535.1 Minisyncoccia bacterium | reverse complement strand
GGACCAATACTGCTTGGACTAAAAAAGAGCATACATGTCCTTGAGATGGGTTCACCTGTTAGAACCATAGAAGACATGATAGCTTTAGCTGTATTTGATGCTCAAAGGAAAGAAAGGCAAAACCATAAAAATTAACTACCATGAATATGCCAGAAAAAATTAAAACCCAAAGAAAAAAGAAAGGTTTTACACTAAAAGTTTTAGCTGAAAAGGTAGGCTGTAGTAGTGCATACATATCTCAAATTGAAGCGGGAAAAGCGCTACCTTCCATCAGTGCTTTAAAAAAGATAGCTGAAATATTAGAAATCGACATTAAAGATCTAATTATTGGTGAAAAAGAAGAGGAAAAATTTTTTTTAACAAAAAGCGAGCGTACACAGATAATATACCCACAAAGCCACATTAAAGCAGAACTGCTAGTATCTAAAGTTTCTAATAAAGAAATGGAGCCCGTGTATAAAATCATTCCTGTCGGCTGTTACTATCAAAATGAATATAAACACAATGGTGAAGAATTTGGTTATATTTTAAAAGGTAAACTTGAATTGAGAGTTGGTAGTCAAAGCTCTGTTCTTGAAGCTGGCGATAGTTTTTATTTTTCGTCACTATTGCCACATACTTACAAAAATGTTGGCGATACTGATGTAGAAGCTATATGGGTTGTAGCTCCACCTATAATTTGAAGGATACGTTTTAAAATGTATGTGGTTTTGTTTTATGTTTATATTATAATAAGTTTAAAGAAAAAAAATATAAATGAGAAATAAGAAAATTAAAAAATATGGACTAACAAAAGGACAAATTTACAAATTAATTTTGTACTTGAAATTTAACTATATAAGAATATATTACTTAAAAATAAAAGAAAAGTTAATTTACTTTATGACTTACTTTAGCTTCAAACACATCCTTTTTTGTAAGGAGAGAAAATATAACTCTAAAGAGTATATTACAAAAAGTATTTGTAATTTTTCTGTGTGGAAATCTTTCTTATTTCTTTTTCAAGTAATATACTCTAGAATGTTTACTGGACTCAATAATATGGTTTACCATAAGGTAAGCTATTTTCCTTACAGGTTTAAAACCTTTTTTGTTTCTTCTGTATTTGGTATTATCGCTACCTCAAGATTTTTTAACAGAAAGTTTGAGTCCAGCATAAGCCCAAAGCTTGCAAATGTTTTTAAACTTGCTTGTATATTTAATTTCAGCAAGACAATGGGCATCACTTATATAGCCTATGCTTTTTATGGATTTGAGTGTTGCTATGTTGTATTTTACAACTTTCTTATAAATCTTTCTAAATTTACCCATAGAAGTTTTGACAGGCTCAATAAGTTTATTTTAGTCAATTGCGCTTTTTCTTGTGTTTGTTTTGCTAGACAGTTTATGCTTTGGAGCCTGTCTTATTCTTTGAGCGCTAAAAAAACTCTAAATAAGATTCAAGACAAAATTACTAAACAAAATTATAGCCAAGGGATTTTTAAGCCTGTTCTTTATTTTTTTAAGGCTGTAGGACAAATAGAATTTTTTAATGAGGCTTGGTTTTATAAAGCAAACTTAGCTTTTGAAAAAATGAGATAGAGGGTTGGTATGTTATCAACCGCTAGACTCAAAACCAGCTGCAAAGTTTTGCAAAGATTTAGTAGCTTTAAATTTAATAAATTCATTGTATTCCATAGAATGTTTACCAGAAACTGTTTTGTTTATTCTACAGTAATTAAACTAATCCATAAAAATATCAATTCTAATAAAGTACTTAGAACCCATACTCTGTTTTTAATTCTTTTTATTTATTTTCACTCCAATTTCTTTTTTGAGGCTAGCTTTAAAGCCAAATCTAATAATAGGGATTTAGGGGGGGTACCATGGCAGACTCCTTTCGAAGCTCTAAGGCTTAGAGTTTATGAAGTACTTCTATTCCTTAGGAAATAAATACAAAAAATACAGGAGGGTTTTATGGCAACTAAGTTATATGTCTTGAGTAGTGGTATCTTAAAAACTACCAAAGAAAAACTATTATTCAACACGGGTATTGGTGAACCTTTTGATATTCCTGTGCCATATTTTATGGTTGATATAGATGGCACAAAAGTACTTATAGATACCGGAATATCTCCAGGTTGCATAAAGGATCCGCAAGGTACATGGGGTGATATTATCAATGTTTACTACCCGGTTATGAAAGAAGAAGAACAGCCAGTTGTAGCACTATCCAAACTTGGTATAAAACCAGAAGATATTTCCTATATCATACAAACACACCTTCATCTAG
>JBMFSN010000053.1:0-2403 GCA_049967535.1 Minisyncoccia bacterium | reverse complement strand
ACGGAAGCTTTTAAGAAATACTGGCTTGATGGAAAAGTGATGCAGGAAATAGATTATCCGATTTTCTTTGCTGTTAATGAAAAACCAGTAAAGGATGAAAGTGGCGAGTATAGATACAAGAAAGAACCAAACGGTGATCTGGTAGTGGATGAACACGGACACCCGATAATTGACCACGATTTAGACGAAATAGCAAATGCTTTTATTGATTTTGCCAAAAAACAAGGCTTTTATTTTTGGAGGTAGTGGCATGACAGTATTTAGCATTATAAAATTATCTGAACTTGAGGGGACAAAAAGAATTGATGCTGAATATTATAGACCAGAATATTTAAATTTGTTAGCTAAATTAAAAAAAGCTGGTTGTGTTCCTATAAAAAATGTTGCTTTCCCTGTCAAAAGAAAATTTAAGCCAATTGCAGAAGAATATTTTGATTATATTGAAATTTCAGAAGTTGATATATCAACAGGCATATTTAATATTTCAAAAATTCTTGGGAAAGAGGCACCAAAAAGGGCTCAATGGATTGTCAAAAAAGATGATTTGTTAATATCGACAGTAAGACCGATTAGAAATGCTATAGCTTTAATTAGAAATGATAAGAAGAATCTAATTTGTTCTTCTGGTTTTGCTGTGATTCATCCTTATCCGAATAAGATAAAAACAAACTATCTTTTCCTTTATTTTAAACTCCCATTTGTCGCAAAACTTTTAGATAGGTATACTACTGCAACTGAATACCCTGCCATAACTTGGAATGATGTACTAAACCTACCAATTTATGTAGGCAAAGAAGATTTTCAAAAAAAAATATCATTATTAATAGAAGATAACGTTTTTGATTTACTGTATAGAAGTCAACAACAATATTTTCAAGCAGAAGTTCGTCTTTTAGAGGAACTAGGGCTTAAAGACTTCAAACCGAAATTCAAGAAAATTTATACTGCTAAACTTTCTGATACTTTATCTGTCCATAGGATTGATGCAGAATATTTCCAACCTGCATACGAAGAGATAATGAATAAATTAAAAGAAAATAATATAGAACTGAAACCACTCGGAAAATTTATTTTGAGCATTCAAAAAGGAATAGAGCCTGGAAGTGAGAATTACCAAAACGAGGGAGTATCATTTATCAGAGTAAGTAATCTTTCCAAATTAGGATTTATTAGTAGAGATCAAAAATATTTAAGTGAAGATTTATATGAGCAATTAAGAGAAACTTATGAACCTAAACAAGGTGATCTTCTTATAACCAAAGATGCGACTCCTGGAATTGCATATGTTGTAAAGGAGCAAATTAAAGGTATAATTTCAAGTGGTATCTTAAGATTACAAATAAATGATAGCGAAATAGATAAGGAGTATCTCGCTTTATGTATAAACTCTCTTATCGGGAAAGTACAGGTAGAAAAGGATGTTGGAGGTTCCATTATACCTCATTGGAAACCAGATCAAGTAAAAAAATTAAAAATTCCTATTCTTTCATTATCAGCACAAAGAAAATTATCCTCATTAATTCAACAATCATACCAAGAAAGACGAAAAGCAAAAGAATTATTAGAAGAAGCAAAAAAAGCAGTAGAAATAGCGATTGAAAGAGGAGAAGAAGAGGGTTATAGATATCTATCCGAAAAAGGAATTCTTTGATTGAATTTTAACGTTAAAATCTAAGAATTTTAAAAATAAAGGAATATCAGAATGAGCACTATATAAAATTAAATTTAACATTAAAAATGATAAATAGAAAATATTAGGTTAGAATTGAAAGAAGCCTCCTGAACTTGTGTAATAATTAAGAATAGTTTTACTTTTTTATTTTCACCTGTAATTACCCAAAAGTTCCCTTACTTTCGGCAATGAATAAACAAGGTTCACATGAATGCAATCATTTACCATTCCAGTAAAAAGCTATTGTTTTTAAAATCTAAAGTAATTTTACCTTTAATCATCTGCAATAAATCCAAACCAAATATATTAGGGAAATTAACATATGATTTTTTTTCAATCATTTGTGATTTATATTTTTTAACTTTACTTACTTCGTATAAAACAATTACTTTATCTAGTCTGAAAAGTTTCTCAGGTCCTGATTCCCCAAAAATTATTCCATCCATATTTACAATAGGATAATTTTTAATATTATCAACACTCGTAACTTCAACTGTAGGGAGGGTATTTATATTTATTTGAAAATAATCAGTGATTTCTGTATTAATCGCTGTAGTAGTAGCACCTGTATCTAAAATAAATTTAAAGGGTTTGGGCTTTTCTTGATTGTTTATTGCAACAATAACTAATTCTAATGAAAAGTGTTTTAAGCTTTCATCGTAACTAAGTATTTTTTGCGACATTTATAACATCCAAATAATATCTGGGGAAGTTATTAAATCAATGTAAAC
>JBMFSN010000052.1:0-2424 GCA_049967535.1 Minisyncoccia bacterium | reverse complement strand
ATTAAATGTGGAAATAGAAGACCTTGTTATTAAAAATTCGGGAGATTAGGTTATTTGTCAGAATTACTCAACACAGCATATTACCAGAACTGGTAAAACACTAGCTCAGCTAAAAAATGTAGTAGTACTAAAGGGCGAAGTCAGGTTTAAAACTTCCCCAAAACCCCTAACCTTTCTATAATATTTAAAATTAACAAAAAATATATTAATTTATTGATTTTTTATTTTTTGTGCAAGTTCTTCAAGATATTTTTCTCCTTTTTCACTTAACTGATAATAAGTGTGATGTGGCTGGGTAGTCACTCTTTTTTTCAATTTTGCCTCTTTTCTTTTTAGCATACCCGATTTTCTTTTTTCTAAGTATCCTTCATTATATAAATTTTTTAATATTTCACAAACTATCCTTTTATTCATTTCTATATCCCTTCCAACTGATTTTGCATAATCAGTTTTAAATCTTTTAAAATGGTCTAGAATTTTATAGACCATCTCATCAGTAAGTACTATATTTTCAGATAGTTTTAAAACCATATGAAATAGTAAAATTTCGAAGAATATATTTTTTTCTTTAATAAAGCACGTATATTTTTTAAATCTGAAAATCTTCTTTGTTTTAAGAACTCACAAATAATATTTATATTTGAATGCAATTTAATTATACAATGATTATTGAACAAATACATCTTAAAAAAGAAACAGCCATTGGTATAAAATTACCAATGGGAAAAGCCCCTCTGATAATAATTAAAGTTCAGAATGGTTTTATTATGTGCGGTTACTTAAACATAGATGCAACAAATAAGCTTGGAGATATAGCGGGAAAAATTTCAGGGGTCAATGATTTCCAGGACATGTTAGAAAAACCGGTGATAGAAATTTCAGAAAAAGCCAAAGAACTTGGTTTAAAAGCAGGTATGTCTGGAGAAGAATTTCTTAACAAAATAGGTGAAAAATTATGACGGAAAAGCAGGCTGTCAAAATGGCCGATGTTATGGAAGCTGAAGAAGTACTCAAGAATGTAGTTAAAAGGACTCCAATTGAACATTCAAGAATGTTTTCAGAGATTGCTAGAAATGACATTTACCTTAAGCTAGAAAATTTGCAAACTACGGGATCATTTAAAATAAGGGGTGCATACAACAAGATTTACCATCTTTCTAATGAAGAAAGGTTAAGAGGTGTTGTTGCATCAAGCGCTGGAAATCATTCTCAAGGAGTTGCTTACGCAGCAAAATTACTTGGTGTAAAGGCTACTATATTTATGCCAATTTTTACTCCTCCTTCTAAAATTATTGCTACTAAATCATACGGGGCGGATGTTAAACTGTATGGGGAAACATACGATGATGCTTATAAAAAAGCAACAGAATTTACAGAGAAAAACAATATGGTATTTATTCATCCATTTAACGATCCATACGTAATAGCTGGCCAGGCCACAATAGGTCTTGAAATTTTTGAACAATTAAAAAACTTAGACGCCGTTGTAGTTCCGATAGGAGGTGGAGGATTAATTTCCGGCATAGCATTCTCTGTTAAATCTTTAGATAAAAATATTAAAATAATAGGCGTAGAAGCCGAAGGCGCTCAATCAATGAAATTATCAATAGAAAAAGGGGAAATAGTTCCTCTTGTAAATCTGAAAACAATTGCCGATGGTATTGCAGTTAAGATACCCGGCCCGTTGACATTTAATATGGTTAAAACCTATGTTGATGAATTAGTTACAGTAACAGATGATGAGATTGCTAGAGCAATGTATTTACTATTAACAAGGAATAAAATAGTGGCAGAACCAGCTGGTGCAGTATCACTTGCCGCTATATTTTCAGGAAAAATAAAAATGAGAGACAAAAAAGTATGTGCTTTGATAAGTGGTGGTAATGTTGATTACAACCTGCTTAACCAAATAACACAAAAAGGTATGTTAAATGAAAAATCATTGGTAAAAATATCAGTAATTATCCCAGACAAACCTGGATCTTTAAAGAATATATTGGCATATTTATCAGAAAACCAGATAAATGTTCAGAACATTTATGTTGAAAGAGTAGAAAAGGATATTCCGGCAGGTATGGCAAAAATAATTGTTACAGTACAGACGATTGGCATTGAAAATATAAGGTCCATTGAGGAGTTCTTGATAAAAGAAAAAATTGAATATAAATTGTTGATGTGAACTCCTACTGACCTCGAAATGTAAGTATTCATTCAAGACAATATATCTTAGTGCTGTTTCAAAATTTTTTACAGTTCTTCAGGGAGGGGATTCACAGACCTACACGAATAGAAAGGTTTATCAACACAGTTGGTAATCTATTAAATAATGTTCAGGACTATTAAGCTAAAGTTTCCTTACGATAAAGCACTTTTTGAAACAGCAAGGCAGTTCAGGGAAGCTAAGCAAATAGTTCTTGACTACAG
>JBMFSN010000051.1:0-2494 GCA_049967535.1 Minisyncoccia bacterium | reverse complement strand
TAATATCGCTCTAGAGAAAAGGATTCGCTTAGAAATAAAATATCTTCCTCGTTTAAAAATTAAAAATTATAAAATTATTTAAAAATTAGAAATTAAAAATTATTATATTATGGCAAAAGTAGTTAAAACAATTTTAATGCTTCAAATTCCAGCTGGTCAAGCTAATCCTGCTCCTCCAGTTGGTCCAGCTTTAGGTCAGCACGGTTTAAATATTCAGGAATTTTGTACACGTTTTAATGAAGCAACAAAGGATAAAATAGGGGAAATAATTCCGGTTGAAATTACTGTTTATATTGACCGAACTTTTGATTTAGTTTTTAAAGAACCACCAGTTTCAGATTTATTAAGAAAGGCAGCCGGGATAGAGAAAGGTTCAGGTAATCCTTTAAAACAAAAAGTTGGTAAAGTTACTAGAAAGCAAGTTGAAGAAATTGCAAAAAGGAAAATGCCAGATTTAAATACCAAAGATTTATCTGCGGCGATGAAGATGGTTGAAGGAACAGCGAGGAGTATGGGAATAGAGATAGAAGAATAAAAGCAAAAGTTTAAACTAAGTATTGAGTATAGAGTATTTAGTATTTAGTATTCAGTATTGAGTATAATTTATCTAAATTTTAAAGGCTAAATTTTAAATTTAAAATTTATTATTTCATTCCAAATTCCAAATTCTAAATTCTAAATTTTAAAGGTAAGAGTTAAAATTTAGAATCTGGGATTTGAACTAAAAAGCACCGCCTGATAGCGGTGCTTTATCTTTTATTAAATATTTTTATTATTTTTTGTCTTTCCAGTATTGATTATCTTTAATAGCGTAAAACGGATAAGATAAACTTTTGTCTTCTTTAATAATGAAATCATCAAAAAGAAGAGGAATTTGTTTTTTGAACTTTTTAAGAAGAGGAACCATAACTTCTCTTATTTGAGGATGGGCTGCTTTTTGAGTCCGCATTTCAAAAACATGGCGCCACTCTCTAATATTAAAGGTGGCAACAATTTCTGTTTTAAGCGAATTAGGTAAAACAGAGCGGGCTTCTTCGGGGGTACTTCCTAATTGAATTAGCTGATTATAATGTTTTGCTGCTTCTTTACAATTTTGATACCAGATTTTATATTTTTGGCTTCCTTTTTCATAAAACAAAGGTTCGATGAATTGGATTTTGCCTGAATAGTTGCAATAGCGGGTTGACTCTTGGGTATAAGCAGCTAGGCGGTGCCTCACTAATTCATGGGTGACCCCTCGATCACAAATAAATCTTACAGAAAGAGAAACATGCTCTAATACGCTCTCATGACCCCAACTTAATAATTTTTTAATAAATTCTTTATAGGAATGAGAGGTGATTCTATTCTCGCTTTTATGAGAAATTCTTCCAAATTTTTCAATCGTTTTAAGAATTTCTTTTCCCGAAATTTTAGTTTCAAGAATTACTTTTGGTTTAATTACTTGTATCTTATTCATAATGCACCTCCTGTAATTTATTTTTTACTACTTCTAATACTTCTCGTTCAACTTCTTCAAGCGGCTTACTAGCATTAATCAATTTTATTAAATTAGGTTCTTCCTTGGCTAATTCTAGATAGGTTTTCCTGACTCTTTTATGAAATTCTAAATCCTCGTTATCCAAGCGGTCGAAATCCTGACGATTTTCGTATTTTCTTTGAAGTCCAGTTCGGGGGTCTAAATCAAAGAGAAGAACTAAATTAGGTTTAACATTTTCGATGGCAAAAGAATTAATAGTTTTGATCGTTTCTAAACCCAAATTTCTTCCACCACCTTGATAAGCGTAAGAAGAATAAACAAAGCGATCACAAATGACAATTTCATTATTATTAAGATGAGGAATAATCACTTCTTCTATATGTTGGGCTCTTGAAGCAGCAAAAAGATAAGCTTCGGTTAAGGGTAAGACATTGTTTTCTTTGTCTAGAATAATGTTTCTGAGTTTTTCGGCTACTTTACTATTATTTCCGCCCGGCTCTCGGGTAAAGAAAACAGAATAACCCTGGCCTTTTAACTCTTCTTCCAACCAGTGCCCAACGGTACTTTTTCCTGTTCCTTCGCATCCTTCTAGGACTAACAAAAAACCTTTATTTTTATTCATATTTACCTCCTTTTATTGATTTCAATTTCATTTTAACAATCTTTCTTTTGATTTTTAAGAGCTATTTACAATATTACCCTTTATTAATATAATTATCAACAAAACATTAGAAAAAATCAAAAATTTGTTGTATACTTCTATCATATGGAATACGAAACAGTCATTGGCTTAGAAATTCATGCCGAACTCAAAACCAAAACTAAAATGTTTTGTGATTGTTTAAATGATCCGGACGAAAAGACGCCCAATAAAAATATTTGCCCTGTCTGTTTGGCTCATCCTGGAACTTTACCTGCTATTAACAAAGAGGCGGTAAGAAAAGTTATTTTAGTGGGGCTCTCTTTGGGTTCAGAGATCCCAGAATTTTCTAAGTTTGATCGAAAAAATTATTT
>JBMFSN010000050.1:0-2510 GCA_049967535.1 Minisyncoccia bacterium | reverse complement strand
GATATGTAATACTAAAAGAAGTATATATACATTTCGTTTGTTAAGTGAAAAACATAATTTAAATAATATTATAAAAATATACATACTTAATGGCAACCAATATGCATTCTTATTCCACATTGAGAATTCTTGAGGATCAATCTGGTAATTTACGAGTTCTTGTGTTTCTATTGGATATTAAAGAAACTAATTTCCAGAATATCGTCGAAGAACTTCCAATTACGGGCAGATCTTTATATGGGGCAATTGATAAATTAAAAGAGTTAGGGCTTATTAAAACAAGAATAGATAAATCTTCATATCCACAAAAAAATATGATCTCTTTAACAGAAAAAGGCAAACAAGTAGCTGAAAGACTTAAAGAAATTGAAGAGGTGTTGAATAAATGAAAATAGTTATAGATGATTTAATTAATTTAATTGAAAATCTAAAGAAAAAAATAAATACCTATGAAAATGATTTTTCAAAGAGTGAGGCACTTGTAAGGTATGCATTAATCGACCCTTTTCTAAGGGTATTAGGATGGGATACTGAGGATCCTAGTCAGATTAGACCAGAGTACTCTACTCAAGCAGGAAGGCCAGACTATGCACTAATATTAAGAGAAAAACCTATGGCATTTCTTGGTGCAAAAGGATTAGGAAAATCTGAAGATTTAAATCAACATATTACTTATTGCAATTCTGAAGCAGTCCCTTATTTCATAGCCACAGACGGAAACAAATGGGAACTTTATGATGTGTTCAAGCAAGTCAAAATTCAAGATAAAAAAATTACAAATTGGGAAATTTTAAATGATGACCCTAGTGAAATAGCAATTAAAGCACTTTCAATATCTAATATTAGCTCTTTTGGTAAGGTTCCATTCAAACCATTATTTATAGAAACTGGAAAGGAAAGACAACACGGAGCTATAAAAAAAGTGCCAGAAATAGCTTCTATTTCTGATACTAATTCTTTAATAAAATCTCCTGACCAACAAAGAAAGGAATTTAAACCAAAATATGTTAAAATAAAAGGGGAAAATTTACCTGTTAAAAATGTAAAAGATGTATTAATACAAGTTGTTGAGTGGTTAATAAAAAAAGGTTATTCCAAAAATTTAAAAATGCCGGTTGAAGTAGGTTTCACTGGTAGAGCTAAGCGTTATATATTAAATACGAAGCCAATACATAAAGATGGTAAAAAATTCATTGCAGAAGTGAAAATTGCAGATAATTTTTATCTCGAAACACATTGGAGTCATCAAGCAGTAGAGAGTCTTACTAAACAATTAATAAAAAGGGCAGGATTAAATGAGAATGAAATTAATATTGAATGGGAATTAGTCGATAAATAGAGGATCTGAAAAAATGATAGAAAATGAAGAGGTGGCGAAAGAATGAAAAACGAAAAAGAGGAAGTAAAAGATACAATCTCTCTGGAATTAATTAAGAAGTTATTGAATGCCTTGCAAGAATTACAGGAAAAAGTAGAAAGCAAGACAATTCAATTAGGAAACTTTGGAGAGATAGTTGTTTCTTCAATGCTGGGTATGAAATTATTGCCCGGTACTACTATGCGTGGGCCTGATGCAATTGTTGATTCAGACAATTCTTATCTAAAAAAAGGACGCTATCAAATTAAATATAGAAATGAGGAAATATCCGATATTCAATTCAGGGTCGATACTCACGAAAATGGGGAGTTATTAAACGGATATGAATGGGATGGTTTGTTGGTGGCAACACATAAAAATAAAAAAATTATACCAGACAATTTTTATTGCATTCCTTTTTCTGATGCTATAGAGCTGAGCGAAGATCTAGGTGAAAAAAAGTCAGAACATAAGCAGAATAGTTATCATTTATACAGAATAAACTGGACTTTCAATAGAAAAAACGGTAAAGGAAATGTTGGAAGAAAGAAAGAGTACATTGAGAAAAAATACAAAATAAACTCTTCTAAAAAATTTTTATTTTCCAATGTTGAGATTATAGAAAATTAAAAGGAATTAGTTTGACGATATTACGGAGGATCTTAAAAATGGGAAAGCTTGAATTAGAGATGGAAAGAAACAGGTATCCGGCAGCAACAAGATTTGTGACTTATGTTACTAGATACCCAGAGCTACATGGCAGTAAAATAGGTGCAGAATTGCAAATATTGATTGATAAACTAGAAATTCCAGGAGCAAAATCTACATTTTTAGGTACAGGCAGCAAAAATCTTCCAGAAAAACTGAAGGTCACAATTGAGTGGGAAGATGGTAATTAATGGAGAAAAAATCAAAAGAGATTAAACCAACAATAGAAGGAATTCAACTATGCGTTATGAATGCTGAAAGACTTTGGAGGGATTCAAAAAAAGTAAGTGAACCAACTAAGGCTGCACTGATTGAACTATCTATAGAAGAAACGGCTAAAGCTATAGGTCTATTAATTATATTTGGGAAAAATTTTGTTCTAAATAATGAACAATATCTGGATGAATATTTTGGCAATCTTGTCTCTAACAGAAAAGAGCTAAAA
>JBMFSN010000049.1:0-2670 GCA_049967535.1 Minisyncoccia bacterium | reverse complement strand
CTAAGATTTTGAGTACCAGTTTTAATCCAATCGATTCATGGATAAATGCGCCACTTGTTATGCAATTGCAATTTGTTATTGAATTCAGTTCAGATTTGCTAGGAAAAACATTAAGATATGTGGAAATATTAGCTGAAGGAGTTAGCGTAGAAATTGATTCCGGTTGTTATACTGATAAGGGAAGATTTGAAATAGGGGAATTGGTTAAAAATCTACAAAATAAAGCCAACCTAAGGTTTGAAGAATTGACAAATTTGTTTAAAGAAAGGGATATTAAAGTAGATTTATACCTTGATGGAACTGTGAGGAGGTAAAGAAATGAAGAAATTGTTTTTGCTATTTCTAATTATGGCTTTTATTTTTGTAAGTTATAAAGGAAGTTATATTAGTAAAAAAACAGTACTCGTAGATAAAACGATTGCCAAAGTAAATACTGTCGTACAATCTGTTTCTGTGTTAGATAAAATAACAGCACCAGAGACAGTATCTATTATTGGCGTTGGGGATATAATGCTTGGTTCTAATTATCCTTCTTCATCTTATTTGCCTAACAAAAATATCTTAAAAGATGTTGAAAGTATAACCCAGGATGCGGATATTACCTTTGGCAACCTTGAAGGGACCATTTTAGACAAAGGAGGAACTCCAAAGTCTTGTGAAGAATGCTTTTCTTTCAGAATGCCTGACTCTTATGCTCATTATTTAAAAGAGGCAGGTTTTGACATATTAAGCCTTGCGAATAACCACAGTTGTGACTTTGGAGATGTAGGAAAAAAGAATACAATGGCTATTCTTAAACAAGATGGAATATATTTTGCTGGTTTGAGAGAAGTTTCATACACGGTATTTGAGAAAAACGGAGTAAAGTATGGTTTTTGTGCTTTTGCTCCGGATTATAGTGGAGTGATGCATTTTGACGAAGCAGACAAAATTATAAAATATCTTGATTCAAAATGCGATATTATTATTGTTTCATTTCACACAGGTGCAGAAGGACAAAACCACCAGCATATCACTCATTCAACTGAATATTTTCTTAGCGAGAACAGAGGAAATCCTTATCAGCTTGCAAGAAAAGCAATTGATGTTGGAGCCGATGTCGTATTTATGGAAGGTCCCCATGTAACAAGAGCGATAGATCTTTATAAAGACAGATTTATTGCTTACAGTTTGGGAAACTTTGCAACTTATGACAGGTTTGACATCAGTGGAGTATGCGGAGTATCTCCGATAATTAAGATATCAGTAAACAAAAAAGGAGAATTTTTGTCGGGCAAGATATACTCGGTAAAACTTATTGAGAGAGGCCTACCTGTTATTGATGATGAGAAGAAAGCATTGAAAGAAATAATAAATCTTACAAAGGCTGATATACCAGAAGCAAAGTTGATTATAAAAAATGATGGGACTATTGAAAAAAGACTCGATTAGGGGCACTCTATGTGCCCTTTTTTATTTAAAAGATTTTTTTATTTTTAGATATATCAGGTGGCATAATTTTGTTTTAAAATTCAACCCTATCTTTATCTCAAATTTTATTAGAGGTAGATAATATTCATTGATACTAAAAAACCGTCTCTAAGAGACGGTTTTTTAGTATGAGATGATTAGTTATTTTCTCGGAATGGAAATATCTCTAATAACAGAAGCCTCTAAAGAGTTGTCAGATAAAATGCCATAAACTCTTATAGTATCATTGGTTTTGAGCTGATTGAAATTAATAGTTTTCCAATTGCGATCAATTAATTTTGTAGTATTAACTAATTTCACAGTAATAGTTTGATTATTTAATTTTCCAGTTAGAACATTATTAGTGGTATCAATCGATTCTATGATTAAAATATGAATTGCAGGTTTAGGAGTTTCTTTAATAATTTCTTTGACTTCTTTTTTATTTTGTTGAATTTCTTTTTTAACTATTTTCTTTTCAGTCCAATCACGAATTAAAGTAGCATTAACAGTTAGATTTTCTTCGCTATTTACTTTACCTTTTAGACCAATAAATTCACCACTTTTAACTTGATTAAGAGTTAAACCTTCGGGAGTGAATTTGGTATTACTATCTACTTTTACAGTCCAAATACCTCCCCATGTTTTAAGAGTTAAAGAATCAGTATTAATGCTTGAGACGGTACCTCTCATTAAAACGTTCCCAGCAGGATCAATTTCTACTATTAAAGGCATAGGATGGGAATTTACGGAATGAGAATTTGTGGGTAGGGTAGTAGAAGGAGCGGAAGTAACAGTACTAGTGGTGCTTGTAGATGTTTCTGCTAAAAGAGGAGTAGTGAGTATCAAACTTAATCCTAAAATACTCAAAAAACCAAGAAGACTAATTGTTTTAATTTTGATCATATGATTTATTGTGTTTATTATTTATTTATTAATAATCGACCTTTAATATTTGCGTATTAATTATAGGATTCATATTTTGTTTTGTCAAATATTATTAAGATTTAAAGTAATAAAACCAGAAGACAGGTTTTTAATAATTAACTCGTTCATTGCGCTTAAGGCGTTCTAAAGCGGCACCTAAAATATCATTAACTAAATCCTCATAACTTTTATTGAGGAAATTATAAATTCTAGGAAAATCAGAATGGTGGGGTTCTAAACCAACAATGGCGTTAGCTTCTAAAATGTAGGGGATGCCAGAATGATCAATGCGGA
>JBMFSN010000048.1:0-2740 GCA_049967535.1 Minisyncoccia bacterium | reverse complement strand
CTTTTTGCGTTTTGTCCGATAGCGGAACATTAAGCGAAGAGTCGTCCATTCTGAATTTTCCTGCCGTTTTAATAAGGACAAGTACTGAAAGGCCTGAAGTGCTGGACAAGGGTTCTATTGTGATAGGCGGAATAACATCTGATGAGATCATAAACTCAATTTATATGGCAGTTGAATCATTCAAAATGCAAAATGAAAGCGTTAAGCCAATTGACTATCTTGATATAAATGTTTCTATGAAAGTCGTCAAAATAATTCAGAGTTATACAAAGATCGTGAATAAAATAATTTGGCAAAAATAATTCTGAATTAAAGCATTTTTAAGTTTGTTTGAATTGGAGATGATTTCAAATGGGCATAAAATATATTGTAAAAAAGACATTCTTTAAGCAATATATTAATTATTTAGCAAAGAAAGTTTCTAATTTGTATGATAAAGATATATTTAGAAACAAGTTATTTGAAGCTGAGAAGCAGTTATATGTTAATTATAATTGCAATCCTGTTATTGTAAAACAAAGAAGTGATATTGATCCTGTAATTTCTATTATAACGCCAACTTACAATTCCGCTAAATTTTTAAACGAGTTAAGAGAAAGCCTTGAAAGCCAAGAAATAGCAAATAAAATACAATGGGTAATTGTGAATGATTGTTCAACAGATAATACAGAAGAAATTTTCAATGAGATAAGTGGAAAAACATCGTTGAAATCCTTTAAGTTTATAAATTTAGACAGAAATTTGGGAACAAGCAATGCGTTAAACATAGCAGCTGACAATTCAAATGCTCCTATATTGGCATGGGTTAGCGCAGATGATGCTTATTGTGATCCTAAAAAATTATCTACTGATCTTAATATGATTGAAAATGGCTATAATTGTGTGTTTTCAAGATATGTTGCGACGGGACCAGACTTAAAAACTTCAGTAAAATTTGATGTGTTAGCTAATAAAAAAATTGATTCAAGAGAGAATAAAGATTTAAGCCTATTTTTCTTATATAGAAATTTAATAGCTGGAAATATTTTCAATGGAAGTAGTTCGGTTTTTAAAAAGGATCTATTCTTTAAAGCGGGTAAATTTGATACTAATCTCGGTATTTTCGATCAAGACAGTGATCTATGGGAAAAATTTTTACTTTCAAAAGCAAAGATAGGGCTAGATCAACTCTGCTCTTTCAATAGAAGACACAAAGCTCAAAACTCAAATCGCCTTTATGAGATGATGATTTTTACTAATTTAGTTAGGATAAGATTAATTAAGTCTATTTTAGACATGAATTTAGACGAATATATTGGTTATTTTGAAGATAGAATTAAGAATGATCTTTTAAGTATAATTTCATATCCAATAAGTACGTCTTTTTTCATAAAGCAGTCAGAAAAACTGAAAATAAATTCTAAATTTGAATATTTTTCTAAAAATTTTATAAATAAGATTTTTGGAGAAGAAAATATTGCTTTATTGGAAAAGATATCCGATAAATTTATAAAAACTAACAGTTTTCAAATTTTTTTAAGAAATATTCAATAGATTTTTAGATTATTCTACACGAGTATATCAATGAAGAGGAGGAAGAATTTGAAATTTAATTCCGCAAGTTTTAAATCGAATGGAGTGAGATCAATCGATGATCTTTACAAACTATAGTCAATTAACTAAGCAGATTCAGCAAAAACTTAAGAACACGAAAGAGTATACAAAAAATATACCTATATTCATTAATACACGAGATCGTGTTAATTGCCTTCAGCAACAAATTGATTGGCTTGCTAAGGCTGGATATACGAATATTGTTATAATTGATAATGCATCAACTTATCCAAAATTGATTGATTTTCTTAAAAAATGTCCGTATCCAGTAATTCGTCTTAAAAAAAATTTGGGTCACACTGCTTTATGGCAAATTAAAGAAATCAGACCAGTAATTATTGAAGAATGGTTTGTTTATACGGATCCAGATGTAATACCTATTGAAGTATGTCCTTATGATGTGCTTACTTATTTTTATGAGATATTAAAGAGGCATTCTGATTATCTTAAAATAGGATTAGGCCTTTTATTAAGCGATATTCCGGATCATTATCATCTAAAATCATCTGTAATTAGATGGGAAAACAATTTGTATGGAAAAGAAATCGAACCTAATGTATTTGAAGCAGATGTTGACACAACTTTTGCGTTGTATCGTCCAAGAACTCCTTATTGCGTTGCTCCTGCTTTGCGTACTTTAGGTCAATATCAAGCTCGCCACTTGCCGTGGTATATTGATAGTCAAAATATTGATGAGGAAGAACAGTATTATCGTGATCATGCTACAAAAAGCATAACTCATTGGAATACTTCAGGAGTTTCTAAACATGAAACATTATCTTTACGCGGTGGGCAAACAGCAATATGGTCAAATGATCCAGAGAAAATTTTTAGAAATTTAGTTAATTCTAAAACATGGGAAGTAAATTCTTTTTTGAGATTTTTTAGACATCTTTATAGCAAGTCAGATAAAATCAATATATATTCTAAAAATTTATCTCAAAAACAGTTGAAAGATGAATTATTGAAATTTATTACATCTGATGATTGGTATTACACTTGGTTGTTTAAAGAAAAAATAAGACGAATAAGAAACAATTTACCTTTTTTCAAGAAATGAAGTTGATCTCATGAAAGGTCTCATTCTCGCCGGAGGCTCCGGCACAAGGCTTTATCCGATTACAAAGTCAATAAGCAAACAATTACT
>JBMFSN010000047.1:0-2795 GCA_049967535.1 Minisyncoccia bacterium | reverse complement strand
GCTGTTAACAGTCTCATGATCCTTTGTATACTCTAAGTAATCCTCCTCATCTAATCCAGTTATCTCAACCTCATCGAGGTTATTAGTTTCCTTTCCGATATACCGGATGCGGTCAGCAATGATGCGTTTCCTGTGAGCAATGCCTTCATTAACATAATCGAACTTGTGATCATCACGCCTTGCATACTGTGTCAGGACATTATTTGGATACTTGCAAAATATCATTTATTAGTATAAAATTTTAGATAAAAGTTTGAGGATTTTTATATAAAAATATTTATTGTATTTTTTATTTGTTTAATAATTTTTTCAGATCATCTATGAAATATTTGAAATCTTTAACTTTATTGCTCTCTTCAATTTCTTCTTCAGTTAAAATATAAGTACCATCTAAATCTTCTTCTACTATTGCTCTACCTTTTTTAGCAGGCTTTTTTTTTGTTAATGTGCCATCTTCATCTGGTGTTATAAAATAAACTTTTATGTTCTTCGTAACCTTATTTTGAATTAGCTTTAGCTTCCAATATCCTGTTTGAGCAATTCTTTCTCTAAGAGTGACTTTACTAGAAATGACCACTAACACTTTGCTCTCATTTGGGTCATAAATAACAATGTCAACATCTGGAAGATGCAATCCAAATTCACCGTAATCAATGACCAAATTCCGTTTAACTTTGCTTAATTCCTCGGGTAAGTTTATAGTTCTTTCTAGTATATTCCCATTTATTACTTTTAGCCCTAATTGTTCAACTTCTTCAGTGATAATATATTCAATAAGTTTCTCCAAATTTTTTCCTTTAAAAGCCCTCCAGCTTTGTTCGTGATCATGGTTCGGGGTGGGATTTTTACTCCATTCTTCTTTATGAATTTTTTTTGCTTCTTTAAGTATTTCCGATATATGTTTATATGCTTCAGGCCCGTACTGTTTTCTTTTTTCATTATATAGATTTTTTAAATCCTCAAAATTCATATTTTTCACTCCTTTAAACCAATTACAATATATTCTATCGGATATGCCTCAGTGTTAGCCTTCAAATTATTTGCAAATTTACCCGTTTTCTCATCCCTTTTCTGTGGAAGTATTTTATTAGGTATTTCTCTTTTTATTATTCTATCAATTTTAAAACCAGAATATTGTAAACTTTCTGCAAATACTTCGGCATTCAATATATTAATTCCATTTAATTTTGTATTACCTATGACGTAACAAGCTCTTCCGCCATGTTTTAAAATTCTAAAACTTTCATTAAAAGTTTCTTGCATATCGATAAAAAATGCTTCAATTTCCTTCGACATCTTTTCGTCTTTTCTAGACATTCTATCAACTATATCTATGGCGATTAAACTTTTTAATTTTTTGTTTTTGTAATTTTTAGATGATGTACCAATAAACTCCTTTCTATATTCTTTTAAATCGTCTGCTAAATCAAACCATATGGTTGATAATTGATGTAAATCTGCATATTCATAACTTGTCACATATGGACTTGAAGTAATAATTAAATCCACTGATTCATCTTCTACTGGTTGGCTTCTTGCATCCCCAACTTTAATATTCAGATACTCATCTATATTTTTTCTTATTTTCTCTGGAACAACTTTATAAAAAGCATCGTTTCCCCTCTTCATTTTTATTAAATGTCTTCGAAAGGCATCATAAGGTTTAGTAGGTTTTTTTCCCAAATCTCTTGTGGGCTTTGAACTCCCTTGAAGCCATAAAGAACAATTCTTTAATATATGGCTAAATCCTACTAAGAAAAAATTTCTCACAATGTTATCGTCTTCTTCAGAAATAACCCTTAAAATTTTACCTAATTCGATTTTGCTTTCTTCTGTAAACCAATAGTCAATCCTCTCAATATGTTTCTGAGGTATTAATGGTTCAATATTATCATTAAACAATGTAGTCTGTTTTTCTTTTAAAACACTTAATTCCTTTAATAATTTATTTATCTTTTTATCAAGATAATTTGGCTCTATCGGCGTTGACTTTGCCTTTGTAATTAAATAGGCAATTTTATTGATGTCAGTGCCACTTGCTTTCATTCCTCTGGAAATGGCTGTGACAATAGTAGTCCCACTCCCCATGAATGGATCATTTATGTGTACATTCTCTTTAGAGACATACTCATCCATTAATTTTTCAACTATTTGTGGAATAAATTTAGCGGGATATCTATGATAACTATGAGTCCATTTCCCAGTTTCCGATGGCCTTAATTCTTTGAATGACCAATCTTTATCTATTTCTTTTTTATTAAATAAATTAATAATTTCGTCTGGTGACATATCTATTTGGAATCCCCGCGAGTTGTTTCTACTGTCTGCAATCTGTTGTTCAAACAACATCGATTTTGTTTCCCTAGTTAATTCGATCGGATCATTAAAAAAATAAAGTATGCGTTTAGTCGGTTGCTCCTTCGGATCAAATGAATTTATTCTTTTAATACCATCATTTTCACCGAAATTTTTATGTTCTAATTTTCTTTCTTCTTCATTGTAATCTGAATTCATTCCATCCTCACTCATGTTTTTCTATACATCTTAATGGTCTTCCCCTCTTTAATCTTTTTCTTTTGATTATTATCCGACCACAACCCCCATCTACCTCACCTGCTCCATGAACTGGCTCGTATCCATTCCTGTAATATCCGTATATATTGATGTAACGAATATGGATGAGTGGCTAAGCCATTTCTGTAGAACATTTAGAGGAATTCCACTTAATACAGCCTTCACAGCAAATGTATGCCTGAACTTATGAGCGTGGATTTTGAAGTTAAGGTCCTTCTGAA
>JBMFSN010000046.1:0-2824 GCA_049967535.1 Minisyncoccia bacterium | reverse complement strand
AAAGCGAAAAAAAATAACGGTCAAGGAAATAAACGCATATCTTGTTGCGCCCCATCTCCAACTATAAGAGCGGAACATCATGGAAATATAGAATTCCACTACAAATTTGATCGAAGATTATCAGTTAGGGAAGTGGCGCGATTGCAAAGTTTTCCAGATGATTTCGTTTTTAAAGCGTCTATGTCAGAAGCGTATAAACTTGTTGGGAACGCCGTTCCTCCCGTTTTGGCCTGGCATATAGCTGAAAGCGCTGAAGTTTTCTTAAGATCGCTGATGTTGGAAAATGCAGAATATAAACACAAATAAGGTGATCTATTGAACAAAAAGCGCATCATAGAAATTTGTGATATCTTAAAAAGCACTTTTGGAGTCCCAAATTTAGGAAACAAGCCTGATCCGACCGATGAGTATTTTTTCTTAGTTCTGAGCACTAAAACATCCTATAAAAGTTTTGAAAATGTCTTTTGTGATCTAAAAAGAGCCGTTGTGCGATGGGAAAACTTGGAAACGATCGATTCTGAAGTTATAGAAAACGTTATAAAGCCTTGCGGACTATATAAGATAAAAACTTTGTGGATGAAAAAAGCGGCTGAAAAAATGAGAAGAGACTTTGGAAGCGTTACTTTATCTCCTTTGAAAACGATGAAGAAACAGGAAGTCGAAAAATATTTGCTATCGTTGCCTGGCGTGGGGATAAAAATATCTAAAGCGCTGATGATGTATTCTTTAGACTACGATGTTCTCCCAGTCGATACTCACACTTATAGAGTAGCTTATAGATTGGGAATTATTAAGAAAGAAATTTATCTTAGAAACGAACGTGGAGAACTACACAAAACTTTAGAAAAGATGATACCAGAGGGATACAGAAAAATTTTTCACGTTGGCGCTGTTTCCCTTGGCAGGCAGATATGTTTACCAAAAAGACCTATTTGTGAAAAATGTCCACTTAAACTCTTATGTGACTTTAACAAGAAGAAAATTTAAGCCTTCAAAATCTTATATAGAGTTCAAAATACTATCTAATTTCGTTTTACAATTATTTGTTATTTTGTCAAAATCAAAAAACTTGAGCACTATTTTTTTCCAATCATTTTTTAAGTCTGATGTTTCTACTACACCTGTGATTTGTTCTTCCCAAAATTCTCTTAAACTTTTCTCATCTTTAAATTCACCTCTAAAAATTTTACTTATTTCGTTCGCACTTTCTTCGAAAGTTTTTAAAACGTGTTGACATTTATCTTCTTGCCCACCGGCTGAAAACCAATCTCTAAGATTAGCTGGAGGATAATAACCTCGCAAAATTAAAAGTTTTTCAACAAATTTGTATTTTTTATTTTGATTTGAAAACAATATTGGGCACCATACAAAGCTCTCAGCTATAAGAGATGATCTAATTTCGCTATCTCCTTTTTTGATTTGTTTCAAACTAAAAGTCGATTTTTGATCGTCATCGAAAAAAGAAGTGAACCATTCTGGAAAACTATGAGTTCCGGATGAATTATAAGCCTCTACCAACAATTTGTTTTTATCTTTTCTCATTTTGTCAATTTCTTCTGAACTTTTAGAACTAAACATCCCACCAGTTCTATTCTTTAAAATTGTGGATGAAATATAATATCTTGGGCTGTGAGTTATTTTGATCGTTTGAACCGCTTCGAAATAATGACCCCAAATTGGTCTCACGTTATATTCTTTATCGTACTCAAATATAATTATAAATAATCTATCATGCCCTATAGAACAATCCTCCATTATGGAATTCCCTGGTATTACCTCTGATTTAGATGTTTTTAATTCCACACCAAATAAAATTTTCGAATTATCCTTAACTAAAACATCTGGAAAACTATTTGATCCCGTGAATTCAAATTTTATGTCATATCCCAAATGTTTTGAAAAAGTTTGCATTATTTTTGTAACGTCTTCTTCTATATCGCTTCCCTTGTTCTTGATAAGTTCACCTATTTTTTTTATGTTTTCAGTATTATTATTAAATTTTTCGAGAAAGTTTTCGAAATCTCCCACTGACATCTTCATAAATTCACACCTCTAAATTCATTTATATAAAATCAGTATACACAGTTAAAATCAAAAAGTAAAGGGTACAAATCTGATATAATAATTTAAATAATTAAATTTGGATATGACGGGAAACAAATGAGGTCAACTTTTCCTCTAAGAAGGGGGTCTGATGATTATCAAATATGTTATAAATGGCTTAAAGATAGAAAAAGTAGGATATTACACTCAATGATATAGAAAATTACTGTAAGATCTAACAACTCCAAAAAATACCATTGAAATCTAACAAAAGATCGATATAATATATCCGGATGTCAAAAAAGATGTTATAGATTTTCAAAGAACATTAGTTATTTTATTCGCTTTTTAGGGGGATGAATTCGATGAAGAATACAACCGCTGGATACAGAAAACAAGAAAAAGTTGTGGAATGGTTAAAAAATAAGGGATGGGAAATAATTTACGATGGTGGTCGAGGACCAGCGGATATAATCGCCAGATTAGAAGGCAAAAAGTGGTTCATACAAGTTAAATACACGAGAAAATCTGAAATGGATGAAAGCAGGTTTTCCAAAGAAAAAGAAGATCTAATAAAAATGGCTGATGAAAACTCTGGAACTGCTATTTTTTGTTATGTGATTCAAAAGTCAATATGGTTTGATTCCGCAAAGACAGGAAAGACTCTAAAAAGAGGCAGATTAGCGTAATTTATGAGCGTATCTGAAATCTAAGGAGGCGGAGCAATGTGGTGTGGTTATTGTTAATAATAGTTATAGCGTTCCTTATTTTTCTTATTTAT
>JBMFSN010000045.1:0-2924 GCA_049967535.1 Minisyncoccia bacterium | reverse complement strand
AGAGATTGAATTTATTACTGCCTATTTGAAACAGATAGATGCTCAGGGCTACAAAGAATACGGCTTACTCAAAGGCTTTGTTAATTACATAAAAGAAATGCAGCTGCATGGTAAAATTCCAAGCTACCAAGATCTAACAAAATACTTCTATTCAAATCAGGAATTTGTTGACTTTCTTTATAAGAACAGTAAGTATGGCAAAAGAGGAATATCAAAAGAAACTCACGACTTCATTAATTGGGTAAAAAGAGAGTCGCGTGCCGTAGCTTCTAGCAAGATATCCATCTTGAGAGAACTTGGAGTATTAGAAAATAAACGAAATTCATACAATATATTGAAAAATTGGTGAGATTATGTTAGATTATGCTGCTTCAGATGAAGATAAAATTCGAAAATTAACAGAAGTTAAAGAAGACTACAGTGCATTAAGTAAAGATGAACTTATTTTATTTACAGTAAAATTCTTGGAAGATAAAAATATAGAACCCACACAGGACAAAATAGCAGCGGCAGCGTATAAATTATTTCCCAAAAAGTTCGCACTTATAGGTTTTCCTGAATATCCTGACAGTCTAACTGTGTATTATAGCGTATATCATCATAATACCAAAAGCAAAGAATGGTTAATAGGTAATCCTAAAAGCGGGTATAAAGTCACAGATAAAGGGAAAGAAATTATTGGTTTGATAGAAAAAAAATTAAAAGAAAGCTCTGCACCAAAAAATGGGCCTACAAAATCTGTACCTGCTAGAAAAGAAGGTTACTTCATTAAAGAATTCAAAAATAGCAAGGTTTTCCAAAAAATAATAAAAGGTAAATCCGACACTATTCTTCCATCAGATATCAAAAATTCATTAGGTCTTTCTAGCGAAACTGACTTTACTACAACTAGAAAAGTACTAGCTCGTTATTTAGAATATGCAAAAAGAATAAGAGACGAGGAAGCAATTTCTGCATTAAATGAATGTATAAAAATATTAAAAGGTGATAAAGTTGGGAAAAATTGAACGTATAGAGGTTACAGATAGGTGGTGGAGAAGACACCTTAAAAGCAGTATACCTGATCTTTCTAGGGCAATTACAGAACTTGTAGTTAATAGCGCAGACAGCTATAAACGTATGAATGGTAAAGGAAAAATTATAATAGAATATGATACTCGAACTTCAACTTGTACCGTAACAGATAACGCAGAAGGCATGTCTAGAGAAAAGTTGTATACAGTAGCAAAGAATTATGGTGGTTTAACTAGTGGTATAGAATCTGGCCAAAAAGTAGGTGGCGTTTTTGGTGTAGGTTTAAAAGAAGCTTGCCTTAGGATGGGAGAAGGGATAATTACCACCATTAAAGACGGAAAACTTACTCAACTTCGCATATTTATAAAAGATGGAGAGCAAAGTATAGAAGAACTTGTATTTAGGAATGCTACAGAGTCAAATAGGTATGCCTACAAAATTCCTGAAAACGGCACACAAGTAAAACTTAAAGTACCACAAGATTTACTCATAAAACCAAACAGATTAATTAATCTAATATTGAATCAGTGGATTTTGAGAAAAATACTTCAGAATGCAAGATATGAAATAATATTTATTGATAAATTAAAAGGTATTATTCAAACATTACAAATACCAAGCTATAGTGAAACAGTGATTCTTGACAAAACGAGTAGTATAAATTATAATGGCGAGGAATTTGAAATAAATATAAAAATTTTTAAACTTGACGAAGCAAGCACTGAATTATTTGCAGACTGCCTACTACTTGTTATATATAATGAGGATGTTGTAGCCGAAAAATCCCTCATTCCTCCTATGGAAACCGATCTAATAGCAGCAAATCTTAGGGGAGAAGTATATGTAAATGGCTTTGAAAAATTATTAAGTAGGGATGAATCAGTTCTAGATGAAAAAAGGACAGGAATTGATATGAGACATCAATTTAATAAAAAATTGGTAGAGGTATTAAAACCTATTATTAGAGAAATGACTAAACAAAATAGAAATGTCCAAAAACCAAATTTTGATACTTCAAAGGTAATTTCAAAATTGAATAATATTGCTAAACAGGAATTAGAAGAAATCGATACAGAAGCACCACCAAGGAATTTTAGGCCCAATAACAATGCGATAGGTTTTTATTATTCTAAAGAAATAAATCTTAAAGAGTATGAAGAAAAAAATGTTTTTCTTGTAATAAATGCTGATAAAATATCTGAAGATATTAAATTATATACAAAATCTGCAAGTGGAAAAATACCAATAAAAATAACTCCCGAAAAGGTTAATTTAAATACATTTAAAAATAAAAAAGATTTAGATCCAGATTTAAAGTATTCAAAAATAAAAATAAAAGGCATCGAACAAGGATTCGCTACTGTTACAGCTGAAGCAAACGGGTATTCTACAGATCTTATTGTAGTAGTTAAACACAATGAAATTTTAGATATTAAAAGCATGAACTTTTTGCCAGATAAATATGATTTTAATGTAGATAAAAAATATGGTTACTTGTTTTTGTACGTGAAAAAAGATATTGTCTCTCAAAACATAAATAAAATTTACATTAAAAATTTAGAAGGGAATAATTTGATTAATACTATTAAAAAACTGGACATAACTAATTTGTTAAATTTAACAGAAAATATATTATATTACAAAATAAAGGTAAATTATAATGCTAAAGTGGGAGACCAAACAACCATAGTAGCACAGTACGGATCTTATATTGCAAATGCAAAAATAAGTTTTGTACCACCTAATTTTAAAAATTCAAAAGGGTTATTTGATGGGATACAAGATGAATACAACGAATCTTCAGATGAAATTGCCCGAGTGGGGGAAGATATTATATATGTTAATAAAGCACATCCAATAATAAAATATTATGCTTCAACTGATCGCGGTGAGAAAAGTGCACCATACAT
>JBMFSN010000044.1:0-2950 GCA_049967535.1 Minisyncoccia bacterium | reverse complement strand
GTTTTGGTTGGCAAAGAAAGGGGCGTTTTGAAAAAGAGTTAGAGAATGCTCAGGGTAGAGGTCCAGAAGGTTATTGTGTTTGTCCTCAGTGTGGTTATAAAGTTGAACATCAAAGGGGAGTACCTTGTCCTGATTTAATTTGCCCTCATTGCAAAATTCCTTTGAGAAGAGGCGATTAAAGTTGGAATCTGGAATTTGGAATTTGTCATTACTGCTTAAAAATTAAAAATTAAAAATTTAAAATTTAATTAGGATATGCCTCGGCCAAGAATTTATCGTCGCATTAGATGTCGTTTAGGAGCTTGTTATTTTAAACCTCAAGGTGTTCCCCTGAGAGATTTAGAATTAGTGGAAATAACCATGGAAGAAGCTGAGGCTCTAAGGTTAAAGCACCTCTTAGGTTTAGATCAAATCGAAGCAGCTAAAAAAATGGGCATTTCGCAACCAACTTTTCAAAGAACTTTATCTTCGGCTTATAAAAAAATAACTGAAGCTTTAGTAAAAGGAAAAGCAATAAAAATTATTAATTAGTAATGGATATGATTTTAACAGTTGAAAATTTAACTATTTCTTTAGATAAAGAGGAGATTTTAAAAAATATCTCTTTTACCTTAAATCAAGGCGAGGTTTTAACAATTCTTGGTCCTAATGGAGCAGGGAAAAGTGTTCTTTTAAGAGCTCTTTTAGGTTTAATTCCTTATCAGGGAAAAATAATTTGGGATAAAAAATATCGTATTAGTTATTTACCGCAGGGTTTAAACCAATTATTATTTAAGGGTCTACCTTTAACAGGGGAAGATTTCTTTCGTTTAAAACAGAAAAATTTAACTCGAGAAGAAATTATAAAAAGTTTAAAAGTTGTTGGGTTAAAAGAAGATATTCTTAATAAACTAACTGGAAATTTATCAGGCGGTGAATTTCAAAGAGTATTGATTGCTTGGGTATTAATTGGAGAGCCAGAAATTTTATTCCTTGACGAGCCTACTACTGGAATTGATATTGGAGGAGGAAAAACAATTTATACTGTATTAAAACAAATTCAAAAAGAACGAAATTTAACAATTATTTTAGTGACGCATGATCTTGATATTGTTTACGATTTTACCGATAAAGTAATGTGTTTAGCTCATAAAACCCATACTTGTTTTGGACCACCATATGATGTAATGTCTCCTAATAAATTAGAAGAAGTTTTTGGTGGGAAAATAAAATTTTACGAACATTAATTTTTTAAAATATGAGTGGTCAATTATTACTTAGTTTAATTAGTGGTATTTGTATTAGCGGGGTAGCAGGTTATTTGGGTACTTTAATGCTTTCCCGAAAAATGTCAGTTGTAGCTGGACCCCTCGCTCATTTAACTTTACCAGGAGCAGCGCTTGCAATTATTTTAGGATGGAGCTTATTTGTTGGAGTTTTTCCCTTTGTTTTGTTTGGAGTGATTTTAATTTGGTTTTTAGAAAGACAAACTAAATTACCCATGGAAAATTTAGCCGCTATTATTTTTGCTTTTGGAGTAGGAAGTGCTTTTTTAATTTTGCCAATTGATAAAGCAGAAGAGGCTTTAATTGGTAATATTAACATTATTTCCTTAAAGGAAACGTTAATTGTAGTGGCAATTTCTATTTTGGTATTTTACTTAACCCGGCAAATATATTCTAAAGTAATGCTTTTAAATATTCATGAGGAATTAGCTCGAGTCGAAGGAACAAATGTGAGTTTATACAATTTTTTGTATTTATTGAATATCGGATTGATTGTTTCTTTAGGAGTATATTTAGTGGGAGGATTAATCACTGCAGCTTTAATAGCAATTCCTGCAGCAGTTGGAAGAAATCTTAGCTTTAATTTAAAAAGCTATCAAATTTGGTCTGTTGTTTCTGGAATAGTGGCTACAATTATTGGAATTTTCTTAAATCATTTCTCTCGCTTGCCAACCGGACCATTAATCATTATTATTGGTGCCTTGCTTTTTGTTTTGTCAATTTTAATAAAGAGTTTTAAAAATAAATAATAAAAAAATAATAAAAAGGTCGAAAACTTAAAAAACTTAAAAAATAAAAATATGATTAACACTCAAAATGAAATGTTAAAAACTGCCCAGGAATTAATTCAAAAGACTGGGCAAAAATTAAATCTCAGCCAAGAAGAAATCGAGTTTCTTATTCAGCCGGATAGAGTAATTGAGGTAAAAGTCCCAGTAAAAATGGATAATGGTGTGATTAAAACTTTTGTTGGCTATCGCTCTCAGCATAATAATGTTTTAGGCCCTTATAAAGGAGGAATTAGATTTCATCAAAATGTATCTCGGGAAGAAGTTATTGCTTTATCTACCTTAATGACTTTGAAATGTGCGGCTAATAGTTTACCTTTAGGAGGAGGAAAAGGAGGGGTGATTGTTAATCCAAAAGAATTATCAGAAGGAGAATTAGAGAGATTATCGCGCTCTTATGCTAAAGCTATCGCTCCTTTTATTGGCGAAGATGTCGATGTACCAGCACCAGATGTTAATACTGATGGAAGAATAATGATGTGGATGTTGGATGAGTACGAAAAAACAACCGGGAAAAAATCTCCCGCAACTTTTACTGGCAAACCAGTTGAATCAGGAGGTAGTTTAGGCAGAACTGAAGCAACAGGTCGCGGCGGAGTAATCGTGATGGATAATTTGTTAAAAACGTTAAATAAAGATTATCAAACAATTGCCATTCAGGGATTAGGTAATGTTGGTTATTATTTTGCCAAGATTGCTTATGAGAAAGGTTATAAAATTGTTGCTCTTTCTGATTCGAAAGGCGGTATTTATAATGAAAATGGTTTAAATCCAGAAGAAGTAATGAAAGTAAAAGAAGAAACAGGAAAAGTTAGTGATTATCCGAATGGTAAAGTTATTTCTAACGAAGAATTATTAGAATTACCGGTTGATATTTTAGTGCCTGCTGCTTTAGAA
>JBMFSN010000043.1:0-3137 GCA_049967535.1 Minisyncoccia bacterium | reverse complement strand
CTTAATTCCCACCAATAATCTCCTTGGTCATCTCTATTAAAAAGTCCTTTACCTCTTCCTTTTTTATAGTCTTTAAAGGTCATAAAGTAGTTATACAAGCTTGGAAAAGTATTTTTAAAGAATTCCTCTGGTTTTTGACTGCCACGATTTTTATTAGTCCACCCTGCTTCTATTTTTATAACCCATAACCCAGCCCATTTATATCTCCACTTCTCTATATCTCTTCCTCTTAAAATTGGTTTTATTATCTCTTCAGTTCTTTTTCTCTCTTTATCTGTTTTGCAGTTTGCTAAAATCCTATTCTTTGTCTCTGTATTGATGATGAATGCATCATTAAAGCCAGTCTTGATTCCAAAACGAATTTGAACATCCCAATTTTTAAGCGGTTTTCCAATTTTTTCTATTTTTTCTTTTAATTTAGATATTTCATCGTTTTCTAGAACCCAAATATCTTTGCCTAAACTGCTTTGCATCTTAGAGAATTTGTTCGTGTCTATATATTGAAGGATTTTATCAGGATCAAAGTTATTTTTATCTACATTTACTATTTCTGCATAATCATTTTCGCTAGGGGCTGCCTTTTCAAAAAAGAGCACACAAGTATCAACAGTAGCCTCGCCTTTAAATACGGGAAAGCCTCTAAAATCTATAATTTGATTTACTCTTGTGTTTTTACTTAAGAATTCTCTTAACTTTTCTCCGTATTTTGCTCTTAACCACTTATTACTAGTAATATATGCCAGTACGCCATTTTGTTTGAGAATCTGGTGCGAACGCTCATAAAAGTAGGCGTAAAGGTCTGCACTTTCACCATAAACTTTGTACCCCATTCTTTCTAAATACCTCTTTTCATCACCTAATTTATCCCCCCTAATATATGGCGGATTACTCATTACTATATCGAATCCCCTTTCTTCTTTAGGCTTTTCAAAATCAAAAACGTCAAACTCTAAATTCCAATGAAATGGCTGTCTACTTAATATCTCTTCTTCACTTATATAGCTACCTCTTGTTTGAAATGAATCAATTAAAATTTCATTTAACTTTTTCCTTGCTTCATTTAATTCTTTGTAGATTTGTGGTTTAATTTTTAATGCTTCTTCTTGTGAGAGAGTTTTGAATTTATTTCTTTTAGAAATAATATCCTTTAATTTATGTTTTTCATCTTGATCCATAAAGAGTTGGGGTATTTCCTCTATATTCTTAGAGAAGCCGATTAAAGAGTTTCCTACAAGTAGATTGAAATCTAAATTAGGTAGAATTTCAAATTCTTCATTTTCTTTTAGCTGAGATACTAGCCATAACCACATTCTTAGTTTAGCCACTTCTATGGCTCCACTCATTATGTCAACGCCATAAAGATTTTTTGTGATTATCTGTTTTACCCAAAGGTAATTTCTATTTTTGTTCTTAAGCTCTTCAAATTCCTTAAATAAATCTTCATCTTCTTTTATTTCATCTTTTAAGTATTCATAAGTCTTATTAAAAATATTAAGTATTTCAAGTCCCGCAGCCAATAGAAAACTACCGGACCCACAAGCATTATCACAAATTGTAAGCTCTTTTGCTTTTCTGTATATTTCTTTTACTAATTTTAGGTCAATTTTGTCTTTATCTATTGGATTATCATCAGAAACAATTGCATTTATAACTTCTGGTGCACCTTCCATTTTTATTTTATTTTTGAGAACTAATGATATTGCTTTTTTAGCCATATAATTAGTAATTGGCCTTGGTGTATAGTACGAACCTATTTTCTTTCTGCCTGATTTTAGACTTTCTTTTAATTTGTCTAGTTTAATCTCTTTTAGATTTTTAATCCCTAATGAATCAAAAGAAACTGAAAATCTTTCATAGATATGTCCAAGTATTTCTGGAGTTAAATTCCCTATAGTTTCCTCATTACTAGTATCGTCAGATTCATTTTCAGTAACAATCCAATTATACTGATTTAGCAATTTTATTAAATCTTCTACCCCTTTCAATTTAATATTTCTTTCTGAATAACTTCCAAATTGTTCTTCTCTAAACAAACCGCCGTCTAAATAAGGACCTTTTATTTCAAATTTTATCCCACATTCCTCAAAAGTTTTTTTGGTGAATTTATCATTTTTGTTAACATTCAATATATCAAAAAATATTGAATTAAGGAATTGAAATATGTCTTCTTTACAATTATCGTTTAACCATTTTAATGTATCTCGCAAATGCTTTGTATTAAAAACCTTTGTAGTACCATCTTTTGTAATCCATATCACATTTAGTCCGCTTAAGAAATAAAGAAATATTGTTCTATCAATAAAGCGCTGAGCTACTAAAAGTTTGCTTGCATCATCAAGCGGCAAATTAATGCTTTTTGCTATTTTTAATCGTACATCCCATAGTTCATTATAGAACTTATTTTCTAAGCCTTTGAGGTCGAAAAGGCCTTTAATTTTGCTAGGAGAAATTTTATTCAATAATAATTCCTTACTTTTTCTAATTTCGCTTCTTTTGTCTTCATCATAATTAAACCATTTGATTTCGGTATTTCTACTATAAATTTTAATTTTATTTTTTTCTAAAGCTTTAAACCATACAAAATCTATTTTTTGATAAAGTGAAGTTACAGCTCTAGCTATTTTACTTGCTAAATTATTAAGGTCATCTATATTTATTTCAAAATAAATCAAAGCATTATTCGAATCAACCAAATAACTTATCTGCTTTCCTTCTATCTCAATATTGTCTTTATAAAAATTCTTGAAGAAACCTTTATTCTTTAAAAATTCGTAATCATACATATTTTATCACCGCGAGAATTTTAATATTGGTTTCTGGGCTTGCATAGGCATAAGCATAATCATGACTGCTCTTTTTAAGAAGAACCATTATATTATCTACATTGCGGAATGGTGGAGGCACTTTTTCCTGTTTTTTTAGCTCTTCTAGGATATCCTTCTTTTCTTTTTTTGAAAGTACATATGGATTATATAGATCTATCCCCAATTCTAACAATTTTCTTTTAATTTTTTTATCCATAGGTGATAAACTTTGCTTTGTTTTAAGGATGTTTATTTGCAATCCTCTTAATTTTTCTTCTACCTTTCTTTTTATTTGCTCTATTTCCTTATCTGTAAGAGGCTCTTTCTTTGTTT
>JBMFSN010000042.1:0-3140 GCA_049967535.1 Minisyncoccia bacterium | reverse complement strand
ACTTTTCAGAAAGTTAAATTATGAAAACCACTTACGATTCAAAATATAATATTTCCTACATAAAATTCAGAGATTCAACTGAGAAAGTTGAAACAATAAAAATAAGTGACGAAATTAACATAGACATTTCTCTCGATGGCAAAATGACGGCATAGAACTACTGAACGCTAATGAACAAATGAAGTCTTTTGATGGTAAACTAACCATTGTAAACGAAAACTCGGTTCAAGAGATTGATGTTGCTGTTTTTTAACAAATTATTGATATTATTACACTAGTATAACCGTATAAAGTTATACAAAATAAACCCAGATTCTGAAAACCCTGGATTCTAAGAAATGCTTTTAAATTAACATTTACATTTCTCAAATAGCAGACTGGTATGTCAACTTTATACGATTTTAGGTATTTTAGGGTAAAGATGGGCTAACTCTTGCGCTCCCATTGGCTTTTGTCCGCCTGTGGGTTCTCTTTGATCTATTAACTCTTTGATGAAATTCATTTATCTGAAATCTTTGTACTTTCAACTCTTCACTTTTTCATTTTTTACTTTCCTCTATTATTTTTATTTCTTCATTTGTCAAATCATAAAGTTTATAAACCAGCTGGTCAATTTCTTTTTCAAGTTCTTTTACTTTTGCCTCATTCCCTTCTTTTAGAGGGATGTCTTCAACTACCCCGTCCGCCTTTGACGTCCACCCCTTCACAGAAGGGGAATTGAGGGAGAGGATTTGGGAGACAAAGCATTGTATCTGTTTAACTATGGGTATCATCTTAAGCTCGCTTTTAATGCTTCAAGATGTTGGCTATCCTTATTATTCAACAGTTCCATAATAAAGGAAATGCAATCCTCTATCTCTAATAACTCAGGAATTCTTTTGCTATGCTCCAAAACTTCTTCATGTGAATGCTCGTTTATAAGTTTTAATACCTTACTAATTTTTGCCTCGTCTATGCTATCAGCGAATTTTTTAAATTTGTCTTTTATATCTTTACTTCGTGTTTTTCCATCTGGATATTTCATATTAAGATACTGCTCCAAAAATCTTCTAATGATATTAGGCAAGATGAATAGCATTTCGAAGTTACTTTTATTACTATTTTCCTTAAATTCATGTAATATACTGAAAAGGTAATTATATTCGCTTTTATGTCTTTCAAGAACAGGAGGTAAATTTTGAATTGATATCCCTTGTTGTGTCTTTTTTATGAGATACAGAGCTCCTTGTGGATTTGAACCATCCGCTCTTCTGTAATCGTTAGACCTTAAATCATATTTTTTAAAATCTTTTAACAAATTGAAAAAGTCGTAGTTATGGGTAGTAATAAAAAGTTGTCCACAACTTTTAAATTTTTCGCATATAAATCCATTCATACCATACAAATGATTTGAATCAAGGCTTGAAATCGGGTCATCAATAAAAATTATTGAATTTCTGAAATCAAAGTTAGTTTCATCTAATTTTGCAAAAAAGTAAATAAGAGCAATTATATTTTTCTCCCCTGTGCTTAAATACTTTGCAACTTTATTGTCTCTATATAACTTATATTTATTATTATTATCGGTTAATTCTACCTTTAGATTGTTCTCGGAAAAAAATTTGCTAAAATATTCATTTAT
This sequence comes from Minisyncoccia bacterium, assembly GCA_049967535.1. Classification (GTDB taxonomy): domain Bacteria; phylum Patescibacteriota; class Minisyncoccia; order UBA6257; family UBA6257; genus JBMFSN01. Next base: position 1,519 of record JBMFSN010000042.1, on the reverse strand, counting down.
TCTTTCAGCCCCAATAGCTTCTGCTTTTATCCTGTTTTGGATCTCCTTAATCTGCTTTTTATTTCCCTCAAGTTTATTTGCTAAATTTTCTTGTTCTTTTTGCTTATTTTCAATTTCTCTCTTTAACTCAAAATACTTTAACTCAGAATATATTTTCTGATTTATAAATTCCGCTGCATAATGTTCTATTATTTCCCCTTGTAATTTTTTCTTTTGTTTTTGAAAATTTTTGACTTCTTCATTATGGTCACTTACCAATTTATCAAGCTCACTAATAATTTCTTCCATTTTACTTTCTTTTATATCATCAATCGGGATTTCTAATTGTTCAAAGGGGTTATTTTCCTTTTCTGATAAATATTTTTTAAGTTTCTTCAAATTGCTTATACAAACTGCGTTAGCATCATTGAAATTTCTTTTTATTCTGTCGTATTCATTGTGAAAATTTTTAAAGAATTCCTCTAGATGTGGTAGTTGCATATTTTTGATCTTTTCAACCTCTGAATCAATTTCATTATTAATATTTTTGATTTCTTCTTTTAACTTCTTATATTCGTCAGAAAAGTGTTTGTTTAACCTGTCTAATAAATCTTCGGGTAGTTTATTACCACAAAACTGACAGGTTGTCTCATTTTCATGGAATCTGATACCTTCATAGATCCACTTGCTTAACTCTGGATTTTCTTGAAGTCTTTGTATTAATTGCTGAGAAGTAACCTTGCTTGATAATATTTTTTTTGCTTTATCCAATAATTCATTAAATTTTAACTTGGGTTTATTAAAGGAAATTTCTCGCTTTACTTCGCTTTTGTATCTTTTAATCGTTTCATGCAAAGTAGTTTCATCTAAAATTTTACTTTCATAATTCTCTTCTAATGTCTTTATTTTTTCTTCCAATGAATTTTTATCAAATTCTCTTGAATTGGTAATACCTAAAATTCTCCTGATTTCACTTGCTTTATTTGTCAAAGAATTCGCCAAACTGTTTTCTTTTTGTTTTATATCTTTCTTCAATTCTTCAATTTGATTAGATTTCTCTTCATTATCTTTAGATAATTTTTTCATTTTTTCTTCTAATTCTTTAGCTTCCTTTCCTAAAATAAATACAGGATTTATTTCATGATTTTCGTCATCCCAGTAAAAATTTTCAGCAACAAAATCTTCGTTAAATACTCTAATTGGATATTCTTTTCCTATATCACCCTGTGTTATCTCACCTGAATCTGTTTCTATTTTAAATCGCAATTCTTTAAAATCATCAGGGATTGATTTTATTTCAAGAAATCTGAATAATCTTGAAAAAGTTGTTTTCCCGGAATAATTCCATCCATAAATAAAGTTATACTCCTTAAAATCCGATATTTCGTCCCCCTTAAAATCTGAGAAACCTCCTAGATTGTTAATAAAAGATATCTTTTTAATTTTCATTATTCCCTACTTCCTTCAATTATTTTTATTTCTTCCGTTGTTAAATTATATAAATTTATAAACAAGTTCATCTATTTCTTTTTCAAAAATT
>JBMFSN010000041.1:0-3188 GCA_049967535.1 Minisyncoccia bacterium | reverse complement strand
GACCTTCGAGGTCGCTAAATAGGTTGACCACTTTTACGTCTCGACATGGTACCCTGAAACAAGGGTGAATGGAAGGCTGTCGAAAATTCCGACCAAAATTTCTCTCACGATCCTCTTTTGAGGTATATAGATGAGGTTATATTTGTATATTCTTCAAAGAACTGTATTTATAGATAAAATAACAGGGGAATATCATTGATAATCAAATACTAAACAATGACAAAATACTGTAAAATAGATAATTTAGCTAAAGTTAAAATTGTAGATATTTTTTAAAGATAAAATTAATATGCCTAAAAAGAATTACCTTTTTGTCAGATAACTTTTTTCATGGAAGGAGAATGTTAGCTTTTATTAAAGTCAAAATGAAAAAAATTATGATTTTACGGAAAAGATAAAGTCATCATAGAAAAATTAACTTTAAGTCCATAATTAAATATTAATACAAAAAAGGTTTTGAGGTCGAATGTGGTAAATATTGCTGAGGTTAATGGATTAAAAATAGAATCATTTCCAGGATATTTTATTAGCTTTTTGAACTCTCCATTCCAATCTCATAGAGATCTTAAGGCAGTTGATATTTTCCCAATTTCAAGAAAAATCGAAGAAGTAAAATCACCAATTTCTGGGTCAGTAATCGATCACCGTATACATACTATGAGAAAAAATAACAAAAAAGAGCATGTGATAATTATTGATGCTGCGGAATACTATGTAAAAATTTTACATGTTGAACCATACATTCAAATAGGTGAAGAAGTTAAATCAGGTCAGGTTTTTGGTAGGTTGTGCCTATCACCATATTTCAGACCATGGACAGACCCACATATTCATCTTGAAATTAGAAACAGGGAGGATTTTTTAAGAGCAAGAGGTGGAATAAAATTAAAAATTCCTAATTGTAGTGTTACTGGCAAAACGATTCTTACTGATAAATATGAAATAAGAGAATCATATATTCTGAGAAAAATCATACCAGCAAGGTGTGGTAATTTTTATGGTGCAGGAGATTCTGGAATTATTGATGGAGGATATCCACATTATAAATACGGTCTTTTATTGGGTGGAAATGAACCCAAGCTCTTAAACAAGAAAATAGGGGAAATTTACAAAGAAGATAATAAAATAATAAAATTCAACAATGATAAGATTCAATTGAATGGTTTGGAGTTTTTAGGAATTGGATTTAGCATTTATCTGGATGAAAATGCATACATAAAATATATTTTTAAGAGCCCAGAAGATAAGAAAAAATTTATAAAAGTTTTTAAACAAGAAAAATTTAATCTTTAGAAATGAAAATATTAAAGGCATATTATCCTGGCAAGGATTTCCCTTCTGTATCTTTGACTGGTACATACTGTTCTTTGAATTGCAAGCATTGTTCCCGACATTATCTGGAAGGAATGATCCCCGCTGTAAATGAAGAAGCTTTGTATAAAACAGCAAAAAAAATATACGAATATGGAGGCAAAGGATTTCTTCTGAGTGGTGGATCTGACCTGAATGGGAAACTTCCTTTAAAAAAATTTAAGGATGTAGTCAAAAAAATTAAAATGGATTTTTCATTGATAATAAATGCTCATACTGGCTTGATTGAAGAACAGGACATCAAAATTCTCGCTGATATGGGCATTGATAATATTTCATTTGATGCAGTTATTTCTGATGAAATAATAAAAAATGTTTTTGGCCTTAATAAAACCTCAGAATCTTACAAAAAATCTTTGCAATTACTTGATAATTCGGGTATCTCTTATACACCTCACATAATAATAGGCCTGAACTTTGGTAAAATTTCATATGAATATGAAACTATTAACTTTTTAAAGATGTTGAATAATTATAAAAAACTGATTTTCCTAATCTTAATTCCTACTAAGGGCACGCCCATGGAAAATGTTGAATTGCCAGGAATTGAAGAAATTGCATCAGTTCTATCATATTCTATTTTTAATATTAATAAAGATCATGTGATTGGCTGTATGAGACCAAGAAATTTAAAGGATTTTGAAATTAAGGCAATTGATCTTGGTATAAAGGGAATAACAGTACCAGCCCCAAGTACTCTAGAATACGCAAAAAGAAGCGGTTTTGAGATTGTTAAAGAAAATATTTGCTGTGCATTCTAAAAAATCACATGAACCCTGCTTTTTGCAGGATCAAGATATCTTCAGTAGTTAATGGTTCACCTTTTTTGAATTTTTCAAATATTCCTTCTGCAACTTTCTTCAATTCCGTCTCTTTTTCTTGTTTTCTAGAGGCATTCTGTTTGACCTTTAAACCTGTTATTAATTTTTCAAAATCTTTAAGCTCTTTAATTATATCATGAACTAAACTATCTTCTTCTCTTGCCTTTTGAACGGCAGTCAAATAATTTTGGTGTGCTTCATCCGCAGCTTTTCTAATTTCTTGTGCTTTTTCAAAGATTTCCATTGCCTTATCATGGTAGGTTTGAGCTTCATTTGCAACCTCTTCAATTTTTTTGCTAATTTCGTCAAGCTTCATTTTAGCTCCAAGAAATTCAGCTTTCTTTTCCATATATTCTTGACTGTTTTTAACCATTTCTTCTTCTTCTTTCTTCATTCTTTCTATTTGTAAATGAAGGTTATGTATTTCTTCAACAAGTTCCGCCTCTTTTTCTTTTGTAAGAACTTTTGTTTCCTGCTTATTTTCAAGATCCTTTAACCTTTTTTTGAGCTGAGATATATTAGGTCTATCTTTATTTTGAAAAATTACCTTTTTTCTAATTTCTTTAAGTTCATTTTGATTTGAAGAAAATTTTTCCTTGAGGTCTTCCTTTTCTTTTTTAAGATCCTGAACAGCTTTATTTAATTCATCTCTTTTATCCTTAAGCTCTTTGGCTTGCTTGAAAAGTTCTTTGGTTTGTTTATTTAGCTCATCTCTTTTGTCTGCCCATTCGTCTGCTTCTTTATCGAACCTGTCCCTTTCAGCCCTATGTATGTCTAGTTCTTTTTTCTTTTTTTCGTATTTTTCCTCCAATTCCTCAAGAACTTCTGTCATATTTGTTTCTCCATCACAGGTATTTTTCAGATATATGGGTAATAGATATAATTCTTTCGATTTTTTCTTCAGTATCTCCGAATGATTAAAATTTAGATTTTTGAATATAATTAATATGGTATTTTGATGGAAAAATTTATTATTTGGATATACTTTATATATAC
>JBMFSN010000040.1:0-3195 GCA_049967535.1 Minisyncoccia bacterium | reverse complement strand
AAGTGAAGTTAACATAATAAATTTAAGGTCTTCACATGTTTCAAAATCGCTTCCTAAATTAACAAAATATTTAAGAGAAAATAAACCTGATGTTTTAATTTCATCAATAAACCATGCAAATATTGTTGCAATAATTGCTAAATTACTTTCATTTAGGAGAACAAAGATAATTGTAAGGGTGGATAATACGCTCTCTCAAGAGTTAAAAAATTTATCAACATTAAAAGGAAAACTTATACCACTTTTAATGAAGGTGTTCTATAGATACGTGGATTTTATAGTTGCCGTATCAGAAGGAGTTAAAGAAGATCTAATAAGTTTTTTAAAAATCCCAAAAGATAAAGTAAAAGCGATTTATAACCCCGTGATAAGTTCTGATATTTTTGAAAAGGCAAAAGAATCAGTAGATCATCCCTGGTTTACTTCAGGAGAATACCCAATAATAATAGGGGTAGGTCGCCTTAATAGAGAAAAGGATTTTCAAACTCTAATTAAAGCATTTTCTTTTATTCGTAAAGAAGTTGATGCAAGGCTTGTCATCTTGGGAGAAGGAGAGGAAAGAAAAAATCTTGAGAATCTTGCAAAAGAACTTGGTATATCAGAATATTTATTGATGCCGGGATTTGTTAATAATCCTTACAAATATATGAGCAAATCTTCAGTTTTTGTTTTGTCCTCAATATATGAGGGTTTACCAACAGTTTTAATAGAAGCGCTTTCGCTGGGTATTCCTGTTGTTTCAACAGATTGTCCAAGTGGCCCAAGAGAAATTCTTGAAAACGGGAAGTATGGAAAGTTGGTACCTGTTCATAATGAAATTGCTTTGGCGCGTGCTATAATTGATGTACTGAAAAATAAATCCAAAATTAATTTCGATTTTGATTTTCTAAAAAAATACAAATCAGAATTTGTTAAGAAATGTTATTTGGAGTTGATACAAGATGAGGAAAGATAAATTAAAAATTTATTTAGCTATTTTTTTTATTCTGTTCATTTCTATATTCGTTTCTTTATTTGATTTTTATGTCTCAGATCAGGCCAAAGTGTTATTTTTGGGAGTTATTATATCTGTTTTTTCGGTTTTTGTAATTGTTTATCGATTTAAAAAATTTGGGATATCTGACCCGGTTTTTATATTTAATTTCTTCTTTTTGTTCTATAATGGGCTCGTATTGATTAATTTTTCATATTACATTATATTTGGAAGTTTCAAAATTGATTTAATTCCTGCCGTATTTAGCTCTGATACCTTAGTAAAGGCAAGTCTTTTAGTTTTCTTTTCTTACATCAGCTTTCTTTTAGGAGTTTGGTTTTCAGAGATACCCGTAATTTCTAAATATAAAAGAAGTTTAGGTCTTTTTTACGAAAGTGATAATATTAACTACAAATTTCTTATTTTTTGGTCTGTGATTTATTACGCTATTGGTATATTAATGTTCTTCTACAGCTATTCTGGGATTTCAGGTTTTTTAAATAGCCTTTCTTTAAGTAGGCTTACCAGATTTACCATTCTTGCAAGTGAAAGCAGTTTACCTTATTCTGGATTTGTTTTTACAAGCTTAGCATCGCTCTTCTATGTTTCATTTAAAAATAAGAGTGGTTCAATTATAATTTTGTCTTTTGTTTTTCTTTTATTTTGGGCAATACTTCTTCTTCTGCAAGGTGATAGGAGGTTTTTAATTTATTCGATTCTTATAATTGTTGTAGTTTGGGGAATGATTTATGGGGATGAGATGGCTAAAAAGTTTAGTTTTGGTGGAATCATCCTTTTATTCATTTTGGCATTGATAGGGTATGTTGGTTTTTCGTTCTTCGAAAAAGTAAGGTTTCTAATTCCAATAATTATTACAAAATTTTGGACTTGGTCTGAGTCAATTGCTTGGATTAAAAGTCATATAAGCATAGATTGGTTTATGCCCGCACGCTCTGAATTTGGTGCACCATATTTTTCCCTACTGTATTTTGTACAGAATAAGGCTGACCTTCTTTTGGGTTCGTCCTATTTATTTGCTATTCCATATTTATTGCCACGCAGTCTTTATCCAGGCGTAAAGCCACCTTTTTTGGCAGATGCTTTTTCAATAAGAATTCATGATGAATTTTTTAGTTCACTCAGCGTGATAAAAGGTTGGGGCTATAGTCCTGTTGCGGAAGCGTATCAAAATTTTGGAGTTATAGGTCCTTTTTTAGTTTTCTTTCTCTTTGGATTTTTTATAACCAAGTTATCTATGTTAAAAGAAAAAGGTTTTTGGGGAAAGCTTTTTTTTGCATTGATAATACCTGAACTTTTGAATTTCAATAGAATGTGTTTTGCTCCTGTTTTTCAGGAAGCTATTTTTATTTTACTTCCTGCAGTTATTTTGTACCTGATATTTGAAATGTTGCCTAAAGAGGGAAAAAATGAGTAAAAGTTATGAAAATTCTTAACCTTATTGACTCGCTATATGCGGGTGGTGCAGAATCACTTTTAAAGAATTTTGTAATTGAAGCAAAAAATTATCCTAATTTTAAAGTTGATGTATGTACTTTATATTCAAGAAATGTATTTAAAGAAGATCTTCTTAAAAATGGTATTAATCTATATGATCTTGCATTACCTTTTAAATATGACTTTAGCGGAATTTTTAAGCTTGTAAAGTTGATAAGGGAAAACAATTATGATATTGTCCATGTTCATTTATTTCCTGCAGATTTGTTTGGAGCCTTGGCATCTCTATTTGTAGATAAGAAGACTAAATTTATCTTTTCCGAACATAGTATTTACAATAGAAGAAGGAATTTTAAACTGTATAAGCCAATTGATATATTTGTTTATTCACGATATAAAAGAATTGTCTGTGTAAGCAATTTAGTTAAAGAAGAACTGATTAATTATATTCCACGGCTTGTAAGTAAAGTTATTGTTATCAAAAATGCTATACCCGTGGACGATATTAAAGAGGATATCCAAAAAATATACGATGTGTTGTTTGTAGGGAGACTCGAAAAAGAAAAGGGAGTAGATATTTTGATTAAGGCTGTTTACGAGATACAATCAAAGCAATCTTTAAATCTAAAAGTTGCATTAGTTGGTGATGGATCTTTAAAAAGCGAATATAAAAAACTTGTTAAAGACCTTTCGCTTGAAGATAATATTAAATTTCTTGGCATAAGAAGGGATGTGGAAAAGTTAATGAGGCTGAGCAAAATTTTTGT
>JBMFSN010000039.1:0-3212 GCA_049967535.1 Minisyncoccia bacterium | reverse complement strand
TCTCATATTGCCCCATGCAGAATCGCAGCTCTTAACCATAGATGGAGAAATATATTCAGCATGGGAAAAGGAGGTGTATATAAGAGGCATAGGCAAACTGAAGCTTGTAGTAACGGAGGGAATAAACGGCAAGAAATATTACATGACAAACAGGCTTGACTGGGATTCAAAGAAGGTCATAGGAACATTTTTGAACAGGTGGGAGATTGAGGTAATGCACAGGGAGATGAAGGGAAACGGGTTAAAGCGCCTATTCCTGAGGAATGGCAAGAAGGTGGAGATGGACCTCTGCCTATATGCCATAGGAAGAACGCTTCTCGAAATTTCCACAATCATCTCCTTGGAAGATCATAAAGAATTGGAAGGAGCAATAGAAATACACAAAAGATTGACAGGCATTGAATTCATAGAAAATGCATTTCAAAAGATAATGGAATTTGGAAAACATGCTGTTGAAGCAATAGTAAAAGCAATAGAAAATCCCTACAAATCAACAGTAAAAATATTGAAAAATTTAGGTTTATTTACATTTAATCCGTTAGATAAAATTAACGCAAAACTCTAGACTTTTTATTTATGAGTATATAAAGGTGGTCTAACTGTTTATTTCCGCCATAGGGTAATTTTTGTTTTGTGTAGAGTTTGAAATGCTATTTCTTTGAATAGATGTCTTTAAAAAGGCATAAAAATATTTAAAAAAAGGAGGAAAAAATAGTACTGAGGTAAATAAAAAAAAGCGATTTTTAATATGAGAATGAAAAGCGCAAAAAATCCTTTTCATCAGTAGTGAACCCTTAAAATTTTAGAGAAGAATAAGATAATAAAAAAAATAAAAAATTATATATTCAATAAAAGCAGGAATTAAAAGAGAAGGATTTTAACCTAAATGAAATTCAAAAAAAATTTGAGAAAAGATAATAAATCGCCTTTAATTTAAGAAGTATGGTGATTCAATGACAATTGAGGATTTACTGGTAAAATCGGGTGCGGTTATGTTTGGGGAATTTACACTCACATCAGGTAAAAAAAGCAACTATTATATAAATATTAAAAAGGCAACAACTAACCCGTACATATTGGTAGAAATTACGAAAGCAATGGCTAAGTTTGTTTTGAATGAAAAAATAGCTGGCATTGAACTCGGATCTGTTCCTCTGGCAGTTGCACTATCTATAGAAACTGGAAGACCTTTTGTAATTGTAAGAAAAGAAAGTAAGACGCATGGAACTAAGGAAATGGTTGAAGGTGATCTTTCTTCTGGTGATGAAGTTCTGGTTGTTGAAGATGTTGTTACAACAGGTGGATCCGTTGTTAGAGCCATAAACATATTGAAAGAAAATGGTGCTGATGTAAAAAAAGTTCTAGCCGTTGTTGATAGAGAAGAAGGGGGTAGAGAAAATATTGAGAAAGAAGGAATAAGCTTTATTCCATTGTTAAAGGTATCTTCACTTCTTTCAAAATTCAAATAAAATATACAAAAAATTTATTTCTGAAAAGAACTTAAATATAAAGCATCTTACATCTTTTTTTAAAAATATATTTTAATGTTATTACTGAATAGCCTCTGCAATGGCTTTCTTGTTCATTCAAAAAAATTACCAAGGAACTTCCTTCTTACCTATTTTAAAACCTAATATATTGACAAGCCTATGAAGTAGAGGTGTTATAACTATTAAAGTTACAATTGAAAATGTGTTCCAAATGTATTTTAAAAATTCAGAACTGAAGAATAAGTAATATAATAGGAGTGAAATGATTAAAAATGGATACTGATCCAGAAATAAAGCATTCGCACCACTTTCAAGGTTTATCCTTCTCTTTATAAAAGATCCTATACTATCACCTAGCATAGAGCCAAAACTGATTGTTATTAAGATCAATAATGCCTGAATCTGATCGGAAGAAAACTGTATGAAATAACTATTTGGTAAAAAAGTGGCAAGTATTTGCTCGATCTCTCCTATAATTATACCTGAAAATGCACCACCAAAAAATCCTTTCCATGTTTTTCCCCTGCCAAGTACCCTCCTGCCGTCAAAGAATTTCCTGTTCAAATCTATAGGAAGCTTACCTTTGAACAGAACGGCAGCTGGATTTGCCACGTATGCTGGAAGCATAAGCCAGAGGGCATTAATTATTTCTTCAAGAAACATAAGCATATTGTATAATGATTAATTTAATTAAATGTTTTCATCATACCTATAATTGATACTCTTTAATTTTGCCAGAATTTCCTCTGTCCCTTTGGAATACTTCTTATTTGAGCATAGCTTCGAAATTTTCCTCAACTCATCGATAGAATTGCCTATACATATTGGTAAGCCTGCAATCTTAAACATCGATAAATCATTCTCTCCATCACCTACTACTGCAACATTTTGAGTATTAATTTTCAGCAAGTCCAGTACTTTCTTCAGGCTGTATCCCTTATCTATTCCTTTGGGAAGAATAATAAATCTATCTATGTTAGTAACAATTTCCAATTCGCTTATTATATTTTTTATTTTTTGAACATATTCAAGCTTATCCATTGGGCATGATATCATTAATTCACCAAATATGCAATCAATTCTCCGAGAGATAAAATAACTTTTCGCCTCCTTTGCTATTTTTTCCTGTTGCTCATTACATAATTTTATGTGACCATTATAATATAAAAAGAAACCGTTTTCGTAAACTATGAAATCGAAAAAATTTTTCATTTTTTCAATGTAAGCCCATCTTCTTCCTGTTATTATACCAACAACTATTCCATTATTTTTCATTTCATTGATATATTTGACAAGTTCTACATCGAAATTTAAATTCTCATCAGTAAGAACCCTATCGTAATCAAATGCAATCAGTTTTATGTCACTCATGTCAACCTAAAATACATAAAAGCATTTAAAAGTTAAGAAAATGTAAAAGTTTTATATTCTAATATATTATACGTAAATCAAGGGCCCGTGGTCTAGTAGGTTATGACGTTGCCCTTACACGGCGAAGATCACCGGTTCGAATCCGGTCGGGCCCATTAAAATTCATAAGCGAATACTTTAAATAAGAGCAAGTGTTGCTATTTATTATGACATTTGAACCTAAATACAGAATATTGTTAAAAATAATTCTGTAAGAAGATGGTATGAAAATGTTAGTGCAGGGTCAAAGATTACAGCTGATATTTATTTAAGAACTTTAGGTTTATTTTGTGAACTGAACAATATAGATCC
>JBMFSN010000038.1:0-3264 GCA_049967535.1 Minisyncoccia bacterium | reverse complement strand
TTTAGGAGAAGAAAATGCTACTATTTTAGCAAATTATCTTCAGGAAAAATATTTTAAGGATAAACCTCTTAATATTATAAATTTAATCGAAATCGGTACTAATTTAAAAAAAGAAGATTTAGAAAATATTCATTCTTTCGGAAAGGTTATTATTCAATCAATTATTGATTGGTTTAAAGATAGAAATAATATTAAGTTTTTGCAAAAATTAGCGAAAAAAGGTATTATATTATTACCAGTTTCGCCGGTTCAATCGAATATTTTAAAGGGTTTAACATTTGTTTTTACTGGAGAATTAGAATCAATGTCTCGTGATGAAGCAAAAGCAGAGGTAAAAAAGAGAGGAGGAAAGGTTTTGGAAAGTGTTTCTTCAAAAACAAATTTTGTAGTAGTTGGCAAGAATCCTGGTTCTAAATACGAAAAAGCAAAAGAATTAAAAGTTAAAATAATTAACGAAAAAGAATTCTTGAAAATGTTAAAATAAAAAGCATAGATTCTAAATCAAGTATTCGGTATTAAAAGTATTGAGTATAATTATTTAAAAATTCAAAATTCAAAAATTTATTCCATATTTTGGATTCCAAATTCTATATTCTAGATTCCAAATTTTATTTTACATTTTGAGATTTATATTTTAATTTTAATTTATGGATTTTTTGGAAATTAATCATTTATTACAATTAGCGCGTTTAGAAATGAGCGAAGAAGAAAAACAAAAAATAGCACGTGATTTGAATGCTATTTTAGATTATGTTAATCAATTACAAAAAATAGATACTATTAATATTGAACCAATGAATGGTGGTACTTTTGAGGAAAATGTTTTACGCGAAGATATTATTAATCATGAAAACTCTAATTTAAAAAAAGAGGGCTATTTTGAGGTACCGCCTATCTTTTAAATCAATTTTCAATTCTCAATTTACAATTTTTATTGAATTTTTAATGACTCACTATTCAATAAATATTTATATGTTTGAAAATTGAAAATTGTGACATTTATTGTAAATTGTACATTAGAAATTATACATTTTAATCAAATTGATATGATTTATGATTAAAGAATTGCATCAGAAATTAATTAATAAAGAAATTACTGTAACTAAACTTATTAGTGATTATTTTAATCGTATTAAAAATCAGGATAAAGAACTTAATGCTTTTATTAATCTAAACGAAGAACAGGCATTTAAAAAAGCGCAAGAGATTGATGAAAAAATACGAAGAGGGGAAGAAATTGGTCTTTTAGGAGGAATTCCTTATGCTGTAAAAGACAATATCTTAGTTAAGGGATTAAAAACAACCGCAGCCTCAAAAATTTTAGAAAATTATATAGCGAGTTATAACGCTACCGTAATTGATAAATTAGAAAAAGAAGGGGCAATTATTATGGGTAAAACCAATTTGGATGAATTTGCTATGGGTTCTTCAACAGAAAATTCTGCTTTTTTTGTCACAAAGAATCCTTATGATTTGTCAAGAGTACCCGGTGGTTCTTCTGGTGGTTCAGCAGTGGCAGTTAAAAGCGAAATGAGTGTTTTTGCTTTAGGTTCTGATACTGGTGGTTCAATCAGACAGCCAGCAGCTTTTTGTGGTATTGTTGGATTTAAACCTTCTTATGGAGCAGTATCTCGCTATGGTTTAATTGCGATGGCTTCTTCTTTGGATGTAATTGGTCCTTTTGCAACTAGCGTTGAGGATGTAGAAATTATATTTCACACTATTAAGGGAAAAGATTTAAAAGATGCAACTTCTCACGAAGTACCGGATTTTACAAATCAGGAAATAAGACTCGAAAATTGTACCATTGGTATACCAAAAGAATTTTTTGTTAAAGGATTAGATGATGAAATTAAAAATAAAATTGAAGAAGTGATAAATAAAATAAAAAACTATTCTTTGATTAAAGAAGTAAGTTTACCCCAAACTACATCAGCCTTACCTTGTTATTATATTATTATGCCAGCAGAAGTGAGTTCTAATTTAGCACGTTATGACGGAATCAGATATTCGCCAAATCCCAAATTCCAAATTCCAAATTCTAACTTAAATTTACATGATTTATATTTTCAGACACGAGGTCAGGGGTTTGGTCAAGAAGTGCGCCGAAGAATTATTTTAGGCACCTATGTTTTATCGAAAGGTTATTACGATGCTTATTATAAAAAAGCACAAAAGGTAAGAAGATTAATTGTTAATGAATTTCAAGAAGTATTTAAGGAAGTTGATTTTTTGATAACTCCAACTACTCCAACGCCTCCATTTAAAATAGGAGAAAAAAGTAGCGATCCTTTAGCAATGTATCTTTCCGATATTTTTACTGTTTCAAGCAATATTAGTGGGGTGCCGGCAATAAATATTCCTATTGGATTAACTAAAGACAATTTACCGATTGGAATGCAAATCATTGGTCCTTATAATTCTGATTTAAAATTATTAGCATTTGCTAAATTAATTGAACAAATCCTTGTTTGAAAAAATTTTAAAAATTTTATATTGGGTCAAAATTATTGCCTTAATTTGTATTCCCTTTCTTTTATGGGGGATAATTTATTATACTAAAAAATTAAAAATATTTTCTAAAAAAATTGAACAAATTAAAGCATGGTTTGGTATAAATGATGTTTACGAAACTCCTTCAAAAACTAAAAAACAATGGGAAATTATTGACGAGTTATTATTAGAAAATTATAGTTCTTCTTGGAAACTAGCTGTGCTAAAAGCTGATGCTTTAATTGAGAATTTATTAAAGCAAATAGGGTTTAAAGGGGATACCCTAGATGAATTAATTAATTCTTTAAAATTAAAAGGATTTAAGAATTTAGAAATTTTAAGCGGAGCTCATGAGGTAAGTAAGGAAATTTTAACAAACCGAGATTATAATATCAGTCAAAAAGAGGCACGAAATATTGTGGAAATTTATAAAAAATTTTGGCAAGAAATAATTGATCAGATTTCTTTACTTTGAATTGTACTAATTTTTAATATTTTGTTTTAAGGGGTTGCATTTTTTAAATTTTATATTATAATTAATTTAACTAATCGTGTTTTACAAACGCGATTGAGACAAAGTTAGAAAGCCATCCACAAAAATACTTTTTAACTTAGCCTTTTATTAATTAAGGATGACTTTCTTTGACTTTTTTAATTAAGTGACTTTTTTAATTAAGCCGCGGGGTGGAGAAGCAGTATCTCGCGGGGCCCATAACCCCGAGACGCAGGTGCAATTCCTGCCCCCGCAACTATCGCTCGGAAAATATATTG
>JBMFSN010000037.1:0-3266 GCA_049967535.1 Minisyncoccia bacterium | reverse complement strand
GGAACTTTCTTTACAATGAGATAATTGAAATTCCCCTTATTGTGAAATTTCCTGGAAACAGGAAAATAGAAATTAAGAAAGGATACCAGAGTTTAACATCAATTCCAAGATTGATTGAAAATGTTATAGATGGAAACATTCAGGATGCAATTACTGAAGAAATCGCTTTCAGTGAATCCTTCGGCCCTGTTCATGATTTAATTGGTCTAACAAAATCTGGAATCTTGCCAAAAGAAATAAATGCTGAAGAAATGATCAAAAAAATGTTCTATCCTAAGAAGGCTATTTATAAAAATGGGTACAAGCTCGTTATAAATGGTAGCACTGGTGGAATAGATGAATTCTCTTATAATGGAAAAGAAGCGGAACCTAAAAAAGAGATTTTGGATGATTTAAAAAATGAACTTGAAATCTTTAAAGGCAATGAAAAATTTGTAATTGGTGAATAATATGTTAAAAAAATCTACAATTATTACTGATGGTAATTTAAAATCTGGAATAGGTAAGTATGCATGGAATTTATATAATTTAGGTTTTTTTGAAAAATTTGCACATTTATCATACAACGGTATAAGTGATTTTGAAAATCATGTCTTTTTAACTAAACACTGGGGATTAAATACTTTTATAAGTTATTATATAGGGGGGCCTTATAAAAAATATATAAAGGATTTTAACTATGTTCATGCCTCATCTCCGGTACATTTTCACTTAGTTAAGTATAACAAAAATATGGTTGGTACTATTCATGATTTTTTTCCAATCCAATATCCTCAAACTAAAATGTTTAATTTCTGGTTTGTTAAAAATTTGAAATTTCTGCAGAAATTGAAGGGTGTGGTTGTAATTTCAGATCATATCAGGCAACAGGCAGAGGAAATGTTTAAAGATATTGAATTCATAAGAATACATCTATGGATTGACAATGATAATTTTAAATCAAGGGAAAAAGATATGGTGCGAAAAAAATTGAATCTTGAAAAAGAAAAAATATACTTGCTTAATGTATCTAGAGATGTCCCTCGCAAAAACATAGATCTTCTGCCAAAAATCATTAACAAGCTTGACGAAAGATTTGTTCTAATAAGGATTGGAGAGACGGACAGAATAATAGATCAATTCAAAAACAGGAAACAGGTAATTTCACTTCTAGCTGTGGATGAGAATATTTATCCACTTTATTTTAATGCATCAAATTTATTAATTCATACGGCGATTGATGGAGGGTTTGAACTTCCGTTCATCGAGGCATTGTTTTCAGATATACCCATTTTAACTTTTAATATGCCAATTTCTAAAGAAGTTTTAAGAGATAAAGGAATATATATAAATTTTAATAAGGATGACCCAACTGAGTGGGTAGATATGATTTATAAATATTTTGATAAAAAAATAGATTACGGGGATTTGAAAAATTATTATAAACCTGAAAGAGCGAAAAAAGAATATGAAACCTTCTATAGAAATTTAGGATGGCTAGATTAAAGATATAGGATTAGTCTAATAAATATGTTATTGCTATGAAGTTTAAATTCTTTTATCTTTTATTAATTGAATATCATTATTTACCATAATCCCCACTAATTCTCTGAAGCTAGTTTTAGGTTCCCACCCGAGTTTCTTTTTTGCTTTAGAGTAATCTGCTATAAAGTTATCAGCCTCAAGGGGTCTGAAAAATTCCTTGTTAATTTTCACCAGCACTTTGCCGTCAGAAATACCTATTTCATTTAACCCTTCCCCTTCCCACTTGATATCTATGTTCACTACCTTGAATGCTTCCTCAACAAATTCGCGAACTGTATGCGATTCCCCTGTACCGAGAACAAAGTCATCAGGTACATCATAATTCAAAATTTTCCACATACCTTCAACATAATCCTTAGCATAACCCCAATCTTTAATTGCATTTAAATTCCCCAATTCTATATGAGTATCGAGACCATGATAAATTCTTGCTACACCGATCGATATTTTTCTTGTCACAAATTCTGGCCCCCTTACCTCACTCTCATGGTTGAACAATATCCCATTGCTCATGAAAAGATTATAAGCTTCTCTGTAAAGCTTAACTGTCCAAAAACCCGCAAGCTTTGATATTGCATAGGGGCTTCTAGGGTAAAATGGTGTTTCTTCATTTTGAGGTGTTTTAACAGGTTTTCCGTAAAGTTCTGATGTACCTGCGAAATAAAGCCTAGTATTTTTGGAATAATCTTTCACTGCATTAACAACATTTAAAGTTCCTCCTATATTCACATCATAAGTAAAGCTTGGATTAGTAAAGCTATATGCTACAAAACTCTGTGCTGCCAGATGATAAAGTTCATCGGGTTTTAACTCACTAACTAATTTATTAATGAAGTTTGAATCTGTAACATCCCCATAATGAATGTTAATCTGTTTTTTTATATTTTCTGGTAAGAGGTCTAGTGTACCTAATTTTTTAGAAGAATTTCTCCTTGCAATCCCATGCAACTCATACCCCTTAGATAACAAAAATTGGCTAAGAAAAAATCCATCCTGACCGGTTATTCCAGTAATTAGAGCTTTCATTTAATCACCCTTTAAGCAATTCCATTATTATTTTTATGTATTAAAATTTATTTCATTGAGTTTGAAATTATATATTTTGAAATGTTTTTTCTTTAAACAAAGAAAGCCCATTTCAATATGTGCCTTACTCCGAAGATAAGGGTATTAGCTTGACAAGTATAGATTTCATAAGAACTATTGTCCAGGAATTATTGAAGAAAATGGCATAGTGATAACAAAATTAGAATTCTAGAATAATGAACACAATTGGTAAAATTTTCTAAAAGATGAAAATGATATCTTTAATGGAATAATAGGACAAAATTTATAGCTGAAAGAATGGTAATACATTTTGAAAATTTGAAGGTTCCAGTGAAAATGACATATTTTAAAACGAAAATGAAAGAAATTTAATAAATCTTTTAATTTTTAGCACTTTTATCAAAACTCAAACAATTTATTTAAAAACTCATAAAAAATTAGAATTTATAATTTTTATTTTTGAATTTTTTAATTAAAATATTCATATATGATTCATTTCCGTTCAAATCATGTTCAAATTGCGTTCAAAACTATTCAGAATGCCGTTCAAATGTTCATGAAAAATTCAATTTTGTAAAAAATTTACACCCCATGGGATCATACATGTTCCTTTTTCAATAAAATAAACTGATCATGAACGAGCAACTTTTAAAAGGGAATGAATTAATATGACATTAATTTTTTTCAATAATTCT
>JBMFSN010000036.1:0-3276 GCA_049967535.1 Minisyncoccia bacterium | reverse complement strand
GTAGATAGCCATTCTACTGTTCTGTGCCTTTCAAATTCTTCTTTTGTAATACCGTATCTCCTTAACGGTCCATATACATCTTTGTGCGAAACAATGCAAAATCCTCTAAAAGCACCTATTTTTAACATTTTTCTTAAAAATATCCACGAATGTTTTTCAAGATCTGTTTTTATGCTAATAAACTGTTTGTGCTTCACGTCCTCTAAGTTTTAAATAAAATTTCTTCTTTGATATTATTTTAAAGCACATAGTGACCATTGATAAAAAATAATGTTTATTTTAACTTTTATACAAAAGTATATAAATTTATACTTGCATAAAATAGTCAACGAAAAGCGTTTGTGGCTGCGCTATATAAAAGGCTAACTGTTTCGAGAGGAAGGTGGCAATACATGATATATTTGTTAGCTGAGGCTATATGCAATTATTGGTGATAATTATGGAAATAAAGCTTATTCTACTTCAAAATTTTAATGATGAATTAATAACTTATTTAGAGTATAATAGACATAAAGAAGGCGAATATGATAGAAGAAATTATTTTTCAAGCAAAGTTTTGTTTGGCTGGTTTAGTATAAAACCAGAACACATAGATTATGAAAAAGAAAAAAGAGATTTGTAGGTGAAATGAAATGAAACCTGATATTAAAACAACTAATGAATTAAAAGATAAACTTAGAAAGATTTTTCAGTTTGAAAATGAAGATTTAGATTTTGGGATTTACAGAATAATGAATTATAAACGCAAAGAGATTGAAAATTTTATAGAAAAGGAACTAATCGAAGAAATTAAGAAGCAGCTAGATTTAATAAGTGATGAAGAACGAAAGAAAGTAGAACAAAAATTGGATGAAATTTCTTCTAAAGATGTAATTAAAAATTATTTAGATGCCTTGAAAGAAAACGATAATAAAAGAATTGAAGTTTATAAGAAAGATTTTACCAAAGAGATTAATGAATATGAAAGAGTAAAGAAGCAACTTGATGAAATTAGAGTTTCGGAAGATTTAGAAAAGGAAATTTATAATCATTTGATAAACTTCTTTTCAAGGTATTATGATAGCGGAGATTTTATAAGTAAAAGAAGATATGGGAAAAATGAAAAATATGTTGTCTCATACAATGGCGAAGAAGTTTTGCTTTATTGGGCAAATAAGGACCAGTATTATATAAAGAGTACTGAGTATTTCAGAAAATACACATTTAAGGTTAAAGAATTAAAGGTTAATTTCAGAGTTATAGAAGCAGAAGAAGAAAATGGAAACGCTAAATCATCTGAAAAGAAGTTTTTTGTTTTGAATGAAAAAGTGTTTGACTTTGATGAAAATAAAAAAGAGTTAGATATCTATTTTGAATACAGAAGTTTAGTAGAAGATGAAGAAGAAAAATACAAAGAAGGTAATACAGTATCACAGGACAAACTCAATGAAGAAACAATAAAGATTTTACAGGAAAAGATACCGGAAAACAGTTTGGTAAGGTTGTTATTTGAACAAGAAAGAGAAAAAATTAAGAAACATTTATACAGATACACAAGAAAAAATACAACGGATTACTTCATTCATAAAGACTTAAAAGGATTTTTAGAAAGAGAACTAGATTTTTACATTAAAAACGAATTATTACAGTTAGGTGATTTACAAGTCTTGGAACAGAGCAGATATTTTGACAAGTTAAGGCTTTATCTCATTGGTGTTAGGGCATTTAGGAATATTGCTTTAAAAATCATTGAGTTTTTAGCACAGATTGAGAACTTCCAGAAAAAGCTTTGGGAAAAGAAAAAGTTTGTTATAGACACTCATTATGTGATTACTTTGGATAAAATTAAGGAATATGCAGGAGAAGAGTTTTTAGAAAATATTTTAGATGAGATTTTAAGCAATGAAAAACAAAGAGAAGAATGGAAAGAACTGTTTGAAATAGAAGTTAAAGATAAGAAGGATTTGATTGCTAAAAATAATTTATTAGAAAAAGAATGGAAGAAATTACCTATTGATACGAAATATTTTGATGAAGAGTTTAAATGGAAGCTATTGGTTGCTTTAACAAAGGAGAAGGATTTAGATGAGATTTTAGATGGTATTTTGATTAAAAGTGAGAACTTTCAGGCTTTAAATTTACTTTTGAATAAGTATTATGAGAAGGTACAGACGATTTATATAGACCCGCCCTACAATACCGGAAGTGATGATTTTCTTTATAAAGATAGTTATCAGCACTCTTCTTGGCTTACGATGATGGAGAATAGGCTGAAATTAGCAAGAGAGTGGATGAGAGAAGATGGAGTAATTTTTGTGAGTATAGATGATAATGAGGTTAACAATTTAGTTAATCTAATGGTTATTGTTTTTGGAAGTGAAAACCTGATAACAACTTTTTGTTGGGAAAAATCACATCATTTCGGTAGACAAAAAGTAAATTATTACTTCAATAGAGATTTTATTGTGACTTTTGCACGTCAAATATACACAAATTTAGGGAATTTAAAGGAATTACTAATAGAGGAAATAAAAACTGAATTGGAAGATGCTCCTTTATATAATGCATCTAACCCTGAAAAGGAACTTACTTTTCCGGCAGGAAAGGTTAAATTTGGTATATCAGATGGGGTGTATATTAAATCAGAAGACTATAAATATATATTATTGGAAAAAGTAATTGTAAAAAATGGTAAAAATTTAACTGACTTAAAACTAAAATTTAGATCAAGATGGTCACAGGAAAAGATTAACAAAGAAGCGAAAAAGGGAACAATCTTTTGGGTTAAAAGTACAAATTTCGCAATTAGGGCAATATACGGTGGCGAAATCTTTTCTAAGGTTTCTCCAAGACAAATAATATTTACAAATCCCAATAATCTACTATGTACAAAAAGTAGATATGGTGAATTAGTAGGAACAAATGAGGAAGCTACAAAAGAAGTCAAAAATTTATTTTTAGAAAATATATATCTTTATCCTAAGCCTACAACATTAATTAGTTATTTAATTTCTCTATCAGGTACTGGGGTTATTCTCGACTTCTTCGCAGGTTCCGGCACTACCGCACATGCAGTCATGAAACTTAACAAAGAAGATGGAGGCAAAAGAAAATTTATTCTTGTAGAAATGGCATATTATTTTGACACAGTTATTATTCCAAGAATTAAAAAAGTTGCTTATTCCTTTCAGTGGAAAGATGGAAAACCGCAAGATATAGATGGAATTGGAGTTTTCTTTAAATACCATACCTTAGAACAATACGAAGATTCATTAGAAAACATTGAGTTTGAAAAGC
>JBMFSN010000035.1:0-3307 GCA_049967535.1 Minisyncoccia bacterium | reverse complement strand
CCTCATAATTCCATTTCATCCAAAAAGGAATATAAGTAACGGTGGGTGGCAAATAAATAATAACAAAATACGAAGAAAATAAAATAGCCAGAAGAGAAAGAACAAGCGATTGTTTAAATTTGCTACTAATTTTGATTTTCCCCATAAGACTGGCCAATTCTTGCAGCCAACTGCCTATTCCATAGGCGGCTAGCATTAAAATAGCCATTAAAATAAAGGGCAAAAATCTAGTATTCCAAATACTGGAATGATTTAAAAATAAAAATGGTATAGCAGCAGCTATGATAACACTCAGAAGAAGCAAAATCTTTTTTTCTTTTTTAATTAAAGCATAAATTAAAGATAGGCCAGCTAAAATTTCAAAAGGAATCAAGGAAGGAGGAAATATTTCTCCAAGGTTTATCACTTTAGTCCAGGTCATTTTGGAAGTATAGCTAGTTAGAGTAATAAAAGGAAGAGACCAAAAGGCTGAGAGGCCAAAAGCTAAACCAAAAACTATTATTAAAAAAAATAAAGTTTGTTTTGTATCTTTAGCAATAAAAGAGAAAAGTAAGATTAAACCAGCTACTAAAACTGCCACGATTACAGAAAAAGGATGAACAACCGCCATTAAAGCTAAAAGCAAAATTAAAAGAGGTGAAAGATGCTTTGTTTTTAAATTTTTAAACAAAAGACCAATGAAAATAAAAAATAAAGCAAAGCCAAAAGAATAAGAAAACTCGCCCGCCAAAGTACTAGGCAAATTTGCTCCGTAAATAGAAAATTTCTCCAAAAATAAAAGCCCTAAACTGAGAACTGCTCCTAAAGAAGGTATGGGAAATGAAAAATCTAAAAAATAAAAACAAAGGTAAATAGCTAAAGGTAAAAGAAAAGTACCTAATAAAGTAATAATTTTAAAAGCAATATTAAAAGGAATAATAAAACTTAATAAATCATTTAAGTAATACAAAAAAGGAGGATAAAAATAAAGGAAAGGGAAACCCCCATACCAATCAGGTGACCACCATTTTAATTTTGGAAAAATTTCATGGCTATACCACGCCAAATAATTATGAGAACCGGTATCACCGCCACTAATGGTAGTATTAGAAAAAACCAAATTCCAGGGTACAATTTTAATGAGAAACCCATAAATACAGGCAAAAATTAAAATAATAGTAAACCAACGTAAAACCTTAGGATAGTTCATAATGGTGAAATTTTATTTTTAAAGTATCTAAAAAGATATAAAATAAGTTAGAAAAAGATAAGCTACTTGGGTTGGTATCTTTTTGATGAACAGAAACAAATTGAATGGGATAATGCAATTTTTGACACAAAAAAACAATTTCTAAATCAATCGCAAAACGATTAGAAAAACTTAGGGCGAATAATTTTTTTCCTGTTTCTTGAGAAAAACCTTTTAAGCCAGCCTGAGTATCTTTTATCTTAACTCCTAAGAAAGTTTTAAAAATAATATTAAATACCTTGCGGCCAATCTTTTTAATTAAATTATCATAAAATCTATCTCTCTCTGCCATAACAATAGAATGGCCATCTTTTAAAGCTTTTATTATTAAATCAACTCCTTCAATTCCATAAGGCAAATCATCATCAGTAAAAATAAGGTATTTTCCAGAGGCAGCTTCAAAACCTTTTCTTAAACTCACTCCTTTCCCTTGATTAATTTGATTTTTTAAATAAACAATTTTTAAATCTTTTCTTTTTTTAAATTCTTCCTCAGTATTATCAATACTCCCATCATCTACAACAACAATTTCTACTTCTGGATAAGTATTTTTAATTTTAAAGACAGTATCAGCAATAATATTTTTCCGATTATATGTGGGAATAATAAAAGAGAGTTCTGCCATAATTTTAATTATTTTTTATTATAGCAGAGATTTCAAGAAAATCCAGAACGTTTGACACTAATAATAAAAAGAATTAAGATAAAGGTAATTATTAAAAAATAATATTAAAAAATATGTCCGACAATCAAAATAATATGGTCCTTGTCCCTACAGTCATTGAAAAATCTAATATTGGTGAAAGAGTTTACGATATTTACTCTCGACTCTTAAAAGAAAGAATTGTCTTTCTAGGCGGTCCAATTGATGATGCTTTGGCTAATACCATTATTGCCCAACTTCTTTTTTTGGAGCATGAGGACCCCAAAAAAGATATTCTTTTATATATCAATTCACCGGGCGGTTCGGTAACTTCCACTTTGGCTATCTATGACACCATTCAATATGTCAAACCTGATGTCGCAACTTTTTGTATGGGCATGGCTGCTTCTGGGGCAGCAGTGCTTTTAGCGGCTGGGAAAAAAGGAAAAAGATTTGCTTTACCTAATTCAGAAATTCTTCTTCACCAGGTGATGGGCGGAGCCGAAGGCCAGGCAACAGAAATAGAAATTGCCGCTAAACAAATTGTTAAAGTAAAGGCTCAATTAAATCAGATTATTGCCAAACATACTGGCCAAGCAGTCAATAAAGTAGAAAAAGATACGGAGCGTGATTTTTGGCTTACCCCAGAAGAAGCCAAAAAATATGGTGTTGTTGACGAGATAATAAAAACTAAAAAATAAAAGAATCACCTAATTTGACAATCAGTTATAAAAATAGTATAATATAAGTATTAAACTTTAAAATAATAATTTTATGTCTTTCGAAAATTCAGATTTTAATGAGTATCTTAACCGTTTAAATAGTTCTATAGCTAAAAGTAAGCCCAATGAAAATCCTGATGTAGTTGGGGAAGAAAAATCAGAATTATCAGAATTAGAAATACTGAAAAAAAGATTAGCGGAATTAGAAAAACAATACGAAGAATTGCTGCCAAGCAAAGGATTATCAGAAGAAGATGATAGAATAATCGAATCTTTAGAAAATGAAATAACAAATCTTAAAGGAGATATAGAAAAATTAGAAAATTCTTAAATTATTTTATGTCTATTGAAAATCCCGAAAATTTTACTCCTGGTGATGCTGGCAGCGGACCAGACAAAGATAACAAACAAAAACAAGCTCCAGAAAAGAAGAAGATAAAGATTGATCCAAATAATTTTGATGAAGAAGAAATAGAAAAGATCTTCAAGGAGCCAGAAACAATAGAAACAAAAAAAGAAAAAGAACAAACCTCCGAAGAAAACCTCAAAGATCAAGTTGAGCAATTTTTAGCTAAACAGTTAGAATCAGATACTGAATTTTTTAGTAAAGAAATAACACCTCAAGAGTTCCGTGTTTGGCAAGAACAAAACCAAAGTGATTTTATTCATCTTCCAAAATATAAACAAGATGCCTTAATGACAACCTTGGCAAAC
>JBMFSN010000034.1:0-3745 GCA_049967535.1 Minisyncoccia bacterium | reverse complement strand
TCTCCGAAATATGTCAAAGACGAAAAACATAGAATAACTAAAATTGGCAAAGTAATAAGACCAATACGCCTCGATGAAATTCCACAGTTTTATGATATATTAAGAGGTAAGATGTCATTTGTAGGGCCGAGACCAGAACAACCTAAATTTGTTGAAGAATTGTCGGAACAATTGTCTTATTATAATCTAAGGCATAAAGTAAAGCCAGGTTTAACTGGCTGGGCACAAATAAATTACAAATACGCATCGACAATTCAAGAGCAATCAACAAAATTGAGTTATGACCTTTATTATGTCAAAAATAGATCTCTTTACCTTGATTTGCAGATAATACTCAAAACGATAGAGACCGTTGTGTTCAGAAAGGGAGCAGAATGAAAAATTCGAAAAAAAAGGTTTTGGAAATAATCACAAAATCAGATTGGGCTGGGGCTCAAAAGATTGTATATGATATATGTGATGGAATGAAAACGCACTATGAAAATGAAATTGATATAGAAGTGGCAACTGGTTCAGAAGGTCCATTGATAGATAAACTAAAATCGCTAAATGTAAAAGTATATATATTGTCAAATCTTGTTAGAGAGATTAATCCCATTAAAGATTTAAGGGCTTATTTTGAAATAAAAAAAATAATCAAAAGGGGAAATTTTGATGTGGTTCATTGTCATAGTACGAAAGCTGGAATACTTGGGAGAATAGCCGCAAAACGATGTGGTGTAAAAAATATTATTTATACCGTTCATGGTTGGTGGGCAATAACTCAATATACTGGAATCAAAAGGAAATTAGCTATATACGCAGAAAAATTCGCTTCGAAGTATTGTGATAAAATAGTCTTTCTTTGTAAAAAAGAGTCTGAAAAAGCAAAAAAATGGAAAATTGGCAAAGAAAATCAGTATCTTGTTATACCTAATTCTATTCCTTTATTAGATAAGCCATCGAAGGGCATTCTTAGAAGGGAATTGAACTTGGATGATCAAGTAAAAATTGTTGGAAATGTTGGCAGATTAGACCCCCCAAAAAATCCAATAAGATTTTTGAAGGTTGCAGACTTGGTTCTACAAATTAGAAAAGATACCATATTTGTTTGGATAGGAGACTCAAATAATGATTTTTATAAAGAAGAAATTGACTCTTTTTTTGAAATCCATCGCGATTTGAAAAGTAAAATTATTTTTTTAGGCTTTAGATCAAATGCTCCTGAACTTATGTCTGATTTTGATATTTTTCTTCTAACATCAGATGATGAAGGTATGCCTCTTGTAATCTTAGAAGCATTTTCATTGGGAATACCTGTGGTATCGACAGAAGTTGGTTGTTTGAGAGAAATGTCTGAATATGGGAATATAAAATTAGTCGATATTTCAGATAAAGAATCCGAAAAACAACTTGCAGATAAAGTTTTGGTATTGTTAAATTTAAATACGAAAAATTCTGAGGTAAATTTTCATCAACGCAATATGATAGAAGACTACTTCAAAATTTATACCAGTGAAAGGTAAAGTAAATTAAAATGAATAGTTTTACATTAACTTATTTTCTTGCAATAACAAATTTGATAATTATCATATTTGCTTTTTGGTTAACATTATATCCCATAATTACACTTCTGCATTTAGGACTCGTTGGAACATTTTTTGCTTTTACTGTTCGCCCTATTGTAGATGCAGCAATGAATGGTCATGTATTATATCCAACAAATCTAGGGTGGAATTATTATAATTTGGGTCTCATTTATCAGCTTATTTTCGAAATATCATTTTTAATTGGTTACATGATTTTACGCCAAAAAAGAAATAAAAATTTGCAATTTGAATTCTCATATAAATTAAAAAGAGGATATTTACTATCTATATTTTTGGGTATAATTGTTGTATTTATAATGGCGATACTTTCTCATGGAACATGGTTAGCCTCTAATAGATCGGTAACTATAACATCAGCAGTTCCATTTGGAAAAATTTTGTTTCCGATGTCGATCATTTCTCTAAGTGTATCTTTTCCGCTAGCTTATTTGTTATCCTATAAATATTCTAATTTTACTTTTAAACTTCTTCTTTTTGTTGGCTCAATAATATCTTTTTTAATGTTGGATTTGCTTTATGAAAGAGGCTTTGTAATTTCCGGATTTATACTAATATTGTTTTTTTACGAGAAATTAAAAAGGTTGAAATACAGATGGCTAATTTTATTCGTTTTCTTGGGAATATTGTTAGGAACTTTTTTGCGGCCTTTAGCTTTACTTTTAAGTGGTTCAGTAGATATACAAAGTTTTAATTCGCCTATAAATTCGATTTTATCTTTTTTCACAGGTGCTAATTTTGATTCTGCAGATGTTTGGCCAGTGGCTATGGAATACATAAAAGAAAAAGGATTGTTGTTTGGATCTACTTTTTTAAATTTACCGTTTACCTTTCTAACTCCTTCTATACGACATCAATATAATTTGCTGTTAGCTGTGGATCGTTTAAACGCATTTTATTGGGGGAATTTTTATTGGCTTTCTAATTTTGGATTCAATGTATCTACACCTCAAGAGGTTATAATGAATTTTGGTGCTTCATTACTTCCAGTATTTGGTTTTATAATTGGATCTATGACTTCTTTATTTGATAAATGGTTATGGAAATTTAATAAAATAAATATCTTCAATGTATATCTTGTCGCGGCCATATTTGAAAGTGACGGAAACTTAATTAGTGGTTCAATTGAATGGTTCGTCGCTTTTGTGTTGATTGGGTGGTTTATAAATTTAGTATCCAAAATTCTTTTTATTTCTCGTGATATTGTACAAGAAAATCACCAATTAAATTTCACATTCAAAGAGAGGAGAACAAAGAATTGAAAATTCTTTTTATTTTCACAGGTTTCTTGGGGACTCAAGGAGGAGGAGAAAGAGTTTTAAACACTATATCAAAATACTTGATATCAAATGGGAATGATATGAGATTTTTAGTCACACCCATTGTTAATACAGAAAAAGAACTTCTTAAAGATAAATCTGAATGGGTAGAACCCTTTAAATCTAATAAAGATAAAACTTTTTCAATCAAAATTGAAAATATTCAAGGAATTCCATATCCAAAAGAATATAAGATAATTAAAAAATTTTTTGAAAAAGAGTTTATACCCGATGTAATAATAGTAACTTCTCCATTTTTTCCTAAAATGTTGAAAAAAGCAATTAAAAAAACTGGAATTAGTGCAAAAATTGTTGGCTGGTATCATGGGAGTTTATTTCCAAAAGAAAAAATACGTTCTCTGGTGAAGTATGTCGTCATGAAAAGAAATTTTAAGTTTGCAGATGCTCATTTCGCCATATCATCTGGTATAAAAGAACAAATTTTGAAAATAGATCACAAGGCTAAAGTTTACACTGTATTCAATCCTTTAGATTCTTACAATGGTCCATTGATTCAAAAATCACATACCACGATATTTCTTTATGTAGGACGGTTATTTGATCCCCAAAAAAATCTTTCTTTCATGTTTAAAGGGTTATCTATGATTAAAAAAGATTGGAAATTGATAATAGTCGGAACCGGTCCTGATGAAGAAAAATTAAAATCTCTTTCGAATGATTTAGGAATATCTCAAAGAATAGAATGGAGAGGATTCAAAAAAGATCCTTATGAAAACTTGAATGAAGGAGTAACTGCTTTGCTTTTGACATCAAGATTTGAAGGGTTCGGAATGGTATTAGCTGAAGCAAATCAAAGAGGAATACCCGTTATTTCATCTG
>JBMFSN010000033.1:0-3789 GCA_049967535.1 Minisyncoccia bacterium | reverse complement strand
TTAGGAGTTTGAGAGAAGCAGTAAAACTCCGACAGTTATGAAGGAGATGCACGGGCTTCCTTCACAGTATCCCCGAATAAAGATAAATTTTATTAACAATTTAACTATTTAATTATTTGAAAAAGAAGAAGGGAATACAAAAAGAGGTAGATATTATGGCTATCCTAAACTTAAAAGAAATACAGAATAAAATAAATGATCTTTTTGAAGCCTTAAATGAAGTGATAGAAAAAACCAAGTTTTCAAATGAAGAAAAACTCAAAATAGAGGTTCTAACTGTTTTAAGCAATTTCTTTAAAGAACATGAAATAGATTTTTCAGGTTTTATAGACTATGAAGTGAGTAAAATTGGAACATTAAAGATCAATGGTAGAGTAGATGCTCTCTATGGTTCATTGGTTATAGAGTTTAAGCAATATAACTACCTATCAAAAGAGACAAATCTAAAAGAAGCATTAAAAAAAGTTAAAGAGGATTATTTAAACAGGCTACCCAAAATAGTTAGAAAAAATTTTGTAGCGATAATATTTGATGGAAAACAGATTGTATTCATAAATTATGACCCTGATAAAGACACTTGGACGCATACCATCAGAAAATTTGATGTATATGCTTTATATGATTGGTTAGTTCTTCTTTCAGGACTATTTAAAAAGACAATTACGGCACAATCTCTTAAAAACGATTTTTCAATCGAGGCACCTATAGCTCGAGATTTTATAACTATTTTGTATAAAAGATTAAATGAAAATCTGAAGACAAATCAAAGAATAAAGATGTTATTCGATGAATGGGATAAGACCTTTAGATATATCTATGGTGGAGTTCTTAACGAGGATAAAATAATCTATGATTTCAAAGAAATTTCAGAAAAAATATTAAAGACAAAGGGAGAATTATATGCAGATAGATTTTTATTTGTAATTTATACTTATTACGCTTTTATAATAAAACTTATTGCTAGCGAAATTATTTGTATTAGCCTCAAATTGCCGTTTGATTCTCCCTCTAGATATCTAATGAAAGAATCAAACCTCAGAGAAAGTCTTAAAATAATAGAAGAGGGTAAATTTTTCAAAGAGTTTCTGGGCATTGAAAATTATATAGAGGGGGGTTTCTTCTCATGGTATTTAGATTGTTGGGATGAAGAAATAAAAGAAAATATAGAGAAGATTTTAGCTAAGATAAATGAATATAACCCGCAAAGTCTTATAGATCATAATCACAATTCAAGAGATTTATTAAGGAATCTTTACCAAGAAATAGTTCCCAAAAGAATAAGACACGATTTGGGTGAATACTACACTCCACATTGGTTAGCACAATTGGCTATTGAGGAGGCAGGTTATGATGGCAGTTTAAAATATAAAGTATTAGATCCCGGATGCGGTTCAGGAACTTTTTTAGTTGAGTTTATTAATAATATAAAAAAAAGAAATCTGGAAAAAATCGATAAGTCTCAGCTTTTGGAATATATTCTCATTAATGTCGTAGGTTTCGATGTTAATCCTGTTGCCGTGCTGACAGCCAGAACAAACTATCTATTGGCTATTAGTGATTTAATAGTTGATAGAAAAAACGAATTTATTACTCTTCCAGTATATCTTGCTGATTCCATTTTAACTCCAACAACAGAAGGTAAAGGAAAATTAAAAGAAAATGTTTATAATGTATCTACAGTAGAGGGAATATTCAAAATTCCTAAAGAGGTAGTTGATAAAAATCAATTATCTGAAATACTTAGCATAGTAGAAGAATGTATCGAAAATGAGTATCCACCAAATGATTTTATAAAACTTCTTGATAAGAGTATAGAATTAAGTAAAAAAGACAGAAAAATTATTTTGACTTTCTACAAGTCCATTTATAATCTCCACAAAAATAACAAGAACAAAGTTTGGGTAAAAATAATTCAGAACTCATTTGCGCCCCTCTTATTTTCGGATTTTGATTTTGTAATAGGTAATCCTCCTTGGATAAAATGGGAATTTCTATCAGAAGACTACAAAAGGAAATTGGGTGTACTTTACCTGAAAATCTATAAATTATATTCCTACAAAGGTATGCTTGCTGGTATGGGTTTTGCTCATGATGATATCTCCATTGTGTTTACCTACGTGTGCATGGATAAATATCTTAAAATCGGAGGAAGGTTAGCTTTTGTTTTAAAACAAACACTTTATAAAAGCATAGCAGGTAAAGAATTTAGAAAATTCTGTATCGAAAAGAAAAAAACAACGGTTCCAGTCAAAGTCATAAAGGTTCATGATTTACTTATATTAAAACCCTTTAAATATTCAGGTTCAGAAACTTCCATTGCCGTGTTAGAAAAAGGCAAAGAAACAAGCTATCCGGTACCATATCTTATATGGAATCTTAAAAAAGGAGAAAAAGTAGATGATTTTCTGACTCTAGAAGAAGTGAAGAATATTACAGTTATCAAAGAGTATGATGCTTATCCTGATCCGAGTTCAGGCGATTCTACTGATGTATGGATTTTGGTGAAGAAAGGACAAAAACCATCCAAAGCTAAACAAACCCACAATCCTTATGAGGTAAGACATGGGGTTGTGAATGATCTTAATAGCGTATTTTTTATTAAGATTTTAGGCAAAACAAGCAATAATTTGCTATTAATTGAGAATATGCAAATAGGGAAGACGAAAGTTAGAAACGTGAAAACAAAAATTGAAACGGATTTGGTATATCCAGTTATCAAACCAAGACATGTTAAAAAATGGCAAATCAAAGGATATTATTATGTAATCATACCTCATAAAAAACATGGCTTAAATAACGAATCCGAATTAAGAGTTAATTATCCAAAAACCTACAACTATCTTTTTTCTTTCAAAAAAGATCTCTTAAAGAGAGCCTCAAGATGGTTTAAAGGAAGTGATAAACCGTTTTATTCCTTATTTGGAATAGGAGATTATACATTCAAACCATTTAAAGTGGTTTGGTCTTCAATTGGTTATCTGCCTGCATTTGCTGTAGCTACCAAAATAAAAGACCAATATATAGGAGAAAAGGTAATAATTCCTGATAATACAATAGGTTATATTTCTTTTGACTCGATAGATGAAGCACATTATGTTTGTGGTATTTTAAATTCTAATATAGTAAGAAAATTGTTTTCTCGTAGATCCACAAAAAGTAAATGGGGTATTTCAATTTCTATGGTAAAAAACTTACCAATACCTAAGTACGACTCAAATAACAAAATTCATAGAGAAATATCGAGCCTTTCAAGAAAAGCACATGATTTAGTTAATAAGGTGAATGATATCTCAAAAATAGAAAAAATAGAAAAAAAGATTGATATTCTCGTTGAAAAGATAATTAAACCCTGAAAAGGGAGAAACTATGAATTCGCAAAAACTTATAATAAAAAGTCGGCGGGCGGAACGCAGGTCAGACAGGGATGCACGCGAGGGGAGCACTGATACCCCAGAGGGGCAACTCCGAGAACGACGGAGACCCCAGAACCTCCGAGCTTCAGCGAGGAGAGTATGTCAGATTCTTTGCATATGGGGGAGAAAAAAAGAAAGGTTTATAAACTTTAAAGAGATGATAAAATTATGGTGTCATATAAAGATTACAAGAAATATGATAGAAGAGCAAAATTATCATTAATTGGTGTAATAATTGTAATCATATTCATGATTATCTATATTTTAATGAACACACATTAATTGTCTCTTTATTTTATAAAAAAAGGAGGGGGCGAACTCCAATTTTATTATTTCAAAAGTGGTATTTGTATTTTGCGTGTAAAATTTATAAGTT
>JBMFSN010000032.1:0-3796 GCA_049967535.1 Minisyncoccia bacterium | reverse complement strand
CTCATAGACTGCTGCAATCCGCAACAGTATGCGAATACGATCTCGTTCAATTTTTTAACCACGTTGCATACCAGCCCGTACGAAGACTTCAGCCTGCCCTTTTTTATATCTAGCTTTTTAATTTTTCTAATATTTTTTTAATATAATTTTCGTCTTCTTGAAAGAATATATTATACTTTTCAAATTCTTCCTTACTGTGTTTACCATTATCAAATATATCCTTTATGTCATTGTAGGAAGATATAGATAGAATAAATGCATCCAATTGTAAATTAACTTTTTCCCCTTCCATTTTTAATTCGTCATTAATCTTTTTCTCTATTTCTTTAATATAAGAAACACATAATTGAATTTTATCATCATTGAAATTTCCAAGATTTCTAATTCCTTTTGGGTCTATAAAGATCATATATTGCTTATTTTCTTTCTCAATCCAAATGATAAAATCTGGATAAAACCCTGAGCTAATAAAGAATCCTACACCTCTTCTTGAAAGATTTCTAAGCAGGAATATGTCAGTATTTTCAAACACATTACCGCTATTATTCAAGAAGCTCTTAAAATCTTTTATAAAATTAGTTTCTCCTTCGTTTAATTTAACAGGTACTGATTTGATTTCCTCTTTATTTTTCTTCCAGATTATTAGTGGGGTGTATAAATGATTATCAAAATGAACAATAAATGAATTCCAATCTTTCCAAGTTTCTGGTAATTTATCATTTTCCGGATTATATTCACTAAGCTGTTTCTTAATTTCATCAATCTCATTTACCAAATTTTTAGGAATTTTAATTATAACTTCTTTATTTTCAGGATACATGGAAAGATTGTCATTTATCGTTAGTGGCACTGCTTCTAAATAATTCATCATTCTTTTCTTTTCTTCTTTCTTGTAAAATTTTTGAATATAATTATCCAAGATCGTTATAATAAAATTGTGAAATTTCTTAATACCTTCGACTGATTTTATTTTCAAAATAAGTTTTTCGTTTTTATTTTCAACACCTATTCCATCTGATTCATTTAAGAATATTTTATATTCATTTGATTTTATTACTTCTTTTATTGTATTAATATCTAAAATTAAATTATACATACTTTTTGCAACTTTATAATTCATGATTTCGGAATATATATATTGCCAATCAATAAGTCCATAATAATCATTTGGGATTGTTATTGGTTTATCAATTTCCGCCTCGGCAATTTCTACTTCTAATCCATGTGCTGTAGTAACTTGTGGTCTTAGATCAACATTAATACTACTTAAGATTTTCTCATCGATCGTAAGTTTTATGGGATCATTAAGAAAATCAAAATTATCCTTTGTTTTTATTGTATAAATCTTCCCATTCCAATTTTCAGGTTTATTAAACTTAATAGGTATTATTACCTCTTCATAATCAACCTCTTCTTTCCTTATTGCTGTCAGGAATGCATTTATATAATCTGCGTCTAACCCGAATATGAAAAGTGTCTGTAATGCCCTCAATTTATAATCAGGATTTTCCTCTCTTTTTAGCGAGTAGTTATTCCCTTTAAGTCTTATACCCCTCCCAAAAAGCTGTATAATTTGTGGCCCTTCTCCTTTTCCCATATTGATTAGACCCATGTTTGAAACTCTCCAAGAGTTCCAACCTTCAATAAATTTTTTTGATCCAATTAATATGTTTATATAAGAATCATCTTCATTGATTCCAAAAAATAAGGATTTGTTGAAATAGTCTTCTTTAACCTCAATGTTTGATTCTGAAATCAATTTTTTTAGTTTATTTACATCTCCTATATTAATAACCCCAAAATACTTCTCTGCTGTAGAAGCTTTAAGGCCTATTTCACCATCTGCATTTTTTATTTCATAGAGCTCCAATTTTCCTTTTCCACCAAATACTTTTTGATATATCTTCTCTAAAAGTATATTGATATTATAATTTCTTATAAATTCAAAT
The DNA here is from genome assembly GCA_049967535.1 of Minisyncoccia bacterium. Lineage (GTDB taxonomy): Bacteria > Patescibacteriota > Minisyncoccia > UBA6257 > UBA6257 > JBMFSN01. Next base: position 1,847 of record JBMFSN010000032.1, on the reverse strand, counting down.
TTCCCTTTTAAAATATCATTTCCTTCGCTATTAATAAGTCCAGATTTACCCTCAATTATTTTTTTAATATTTTCTTTTAGATATTCTTCATCATTTATCATTTTAGCTAAAAATTGGACTACTTTTACTACATCAGATTCAATTCCATTGCTTGTAACTTTACTGCCAACAAAAACCCATAGAGGTTTTTCAATATTATATTTTCTCAATTCTTCTTTATACTTCTCGAATATTTCCAATTGCTCGAAAAAGGATAGTAAACCAGCTATGAGCAATAAATCTCTCTGTGTTTTCGAGTAAGCATCCTCTCTTATATTATAAACATAGAAATCCTTTCCATAACCATCTGTATAAAAATATTTGTAAGAGTAGTCAAAAATTATGGCCTTTGCATATTCTTCGAGTAAATCTTTATCTTCCCCTATTACTTGTCCAAAGGTAGCAGAGTATTCAAACAAAAATCCATTTTTACCTATTTCTTCCCTTAAATTTTTCCATTTTTGTTCTTCTGATTTCTGCCCTTTATGGCCTTCATCAATAAAAACTAGGTTTCTACCGTCAAAATAAGAAACATCTACACTTACACCTCCTCCTTCTTTTCCTTTTGTTAACTTGTAAATATCTATAACAAGAACTTCTCCATTTTTTGTTTTTAGGTTATCAATATTCCCATCATATAACCTACAAGAAATGCCGCTTAACTTTAATTCATCACAATGCTGTTTAGATAAACCTTCGTTAGGTGTAATCAAGATTATATTATCCCAATTATTTTTTGAATATTTTAAAATCTGCCAGTAATTTGTATGCATAATTAAAGTTTTGCCGCTTCCAGTTGCCATCCAAAAGGCAAGTTTTTTAAGATCTTCTTCTGTAAAAGATGCTATTTCGGTTCTATTTTCATTGTTAAACTCTTCTAAGAATCCATTTAATTCGTTTAAGAATCGTTGTTTATCATTATAATATTTGTCTAAGAACATTTCTGTAAATAAAATTGCCAAATATTGAAAGTACTTAAGATTAAAGTTAGGTTGCTTCCTATTGTTCCTTAATTTTTCCACATACTTCTTTATTGCTTCATCATATCTTAAAAGCATGTTTTCTAACTCAGGTTTAAAACCAATTAAGACATCAACAAAATAACTTCTTCCAGCGCTATCGTAACCTTCATCTGTGTCTTTCAATTTTTCTCTTAATTCATTAAAATCTTTAAGGTCAAATATCTTGAGAAAGTATTTATTCAAAACTAAGTGTCTTTCAAGTTCCATTTTATTCCGCCTCTCCAAGCATCAAGGACTTAAACAGTGGTTCTATAGGCTTAAAGTTTCTAACTATTGCATCGCCATTAATGTAAATCTCATCAGGACTAAATTCCTTTATTTGCTCTTCTATGGTTTCTTTATCCTTTTCTAATTCAATACCTTCTATACTTCTCCATACAATAGCAATTCTTTTCCCTTCTTTTTCTCCAAATACAAATACATATTTCCTTCCATTATCTTCAAAAACTTTGTAGCGAATAACATCCAAACCAATTAAATAGTTAAATGTCTCGATTAAATCTACATTAACTATTTTCTGCTGGTAGTTTTCAATGATTTTTAGTTTGTAATTAAACGGATCTTTCATCTCATTGATATTAAGGAATGTTTTGCTATCCTTAGTCTCCCATTCAAGCATGTACTTGACAAAGTAATCTGGTAAATCATAAAGATTTTTCTGCTGTCCTTCAAACTCAATGTTTTCTAAGGAATCTTCATATTGTTCTAAAATGTGATATTTGAAGAAGCCTCCTGCTGTTTTTTCGTTGTATTTTTCTTTAACATCGTTATTCTCTGATATGCCAG
>JBMFSN010000031.1:0-3917 GCA_049967535.1 Minisyncoccia bacterium | reverse complement strand
CTTTCTATCTGAAAAATACTGAACAAGTTTTCAAAGAACAAAAAATACTCTTTAATAGAGCATTTTTATTATACTATAGACGAAATCATTAGTCAAGTATGGCTCCGCGGGCAGGATTCGAACCTGCGACCAACTGCTTAACAGGCAGCCGCTCTACCGCTGAGCTACCGCGGAATAAATATAATTTTATTATAACTTTTTTTAAGTTGCAAATCAATATCTTCCCATGTTAATCATGACGAAGACTCCTCTGTTCTTTGGCTCTTGAAGCTTTTGATAGATTTTTCTTTCTTAAACGAATGTTCAAGGGGGTAATTTCTAATAATTCATCATCATTAATAAAATCTAAAGCCTGCTCCAAAGTTAAACGAGTGGGAGGAGTTAAGATAATAGCTTCGTCAGAATGCTCAGTATGCATATTGGTTAATTGCTTAGCTTTGCAAACATTAATTTCTAAATCTTTACCGCGATTATTAATGCCCACAATCATTCCTTCATAAACTTGTTCAGCAGGACTAATAAATAAAGGGCCATGTTTTTGGGCAATATTTAAACCATAAGAATTAGCCCGACCTGTTTCGCTGGCAATTAAAACACCTGAGCGTAAATTAACCGGCATTTCTATCTTAGGAAAATAATCTAAAAATTGGCTAGCAATAATAGCTGTTCCTTTAGAAGCTAAAAACACTTCATTTCTAAAACCTAAAAAAGTTCTACTAGGAATATGGTAAAGAAATCTTGTTAAACCATTAGTTTCTGTTTTCATATCAATAAGTTCTGCCCGGCGTTTGGTCATCTCTTGGTTAATAAAACCGATGTATTCTGAGCTCACTTCTACCACTACTTCTTCAAATGGTTCATAAATTTTGCCATCAACAGTTTTATAGATTACTTCTGGTTTAGAAATTTCTAACTCAAACCCCTCTCGTCTTAAAGTTTCTATAAAAATCGCTAAATGAAGTTCTCCTCGACCAGCTACTGTAAATCCCCTGCCATTGTCATTAGTCTCTATTTCCAAACCCACAGTAGTTTCTTTTTCTTTTGTTAAACGATCGCTAATTTGCATGGCCGTAAAAAATTTTCCTTCTTTACCGGCAAAAGGGCTAGTATTAATACCTAAAACTACTTTCAAAGTAGGCCGTCCAATTTCAATAGAGGGCAAAGCTTGTTCTACTGTTGGGTTGGCTAAAGTATCACCAATTTTAACATCACTAACCCCAGTTAAAGCTACGATATCACCAGAAAGAGCAGAGCTAACTTCCACTCTTTTCAATCCTTCACTTACAAAAACATTTTCTACTTTACCAGAGCCAACTTTTCCATTACTGTTTAAAATATTAACCAAATCCCCTTTATTAATTTTACCATGGAATATTTTACCAATGGCATATTTCCCTTTATAAGAATCAAAGTCTAAGGCATTGACTATCATTTTAAAAGGTTGGTCAGGATCGATCATAGGAGGGGGGATATATTTGATAATAGCATCTAATAAAGGAGTTAAATCAGCAGGTTTATTAAGTTCTGTGGCGCTAGGTAAATGATTATAAGCCTTACCTTCTCTCCCAATGGTATAAATAATAGGAAAATTAAGTTGGTTATCACTTTGGGCTAATTCTAAAAATAAATTCTCTGTTTGTTTCAAAGTTTCTTCCGGGATAGCATCATGACGGTCTATTTTATTAATTACTAAAATAATTTTTAAATTATTTTTAAAAGCTGTCCGCAAAACAAATTTAGTTTGAGGTAGTGGACCTTCAGCAGCATCTACTAATAAAATGGCTCCTTCGACCATATTAATTACTCTTTCCACTTCTCCGGAAAAATCGGCATGGCCAGGAGTATCAACAATATTAATTTTTACTCCTTGATAATTAATAGCAGTATTTTTAGCTAAAATAGTAATTCCCTTTTCCCGCTCTAAATCATTACTATCCAAAATTAAAGTCTCCTGCATTTCTGCTTGATTATCCCGGAAAGTATGGGTCTGCTTTAAAAGACCATCTACTAAAGTAGTTTTACCATGATCAACATGGGCGATAATAGCCACATTTCTTAAATTCTTATTCTCCATAAATGATTAAAAAGAAAAGATGGCCTTTTGACCATCTTACAATAAATAACGGTCTTAGCAATTCTTTTGTGATTATAACATAACAATCAATAAGAATCAATCAAATAAATAAAAAAGCCCCATAATTTTACAAATATAATGAATTTTATTTTTTATTTCTCAAATAAATTTTTGGTTTGAGCAGGCATAGGGCCGATAGATTTGGAATATAATGATTTCTTACGTTTATTATAAGGAATTTCTGCCGGTGATGACAAATATTCCACAGCAATTTGACAAATATACATCTCAGGATATAAAGCCACGGGTAAATTAGATTGATTAGAAATTTCCAGCGTTAATGTTCCCTCAAATCCGGGATCGACAAATCCAGCAGTGTGAACTAAAATTCCCATGCGAGCCAAGGTACTTTTCCCTTCTACTCTTAAAATCATATTATCTGGCACTATGACATATTCTTTAGTAGAAGCCAAAACAAAATTATTAGGGTGTAGGATAAAAGGTTCATCTTTTTTTAATTTTTTGGTAATAATAAATTCCTCGTTAGGCAAACCTTCTTTGGTATCTAAAAGATAATGTTCAATAATATTAAAAGATTTAAAAATCGGTCCTAATTTTAAATCAATCGAGGCTGGACCAATTTGATCTAAAGAGAGGGGTGGTTTAAAGATTAATTTCCCTTCTTTAATTACTTTTTTAATATCACGATCCGATAAAATCATAATTTTTATTTTAATTTTTCTCTAAAAGCGTCGCGTTCTTCGGGTTTAGAAATCTTTATTGAATTGGTATAAAATTCTGGTTTCAATATGCCCTTCTTTCTTTGCTCAATAATATCATCATGATATAAAATGTTAGGAAAAAGCCTTTCTATTTCTGATCTAAATTCTTGAGCTAATTGTTTTATATTAGAAGGAATCTTTAATTCTGGATCTTGCATTTGTTTTGCCTGAAAATCAATGCTTTGAGCAAAATACCTAAAAAGAGTGTGTTCGAAATTCGAAACATGATCTAAATTATTTTGTACCTCTAATAAATGTTTATTTACTTCATTGGAGTCCATCAAGATGTCAAAAATGGGAATATTGGCAACCGAACCTCCTTGAATATGAGGTGTCCCTTCTGAATCTTTAGTAAGAATCAATCCATATTTTAAACGGGTGCCCCCCTTCTCGTTTTTTTCTAAAATTTTTAGTTTTTTTCTATCGGCATATTGACCAATAAGAACACCACTTTCATCCAGGGTACAAACTATCTGACCGGTTGCTTTATTAAAAATGATAGTGTCAGTACTATTATCTATATCATCATAACGAGAAGAACGAGTAATAATAAATTTATCCTTTAAAAATTTATATAAAACAATAGCGGTCAAAAGCTCAACTTTCTCTCCATTAATTTCTTGTTGTATTTTTTCATGAATATTGCTTGAGTCTATTTTATCAAGAAATTTAGCTTCTAGCTCTTTAACAGTTTCTTTTATCCCTTCTACCTCTTCTTTACTAAAAACTTTATTTTCTACGTAATCGTCCATATTAAGACGAGCAGTTTCAGTGTCTATAGGTAACTCAGGGTTTTCTTGTTTTTGTTTTTCAGCCAGTAACGATGTTAAATGGCGTAATTTTATTAGATCAAAATCTGTTTTTTCTATATCTTCTTTTGATCGTAAAAATTCTTCTTGGGGGGAGATATTATTGAGGTTATTGTTTGGTATTTGTTCTAAGCTCATATCTTTAAAAGGTAGAAATTAGCTGCGGGGATTAAAACCTTTCAAACTCTCTCTATCATTTTACCAAATTTAATCCATAAATCCAAAAAGAGAAACCTGAAAAAAAGATAAAAG
>JBMFSN010000030.1:0-4951 GCA_049967535.1 Minisyncoccia bacterium | reverse complement strand
GATCCTTAAATCTAATTGCATTTTCCTGGTATTTTGTAAATGAATCTGCTATTAGTATAATCCTTGATTGAGACCATTCTACTCCCTCTTTTTCTATTTCCTTATTAAATTTTTTATGATATAAAAGTAAGAATTCTGCTTTGTTATTAAGCATTGTTGATAAATAAGCAAGCGCCTGATCTACTACACTTATATTTTTATCTTTTTTATATTCAATTATAACAAAAGCTTTTGTACTTTCATCAAAAGCTACGGTATCAAATCTAAAATTCTGAACCGAAAATTCAGTCGCTACAAATTTTAATCCAAAAATCTCTTGAAGATTGTCTTCAGTTAATCTTTGTATATCCCGTTCTAAATCAATAACCTTGTTTTTTAATCGAATCAGCCTATTTCCTTCTTTTCTAAACAAAGCCATAAGTATTAACAATACTTCTTCATTTAAAAATGTTAAATTATAATTTAAACATTATATAGACTATAAATCCAACATAGTCTTAATAATCTGTTTTATTTCGTTTCTCTTTGTTTCATCGATATTTCCAATCACTTCACTCTTTATTCTTCTTAAATATACAGAACAGATCTAAGCTGGAAAACCTCGGCTAAAGAATCTTGTTTTAATCCATTTTCAATGTTGCTTTTTATTAAAACCGTAAAAGGAAGATAGCTTTTATCCACTTTAATATTTTTAGTTATTAAAAGTTTAAATTTTTGTGGTAATTAAGTTATTCGATGGTGAGTTCACAAGAGTTAGAATGGGCAGTTTATATTTACTACTATATTGGCGGTGATGGAGATAAACATGGATATATTGATACAATAATTAACCTTCAAAAATTAGGATTATATAATGACTTAACTAATGCGTGGAATAAGAATGCTAAAAATATCTGTGATATTATAATCACTTTTCTAAATAAATGGAAGACACGAACTAAGAAAACCACTTCAAAAAATTTGCAAGAAGCAATTTTTCCGATACTAGAAAACTTAAGTAAATTACAGAAACAGAAATTAGAAAGCACGAATATCAATAGTGAAATGGCGGATAATATAAAAGAAATTTTTGATAGTATAAATAAAGTTAAAAATATTGGTCCTACTGGAACTGCAAAAATACTTGGGTTGCTTTGTCCAAATATGTTCGTACAATGGGATAAAGAAATAATCAAGCATTTCTTAGATACAAATAAAATTGATGGTTATGCATATCTATCTTTTATTGATAGAATGCAAAAAGAAACAAAGGAAATCTTGAGTCAAAATACTTCTATTCCTAAGAACTTATCAGATAATTTAGTGAAATTATATGAACAACAATATGGTGATCAATCTTACCAAACTATTTTCATGAAAACTCAAGGTAAATCGCTTGCAAAATACTTGGATGAATACAACTGGATAACGATAACTAAAGGGATAAAATTACCCCCAAAATGGTATCCCAGCGTTGATTAAAGAATTTAATCGATGAGATTATTTTCTAAAAAGTTTAAAAAGAACAAAATATTAAGTATATTTTATATGGATTATTGGTTAGACCTTTTTACATTAGAAACTTGGAAAGAGTTTCTAGAATACGGAGAAAACAATGGTAAATTTGTAACTGGTTTTAGAGAAAGACGAAGAGGAATATGTAAAAAGATACAAATTGGCGATAGATTCATATGTTATCTAGCCCATATAAAAAGATTTATTGGAATCTTAGAGGTCACCAGTACTTATTATGAGGATAAATCTCCTATATGGAAAGAAGATGATTTTGCAATTCGATTTAAAGTAAATATTTTGGTTAGATTAGAACCAGAAACTGCAGTTCCCTTAGATTATTTACAAAGTAATTCTATAAAATTTCCACCAGCTTTTTTTAGAGGATCTCCAATAAAATTTCAATATTCTCTAGGCGAAAGTATAGAAAAAGAGATTTTTAAAGCTAATGAAAATCCAATTCATAGGCCGTTAGATGTCAAGAATACACGTCAGAAAGTTGTAAAATCAATCAAAAATCAAGAAAACCAAAAAATAAAGCTTGTGAGTGGTTTCTATGAAAGATTAAAGAAAGAAACTTTAACAAACGATTTCACTAAGGTAAGAATGGGTCAAATTCTAAATAAGAAACCTGGTGTATATGTATTGTATAAAGAAGATAGTAGTGTCTATTATATTGGAAAGGCAAAGAATTTACTTAGTAGACTGAAGCAGCATTTAAATGATAAACATGCGAAAAATTGGGACTATTTTTCCTTCGCCATATTAATATCAGAAGAGTACATTGATGAACTAGAAAGCCTGTTAATTTCATTAAGTAAACCATTGCCTCCTGGCAACAAAAGAGAGGAAAAAATCATCAAGAGAGATCCAGGAACAGAGAGAATTATAAAAGATATTATTAAATATTATTATAATATAGTAAATCAGAAAAATAATACTGATATAATGAAAAATAATAAAACGAATCCTTATAAAAGAATCACTGGAGCGCTTCCAAAAGAAGATGAAATTAGATTGACTATGCTTAAAATTCTAAGAAATAATGAAAAACCTCTTACAAGAAAAGAACTTGTAGATTTAGCTTTTAATGAATTAAAAGATAAGTTTAAAGAGTCCGCATTTGAAAAAGTTTCTAGCGGTAGTACACGTTATGATGCACATTTAGGGTGGACAGTAACCGGACTTAAAAATGAAGGTTTTATAACTGCCTTAGAAAGGAATAAATGGATAATAACAGAGAAGGGTAGAAAAGAACTGGAAAAAATAAGACTTTAAACATAAAAACGACATTTTTATTCTATGACAGATACTGACAATGCCCTGACAATACGGTCTACAAATGAGTTAGATATCCCAAATGTAAATATAGTAAGAATAATCCCAGATAACTTGACGTTAAATGGTTATTACAAGCGTTTTACATACTTAGTGGGTGCCAAAGTGCTAATACTTTATCTTTTTTTTGAGTAAATCAAATACTTACAAAACTGTATACAAAGAAGCTATATTATCTTACCTATGCGGGTTGCCAAATTCATAGTAAATGAACTGTCGATTATAAGCTATCTTAAAAATAAGGGCTATGATGTTAAAATGAAGAGATATGTAGAATTTATCACTAGAAATATAAAGTATGAAAAAATAAATGAGAACATAAAATTCATGAAAGAAAAAGTGGAGTTATTCAAGGAGTACCCGGACATGTACTTAGGTGAGAGTAATTGTTTGGATTAAAAATGCAGATATGCTGCAACAGAGTGCTTATTAAATGATTATATATCTTAAAAATCAAAATATATATTATGCAAAATGCGGATAAAAACGACGAAAACACTACAATAAAAGAACTTAAAAACTTAGTAAAAAATTTCTGTGAAGAAAGAGACTGGGACAAGTACCATAATCCCAAAGACTTGGCTATCGGGATATCGACAGAAGCAAACGAGCTTCTAGACATATTTAGATTTAAAAATAAAGAAGAGATAAAACAGATGCTGAAAGGTACAAAAAGGGTAGATATAGGAGAGGAATTGGCAGATGTTTTTTACTTTATCCTTAGATTTTCTCAAATGAACAATTTTGATTTGTCAGAAGAACTCAAGAAAAAGTTAGAAAAGAACGACAAAAAATATCCTGTAGACAAGGCAAAAGGATCAAATAAAAAATACGATGAACTTTAAAATCGATTGATATGAAAGCTACGGTATACAGCACAGATGAAGAATGGTTTAATTTCTTAATTGAAAACAAGCTTTTAGACAAAGTGGATTTCTGGACCAGCAGAAACAACAAACTAAACATCCAAAGCGGATCGCCTTTCTTCTTTAAGATTAAAAAAAATATCGTTGGAGTAGGAAACTTCATAAAACAGGATAGACTGAGCGTAAAAGAAGCCTGGCTAGAATACGGCCCGAAGAATGGAGTAAGCTCCTTCAATGAATTTCTATCAAAGCTTTCATCCTCTTTCAGAAAGGAATTAAACGCTGATTCTGAAATTTCGCTTTTGATTATATCAGACATTACAAAATTTCCCAGGCCTGTGCCCCTTAAAACTATAAAAAAGGAGAAAATGCAAACAATGGGGTATATAGATGGAAATGATGTTAACAAGATATTTGAAAGCATAGAATTGAATTTTAAACAGAAAAACGAAGATTCAGTATTTAACGGCAAGCTATTCAATGAAAGCATACTTAAAATAAGGGCTTTCCAGCAGAGACTAAGGGAAAAAACACTTGAAAAATACGGCAATAAATGCATGATATGCGGGATTGACATAAAAGAGCTGCTTAATGTCTCTCATATAAAGCCAGTGAATAAATTCCCTGAAAATGCAGTAGATTTAAACAATGTATTGCTGCTGTGCAAACAGCATGATGCAATGTTTGACAAGGGGCTGATATCTATAGCCAGCAGCGGTAATATACTGATCAGCGATTATTTAAAAAGAACAAAAAGCGACGAGCTCAAGGAGGAAATAAAAAAATTGGAAAATAGCAAATTAAATTATGATTTGGCTAGCTCTAGGGATTTTCTTGAATACCATTACAATAACATATTCAAAAAATAATTATTTAATTGCAATTTTATCATAAAAGATGAGATAGTTAAGTCAAATCCACTCATAGTTACTATATGAAGAGAATATACAATATTTAAACTAAAATTTTTACAAAAAATCACTCTTTGTTAATAAACCTTCTAGTTTCCCATTAGAAACCACAAGAATTACTTGTATATTCCTTATCAATTGATGTGCCTTTTCTAAGTCAGTGTCTGGTTCTACAATTGTATAATTAAACTCAGCTGCTTCACTACAAAATTCAGCTTTTGGATTATCCAATATACTTTTTTCGGTTATTATACCAACAATTTTATTATCCTTGTCAATAATTGGTAACTGCGAGAAATCTCTCTTTTTCATGATCTCTTTGGCTTTTGATACTGGATCATTTGG
>JBMFSN010000029.1:0-5081 GCA_049967535.1 Minisyncoccia bacterium | reverse complement strand
GATGATGAAATAATCAAATCTTTAGAAAATGAAAAAACAGCTCTTGAAAGAGATATAGAAAAATTAAAAAATAGAAATATAGAAAAATTAGAAAATTCTTAAATTATTTTATGTCTATTGAAAATTCCAAATATTTTACCACTGGTGATGCCGATGGTGGACCAGAGAAAAATAACAAACAAAATATATCAGATATTATTAGTAATGCCGAGGTCGTTATTAACCAAAAAGAATTAGATCCCAAAGACAAAATTGAATTATTAAATGATTATGCTAAAAAGTTAGCAGAACTAACAAAAAGTTCTCCAGAAAAAATATCTCTTATAGAATTAATAAAAAACAAAAATAAATTAAGCGAATTTGCTAATAATATCTCTCAAATGAAGAGAAAAGAACCACCTCTTCCAGAAGCAGTAAAACAAGCTCGAGAATTTATTAAAAAAGAAGAAAAAAAAGGTAAAGAATCAATTTTTAACAAAATGGGTGGCTGGAGCACTATTAGTGGTATTGCGGGTTTTTCTCTTATAATGCTTCTAATCCTCATTTTCTTAGGCGAATTTAAACTATTAGAAAAAGCCACTGGAATTGATTTAGGAGGTGGCGGAGGAAAGAAAAAATAATTTAAAATTTTATGGATCAAAATTTTTTAAATTCTTTGCCAGATGAATTAAAAAGCATAGCTTCTGAATTATCTGATATCATTTTGGAACGCGCCCTAATGAGGGCTTACCAAAATCTTTCCGAAGAAAATAAAATCAAAATGGCTCAAGTATTTGATTCAGGAACGGAAGAAGAAAAAATAGAATTTTTAAAAAATTATTTAGGGGATTTACAAAAGATAATGATTGAAGAAGCAAAAAAGGCAGCGGAAGAAATAAAAAAGTAAAATGATAAAGAAAATAAGAAAACAAAACAAGAAATACATAGAAATACAATAGAAATTTGGAGAAATAAAAAATCCGCCAGAAGGCGGATTTTTTTATCAGAGCGGGTGAGCGGAGTCGAACCGCCGTCTCAACCTTGGCAAGGTCGTATAATAACCGCTATACGACACCCGCTTTGTTTTCATCATAGCAATATTTTTTTAAAGCGTCAATGAAGGGGTTAACCCCCACACCATAACATAAGCTCGTTTGGTGTGGGGATTGACTTTTTTCAAAAATCCTTTTAAACTAGGGATACTTATATGGAAAAGAAACTCCTTAATGAACTAAAAAAGAAACTGGAAGCAGAAAAAGTCCTTTTAGAGAAGGACTTATTAAAATTTGCCGATAAAGACAAGAAAATACCTTATGATTATGATACCCGGTTTCCAGAATATGACGTTGCTTCTAGGCCTTCGTCCTCTGACGAAAACGCCAGTGAAATAGATAGTTATGATAATCTTTTAGCTATAGAGCATGCTTTAGAATTACGTTTAAAAGAAGTAGGAGAAGCTTTAGAAAAAATCAATAAAAATGATGATAGTTATGGCAAATGTGAAAAATGCCACAAAGACATTGAATTAGAAAGATTGAAAGCTAATCCAGCAGCCAAATTGTGTCTTAATTGCGCTAATAATTTAAGTAAATAACCCGAAAATAATAAAATAAGAAAAAGCGGTGGTAAAAATATGTTATCAAAACTATATTCCACCGCTTTTTTTGGTTTAGAAGTTTTACCCATTGAAATAGAAGTCGATGTTTCTGAAGGTCTTCATGCTTTTAATATTGTGGGATTGCCAGATCCTGCTATTAAAGAAGCTAAACAAAGAGTCTCAGCTGCTATTAAAAATATTGGCGCTCAGTCTCCTTTACGTTCTAACAAGAAAGTAACAGTTAATTTAGCTCCCGCTGATGTAAAAAAATATGGTTCGTATTATGACATTGGTATTGCTTTGGGTTATCTTTTAGCTTCCGGACAAATGATTCCTTTCCCTTTTGAAAAGAAACTTTTTCTAGGTGAATTAACTTTAGAAGGAGCTATTCGCCCTGTCAATGGAGTTTTAGCTGTGGCTCTTTGGGCGGAAAAACAAAACTATGAGTATCTTTTTGTTCCTCAAGATAATGCTTTGGAAGCAGCAATGGCAGCTACTAATCTTAAAATCATCGGAGTAAAAAATCTAAAAGATTTAATTAGCTATTTAGAAGGAAAAACAAATATTTCACCCACTAAAGCTTCCTTTTCTCATTCTTCTCTTAAAAATTACTCTTTTGATTTTGCTCAAATTAAAAGTCAAGAAAAAGCGAAAAGAGCATTGATGATTGCTGCTTCTGGCGGTCATAACGTTTTGATGATAGGACCGCCTGGTTCGGGAAAAACTTTATTAGCTAGAGCTTTCCTTTCCATTTTACCACCAATGACTTTAAAAGAATCTTTAGAAGTAACAAAAATCTACAGCTTAAGTGGCTTGCTTAATCACGATGAACCTCTTATTATTAATCGTCCTTTTCGCTCGCCTCATCATACTGCTTCTTCAGTTGCTCTTATTGGTGGGGGCACATGGCCTCAACCAGGAGAAATCACTTTAGCTCACCGGGGTGTTCTCTTTTTAGATGAGCTACCTGAATTCCAAAGAGATGTGCTAGAAAGTCTTCGTCAACCCTTAGAAGAAGGTAGTATTTCCGTTTCTCGTGTTCAATCGCATGTTGTTTTTCCTGCTAAGTTTATTTTTTTAGGGGCCATGAACCCTTGTCCTTGTGGTTATTTTGGTGACCCAGAAAAAGAGTGCGTTTGTAAGCCTGGTGATATTATTCGTTATCGTAAGAAAATTTCTGGTCCTCTCTTGGACAGAATTGATATTGTTATTGAGGTACCCAGATTATCTAGTGAAGAAATAACTCAAAAAGTAGAAAACCTTGAATCAGAAACAATTAAACAAAAAGTCATCGCCAGCCGTGATTTTCAAACTCAGCGTTTTAAGGAAAGAAATCAAAAATTGAGCCCAATTTTTACTAATAGCGAAATGGGTATTAAGGAAATAGAAAAATTCTGTGTTTTAACAAGCCCAGCAGAGCAGTTATTAAAAAAGGCTATTGATAAATATAGCCTTTCTGCCCGTGCTTATCATCGAATTTTAAAAATTTCGAGAACAATCGCAGATTTAGAAGGAAAAGAAAATATTGAAATTTCTCACTTAGCAGAAGCCTTGCAATATAAAACTGAATTTTCCTGGAATATTTATTAATTTAGATACTTAATCGAATTTACTTTTTTAAAACAAAAGGATTTTGAGCTCCTCTCACTTCAAAATGTAAATGACAACCATTAGCATTGCCGGTATCGCTCATCGTACCAATAGTTTGGCCTTGAGTTACTTTATCTCCCTCTTTGACATAAAGACTGCCTAAGTGGCCATAAACAGTCATCGTGCCATTATAATGTTGAATCTTTATATAATTACCGTAACCTAAATTCCAACCAGTTTTAGCTTCTAAAATAATCCCGTCAGCTGAGGCGTAAATAGGAGTACCACAGGAATTAATAAAATCCACAGCATTATAATAATGAAAAATACCTTTATTATAACCGCCAGAAACAGGCAAACTAAAGAATCCTTTTAAGTTAGGCCAACTAGAAATATCAATGGTCATAGGCTTTAAACCAGCCTGAACAGCTGCTGAATTACCAGAAGAAGAAATAGAAGAAGAGAGTTGCCCATCAGGAATAATTAATTCCTGACCTTCTATTAATTTTGCATCTTTTGTTAAGTTATTAAAGGCAATTATTTCATCTTGATGAGCCTTATACTTACTAGCTAAAGAAGAGATAGTATCTCCTTCTTTAACAATGTGGCGGACTCCAGAAATAGGCAAAATAGCTAATTCCTGTCCCGGCTTAATTAAAGAACCAGATTTTAAATTATTAGCCCATAAAATAGTATTCAAACTAACCCCAAAATTGGCAGCAATTTTCCCCGCAGAATCACCCGCTTGCACCTGATAGGTTAAAACTCCGTGACGCTTTATAGTTGGTAAATAAAAAGCTAAAGGCGAATTAGTGCCCACTAAATTATTATCATCTACTATCATAAAGAAATTTTCCTGAGAAGTATCTCCTTGATTTTCGTCTAAACTTAAAATGGAACCATCTACTGCCATATTATCTGAATAGGCATAAGCATTACGGCTAAAGAAACTAAAACCTGTGCTATTATTATCCAATAAACTATTTTCCTTGATAGTCTGGCTTAAATCCTGACCACCAGGCTGAGTGATATTTAATTTAGCTGAAAGATAAGAATTGCCCAAAAGAAAAGAACTAACTAACAAAAAACCGACTAATTTTAATAAATTAAGTGGTAAAATCTTTTCAACCTTTAAAATCGACTCTTTAAGCCTGTTTTTTAATTGTTTTTCCTTTGTAGAAATGTTATTTTATGAATATTACTTCTTTTCTACTAAAAAAGAGCCTGTTACGACTCTATCCTCTATTTTATCAAACCTTAATTTTATGTCAACCCCTCACTTGAAAAATACAAATTCCCATTTTAAGTCGCGCGAAGTGCGGTATTTTTCAAGTGAGGAGCCAACCCTTAAACCCAAAAAATGGCTTGGCCAAGTTTTTCTTAAAAACAAAGTTTTTTTATCCAAAATAATTAAAGCCGGAGGAATTTCCAGCAAGGATGTAGTTTTAGAAGTCGGCCCAGGTAAAGGAGTTTTAACTGAAACCTTGCTTCAAGTAGGAGCGAAAGTTCTTGCCATAGAAAAAGACCCCCAACTGGTAAAATTCCTCCAAGAAAAGTTCAAAAATCATAAAAATTTAACTATTATTGGAGCTGATATTCGTGATTTTCTTAAAAATAAATCTTTTTATACAAAATACAAAATACAGAATACAGAATACAAGGTCGTTGGCAATATTCCTTATTATCTTACTTCTCATCTTCTTCGTTTGCTTTTAGAATTAGAAAAAAAGCCCCAAATAATTGTTTTAATGATTCAAAAAGAGGTTGCCCAAAGAATTATTGCTCAGCCTCCAAAAATGAATCTTTTAGCAGTATCGATTCAATTTTTTGCTAAGCCAGAAATAATTGCCTACGTTCCTAAATCTGCTTTCTGGCCCCAACCAAAAGTAGATTCTGCTATTATAAAACTTACACC
>JBMFSN010000028.1:0-5256 GCA_049967535.1 Minisyncoccia bacterium | reverse complement strand
CCTGGCGACTTGGCCATTAATAAGAAGCTTAATATAAGCATAGAAATTATCTAAATTCATAACGTCAGAAGCAGAAAAAACTGGGGCAAAATATTTGCCTAAAATATCAGCATCTTCATTACCAACTCTAAAAGAAATAATAGTACCGACGTTGCCGAAAACTGCCTTGAGAATAGGTTCTTTTAATTGAGCTAAATATTGATGGCCGACAAATAAATTCAGATGATATTTACGTGCCTCAGAAAAAATAGTAGCAATAGAGTCAGTAGTTACATTTTGAAATTCATCAATATAAAGATAAAAATCTTTTCTTTCATCCTCTGCGATATCTTGGCGAGAAAAAGCCGCCATGGTCAGTTTCGCCACCACCAACATACCAATTAAATAACTATTAACATCACCTAAAACACCTTTTGACAAATTAATAATTAAAATTTTACCCTCGTCCATAATTTTACGGAAATCAAGGGTAGTCTTTTTTTGATTCACAATCGGCCTCACCAAATCATTAGCTAAAAAGGGAGTTAATTTAGAAACAATATAAGCAGACATTTGAGGCAAAGCCCAATCGCCTTTTAGTTGAGTAGCTTGTTTTTCCCAAAAAGCTCTCACCATCGGGTCGGGAGTGTTAGTGAGCAGTTCGTTTCTAAAATCTTCATCATTAAAAACCCTCACAATATCACTTAAGGTATAAATATGAGCTTTGTCATCTAGCAACAAATGAAGAGAGTATCTAAAATACTGTTCAAACAAAGGTCCGCCTGTTTGCTTCAAATCATACAATTTATCAACAATTTCCAAAAGTTCATTAATGACAAAAGTTTTTTGAAAAGTATAATGGTTATCCCAATCGAGCATATTGAGCCCCATGGCATATTGGGGGTCGCCGGGATTAAAATAAATCACATCATCTTTTCTTGATTCAGGGATCAGCCCTAAAATTTCAAAAGCTGCATCCCCATGAGGATCAATAAAAGCTCCCCCTTTTCCCTCTGCTATATCTTGAAGAAAACTAGATTTTAAAAGGGTAGTTTTACCAGTACCAGTTTGACCTACTGCATAAATGTGACGCCTTCGATCATCATTTTTTATTCTTACCTCTTTTTCTAATCCTTCGAATAGACTCATTCCCAAAATAATTCCTTCTTGAGGTAAATTCAAAGGAGGAGGGGCAGAACGCGCTTTGAGCCATTTCACCCTAGCATTATCAATAAAAGGATGGGGCAAATGATATAAAGTAGCTAATTCGACGCTATTAAGAGAACAGCTTTGATCATTTCTAAAGCGCCGAAAAGAAAAATCATAAACTAATTGTCTTAAACTTCCTCCTCTTTTAATAGTATTAATAATAAAATCATTCCCAACAGGGTTATAAAAAGAATTAAAAGATTCTTTTAAATGAGAAAATAATTCCTCTCCCCTTTCTTGGTTACGAGCAGATACTAAAAAGCGAATATTAACACTATATAAAGGATATTGGGATTTTTCTTCTACTAGTTTAACTAAAGATTCATCTACGACTTTAGGCTTTTGTTCTTCTAATTTATTTTTTTCATCTTTAGGTAATTGTTTTTTTAGCGAGCTTTGAATTAAAAAAGCAGGTGAAGCCAGAGCCTCTTTTAAAGATTTGCCTTCTAATAAATTTTTTCTTACTTGGGATAAAATTTTATCTTTTTTATTTGAATCGGCTTGAAAAATAATTTGGAGAGCCATTCCTTCATCTTTGGTAGTCTTGGAAAACGCATTAAGAAGAGTGGCTAAAGAATCTTCTTTCGTACTTAAAAAATTCTTCAAAGGCAAAACAAAATTCTGCTTTAATTTTAAAATGCCTCCTAAAACTAAACTATGAGGAGCAAAAATGGTATAGTCCTGGCTAGCTTCAATTTTAGCAGAAGGATATAAAGAAGAAATTACTTTTAACAAAAGATTACTATCGCCTTTATTAATGGCTAAATAAAAACAGATATCCTCTGAGCCATGAGCATTGACTAGCTCTAACACGACATTTTTATGATAATGGCTAAATTGTTCAATTAATTGTTCAAAGGGCAAAATAAAATCTTTAATTTCTTTCCTTCTCTCTTCTTCGGAAGAAAATTCTCGTGGTACCGTCACTAAAAATAATTGATTATTTAAACTATTTTGAATACTCCAGTGAAATAATTTTTTGCTAATAAAAAATATTATCGCTCCAGTAGCTATTAAAATAATTAATAAAATTGTGATAAGAGCAAACATTAAATTAATTTTTGGCTTTTTAATTGTTCGTAATATTTATCTGCCAAAGTGTCGTGCAATTTATCTATCAAATAAGCATTACTGGTTTTTAAAGCCATTACTACTGCTTTATCTATACTTTGTTGAAGAGCAATCTCTACTAGATCATTTACTTTTTGTTCTGCTTCTTCCTCTTCGGTTAAAGGACGAGGCGGAGTAATTGGTACTACGGGACTAATGGGTAATTGAGGTTCTGGAACAGGAGGATAATTATTAAGAGATTCCTCTATTTTTTCTCCTATGGTTTCGTGCATTAATTCTTTATCCTCGGGAATAGGTAAACCCTCTCGAGCCAGTTGCTCTTTTTTCATCAAAAACCTCTCTTGAATTAAATTAACTTCTGAATTATCCATATATATTTAGTATACCATTATTTAAATTTATAATAAACCTTGGGCAAATAGCGACAATCGATATAATTGAGTAGTTGGGTTTTGTTTTTTAACTCCCCCTCTTTTAATTTCTGAATTATTTCTAAGATTTCCGGCATATTGCTATTAAAATTAATTTTTAAATACCAACCCTCGCTAGTTAAAATATTAATACTCGAGGTCTGTAACTGATCTAACTCAATATCCTTGATCTTAAGAGGACTAGTAGTTTGATTGGTTAAATCAAATAAAGATGCCAAAAAAGTTAAATCTTTTTGAGAAAATACTTCTGTTTTTAAATCAAAAGGAATGTTTTGATGAATAATTATAGTTTGAATAAGAGAACCGGAAGATTCTGGTGCTTGGCCAAATACAATACCGTTTTTATCAAGATAATAACATTTCACCTCACTACATAATAAAAAAGCAACTTCCCGAGGGGTGATTTGTAAAGTTAAATTACCTTTTCTAATATCTAAGTGAGATTCTACTTCGCTAATAGAAGGATATTTATCTAAAAGAAAACGAGACAATTGAGAAGAGGTAAATAAAAGAAAGTTTCTTTCATTATTTTTAGCCTGGGGGTAAATCTGGTAAATAAAAGTTGGAACCCATTTTTGGTTGTTTTCTTGAAAAAAAATATTTAGAGAGTTTTGCATAACCTGACTATTATCAACTCCTGTAATACTAATACTTCTGATTTGAAAAAAAGAAGACAAAAAAACCCACCAATATAAAGCAAAAAGCAGAACTAAACAAAAAATAATAATAAAAAGGACTTTGATTTTATGCCAATATCTTCTGGTTAAACGTTGACTTTTTACTCGGCGAGTTTTTCGCATACATTTAATAATCGCTCGTCTTTTCTTCTGCTCATTTAGCAGGAGAGGGGTTATTTTGTATTCTGTATTTAGTATCTTGTATTTATATTGAGGCGAGGATATGTTGTTAACAAAAACCGTAGCGCAGGCCGAGCGGGCAGGGTCCCCCTCTTTTTCGCGCAATGCGCAAAAAGAGGGGAGAGCGAGGCCGAGCTCGAGCGCTCCGACCACGCTGGGGTCGGAGATAGCGTGTTTTTGTGACAACATATCCGAGCCTTAAGATTTAAGATGAGCTATTTCTCTTTATTACTTTTATGCCTCCCATATAAGGAAGAAGAGCTCGAGGAATTTGAATAAAACCTTCTTTGGTTTGATAATTTTCTAAAATGGCAATAATAATTCTTCCCATAGCAAAAGCTGTACCATTTAAAGTATAAACCAATTCTGTTTTTCCTGTTTTAGAATTCAAGTATTTAATGTTTAATCTCCGAGACTGATAGTCAGTACAATTAGAAGTAGAATGAGTTTCTCGGTATTCACCCTCTCCGTTATTTTGACCGGGTAACCATGCTTCAATGTCATATTTTTTTGCTGCCGGATCACCTAAATCACCGCTGCAAATATTAATAACTCGATAAGGAATTCTTAAAGTTTGCATTAATTCTTCTTCTAAAGAAAGTAATAATTGATGTTCTTGACTGGCTTTTTCCGGAGTGGAAAAAATAAACATCTCAATTTTATCAAATTGATGAACTCGCAAAATGCCTTTCGTATCTTTTCCATAAGAACCTGCTTCTCGTCTAAAACAAGATGAAAAACCAACATAACGAAGAGGAAGTTCTTCCTCTTTAAAAGTTTCGTCCATATGCATAGACCCAATAATTTGTTCGGCTGTTCCTATTAAATACAAATCATCATTATCAAGATGATACACTTCATCTTTTCCTCTATCTAAATAACCCATTCCCCACATAGGTTGAGGTTTAATCATCACTGGCGGAATAACAGGAATAAACCCCTTTTTGATTAGTTTAGAAAAAACCAATTGAAGAAGAGCGACTTCTAATTGAGCAGCTTCTTTTTTTAAAAAACCAAAACGAGAACCAGAAGTCTTAGCCGCTCGTTTAGTGTCAATAATATCTAAAGTTTCTCCTAAAGTAAGATAATTACGAGGAGTAAAATTAAATTTGGGCTTAATCCCGACCTCTTTTAAAATTTGATTATCTCTTTCATCCTTTCCTATTAAAACATCATCTAAAGGAAGATTGGGCAAAGAGCTCATTAATTTTTGATATTCTGATTCTATTTTATTTAACTCTTCCTCTTTGTTATCCAAAATGGATTTAGCTTGTTTTAAAACATTTAAAATTTCTTGCTTTTCTTCTGGTTGAGCTTGAACTAATTTATCTTCAGCTGTATTTTTCTTAGCCCGAAGAGAATCAATTTGTTGAATCAGTTCTCTTCTGGCTTCATCTAGTTTTAAAATTTGATCAACTAAAGAAACATCAGCTCCTTTTTTACTGATTCCTTCTTTCACTCTGTCAGGATTTTCACGAATGAATTTAATATCTAACATACAATATAATTTTAAATTTTAAATTTTAAATTTTTAATTTTTAATTTTTAAACAATTATAAATTTTAAAAGTTATTTTTTTCTGACGATCGTGGAGAAAAAATTAAAATCAAATAATACAATAATAAATTTTTAATTTTTAAACCTATAAAGCGAGGGGATATGTACCTTGAGAAACGCTCAAGCGACGAGCGGGCAGGGTTTCTGAGCGA
>JBMFSN010000027.1:0-5417 GCA_049967535.1 Minisyncoccia bacterium | reverse complement strand
CGTTCAACAGTTCATTACACAGATAACGGAACAAATAATATCTTAAAGCGACTGCATAATAAGTTACGGCCAGCAGGAACACCAGTTCAGAGGGTTGAATACATAATTGAGTTGTTGTTATTGCGTATCTTTGAAATTAAACTCAGGCAGGAGGAAGATTTTAAGCCGTTAAGAAAAATCTTTTCAGGAGATAATGAAAAGCACCTATTTTCTAGGTTATTAGAAAAAATGATATACTGATTTTTAATTGGAGATTATTAGTATGCCAAATATCAATAAGATTTTTTCGGCTTCAGATGTGAAACACGGCATATCTCTTTTCACGGATAGAGAGATTAGGGCTGTGGAAGGCTTGATTATAGAACGGGATGGGAAATTAAAAAATTATGTTAAATAGGAGTGTAAAAATGAAAAATCTATTGGATAATTTAAAAATATTACTTCAGAAAGATGAGCGTTTAGTGAGTGAAGGCGAGCTTTTGAAGAATAAGATAATTGAGATTGCTTTAAAGTTGGATAAGGATTTAATTAAACTTCTTTTGTCTTATGAAAAGATGAAAGAGGTGTTTTTTATTGAAGTAGAGGGAGCGCTGATTTTTGACAAGGATAAATTCATTAAATTTATTTCCAATAAGCAATTTCTGCCGGATAGTTATACTGCTTTTAAAAATAAAATTGGCTTAATTGACGAAAAAGGAGAATTTATCAGCGAGAAAAAAGAAGTTGTGCTTTCCTGGCCCTATAAAGATTGTGTTTTAGAAGGTGGAATGACCAAAGAAGATCAAAAAAGAGATGAAATTTTCTGGAATGAAATTTTAGCACCGGATGAAATAAGCAGACTACTTGATCCAAAAGTTTTTACTAATGCCAAGCGGATAGATGCCAAAGGCGAGCATGAGTTAGATAAATTTAAGATAGACGATAAAGGGGATATAAAAGATAATTTAATTATCAAAGGCAACAATCTTTTAGTCCTTCACTCACTTAAAAAACGTTTTGCTGGAAGGGTAAAATTGATTTACATTGACCCGCCGTATAATACTGGGAATGATAGTTTTAGATATAACGATAGCTTTAATCACTCCACCTGGCTTACTTTTATGAAAAATAGATTGGAAGTAGCGAGAGATTTACTTAAGAATGAAGGGATTATTTTTGTACAGATAGATAGCGAAGAAAGAGATTATTTAAAAATTTTACTAGATGAGATTTTTGGTAGAGAAAATTATTTAAATAATATAGTAGTTAGGAAAAAACAGGCAGCAGGAGTTGGACAAGACGCCTTTTTATTGGACACAATTGAATATATTTTGATGTATGCAAAGTCGAAACTTGAATTTATAAAAAGAAAACAAAAACAATATTTTGAGTTTGAATTTGATGATGAGTTGATGGAAGATTATAGCCAATATGTTAAAAGTTTTGGTGAAAGAAAATTTGTAAAAACTATTGAAGATGCAAGAGGAGAGGAAGTTAAAATCTATAAATACAAAAATATAGTTATTGAAAAGGTAAGCGATAAAGAAAAAAGTAAAAATTTTTATTTGGAGAACTTCAATAGTTTTTTTGTAACTTATGGTCCTCAAAGCAGCCTAATGAAAAAAGTAATTAAAAATTTAGATGATAAGGGATTTTACGAGATAGAGTATGTCCCCACAAGAGGGAAAAGCAGTGGAGAATTAGCTAAAGTTAATTTTTACAATAAACGAATTGTTCAATGGTTAAAAGATATTGCTTATATAGAAAATACTAAAATCATTAAAAAACAAGTTGCTGAAGTTTTATGGACAGATATTTCTTGGGATGTGGTAGGACCCGAAGGTGGCGTTGAACTTAAAAGCGGGAAAAAACCAGAAGAACTTATAAAAAGAGTAATTGAAATATCTACATCAAAAGATGATATTATTTTAGATTTCTTCATGGGTACGGGAACTACCTGTTCTGTTGCTCATAAAATGGGTAGGCAATATATTGGTGTTGAACAATTAGATTATGGAGAAAATAGCGTTATTGTTAGATTAAAAAATGTTATTAATGGTGATCAAACTGGTATTTCAAAAGCAGTTGGCTGGAAAGGTGGTGGTGATTTTGTTTATTTAGAGCTTATGAAATGGAATGAAAATTTTGTAGAGAAAATTCAGAAAGTAAAAACAAAGGAAGAATTAAAAAAATTATGGGAAACAATGAAAGAAAAAGCGCATTTAAGTTATAAAGTTGATATTAAAACAATTGACGCTCACGCGAAAGATTTTGAAGATTTATCAATTGAAGATCAGAAAAGATTTTTGCTGGAGTGTTTAGACAAAAACCATCTCTATGTCAATTACAGCGAAATTGACGACGAGGAGTATGGCGTAAGTGAAAGGGATAAGAAGTTTAATAGGGATGTTTATGGGGAATAAAATGCTCTACGAAACTTTTAATTCAATAAAAGAATCATTTAGTTCGGATTATTTTACATCACGAGTGAGCGAGGAGATATTTCAGAATCTCAATCCAAATTTTGAATTGCGAGAATATCAAAAGGAAGCTTTAGGAAGAATTGATTTCTACTTTACTGAATATCAAAAACGGCAATGGCCGGTACATTTGCTTTTTCATATGGCGACCGGAAGCGGCAAGACGCTTATTATGGCGGCGAATATTTTGTATTTGTATAAACTGGGCTATAGAAATTTTATCTTTTTTGTAAATAGCGTGAATATTATTGAAAAAACAAAAGACAACTTTTTAAATCCTTTATCAGAGAAATATCTTTTTGCTCCAAAAATTAAGTTTGGTGAAAAAGAAGTTTTTATAAAAGAAGTTCAGAATTTTGAAGGCGTAAATACTGACAACATAAATATCATATTTACAACCATTCAAGGACTGCATATCAGGATGAATCAGCCGAGAGAAAATGTTTTAACAGAAGAAGATTTTGAAGGAAAAGATATTGTACTTATCTCTGACGAGGCGCATCATTTACAGACACTGACAAAAGGAAAATTGAGTAAAGAGTTAGAAGAGGAAAAAAGGACTTGGGAATACACTATTAATGAAAGAATTTTCAAGAAAAATCCAAACAATATTTTATTAGAATTCACAGCTACGATTGATTTGAGTAATCTGGAAATTGTTACGAAATATGAGGATAAAATTATTTTTCAGTATGATTTGAAACAATTTCGTTTGGATAAATACTCAAAAGAAATAGAAGTTTTGCAGGCAGATTTAGACCCAATTGATAGAGCTTTGCAGGCGGTTATTTTAAGTCAATACAGAAGAAAAATTGCTGAGAAATATAAAATAAGATTAAAACCAGTGATACTTTTTAAGTCAAAAAGCATTAAAGAATCAAAAGAAAATTATGAGGCATTTTTAGCAAAGATAAAAAATTTGACGGTAAAAGATGTAGAGGAGATTAGAAATAGAGCAAAAGGAACGGATTTAGAAAAAGCATTTAATTATTTTGAGAGAGGAAATATAACTTTTGACAATCTAATTAGAGAACTGCAAGAGGATTTTTCAGAAGAAAAAGTTATGCTTTTAGACTCGGAAAATGTGGATGAAGAAAAACAAATAAAACTTAATTCTTTAGAAAGTAAAAATAATGAGATAAGAGCTATTTTTGCGGTTAATATGCTTAATGAAGGTTGGGACGTTTTAAATTTGTTTGATATTGTGAGATTATATAATACACGCGACGGAAAATGGAGTGGAAATAAATACAAGCCCGGCAATACAACAATCGGGGAAGCACAACTTATTGGTAGGGGAGCAAGGTATTTTCCATTTCAATTAGATGAAACACAAGATAAATATAAAAGAAAATTTGA
The DNA here is from genome assembly GCA_049967535.1 of Minisyncoccia bacterium. Lineage (GTDB taxonomy): Bacteria > Patescibacteriota > Minisyncoccia > UBA6257 > UBA6257 > JBMFSN01. The sequence continues at coordinate 1,599 of JBMFSN010000027.1, read as the reverse complement.
TGATGATCTTAAAAACGAGCTTCGTATTATTGAGACCCTACACTATCATTGTTTTCAAGAGCCAAAATATATTCAAGAAATTAAAACCACTCTTACAGAAATGGGAATTTTGCCTGAAAAGTATGTTCAAAGAGAATTATTTATTAAAGAATCATTCAAGAAAACAGAATTTTGGGAAAAAGGTGTCATTTTTATAAACGACAGAATACAAAACCCGAGAACGGAAATATTTAGCTTACAGGGTGCAAAAATTAGAAATAATTACCAGTACGAAATGAGAACAGGGGAATTGAGAGAGGAAGTTATTTTAGATGAGAAAGGAAAACCAAGATCTTCAAGCGCTGAAAAAACAAAAATAAAATATAAATTTATTGATTTTGGAGAAAATATAATTCGTAGTGCTTTAGATAAATTTGAGTTTTATCGATTTGATAATCTCAAAAAATATTTTCCTCATTTAAAGTCTATTAAAGAGTTCATTTCATCTCATAATTATTTAGGTAATGTTGAAGTAGAAATTTCAGGTCTGAAAGAAAAAGTTAATAACTTAATGCCAGATGATAAATTAAAAATAGCTTTATTCGTAATTAAAGAAATATCGGAGCAGGCAAGAGTAAATACATCAGAATTCGTAGGTACAACTTTATTTAAAGCAAGAATGCTTAGGGAGGTTTTTAGAGATAAAATTCTAAAAATAGACAACGATGATGAGCGCGCCAAAGGAATGCAGAACATAAATTTACAAAACACGGATTGGTACGCCCAAAACGAACTTTATGGAACAAGCGAGGAACGAGAATTTATTAGTTTTATTGATGGCTTTATAGAAGAACAGTTGAGGCAAAAATATTCAGATATCGCTTTACTTAGAAATGAGAAGTTCTTCCAGATTTTTGATTTTGATGAAGGGAGGGCTTTTGAACCGGATTTTGTAATGTTTTTAAAGAAAAAGAATGATGGTATAAGCATTTATCAGATTTTTATTGAACCTAAAGGGGATCAGTTTAAAGATAATCGGGGGAGATTTGAAAATTCTAAAGAAGGGTGGAAGCAAAAATTTTTACTTGAGATAGAAAATAAAGCAGATATGGATTTAAAATTTGAGAATACACACTTTAAATTAATTGGATTACCATTTTATAACAAATCATTGGAAAAAGAATTTAAGAAAGCAGTTGAAAATAAACTACTAAAATAAGTTATATAGATAAACAATATACTCAACCCAGCAAAAAATCGCCTCATTAGTTTAAGAGTCCCATGGGGCAAGAAGGAAGGCAAAGGAATAATTAGAGGTGGCAAAAAAAGCAGTAGAAATAGCTATTGAGAATAATGAAAAAAATGCGATGGAATATATTGCTGCTCACTCTTGAAACCCAGCAAAAGATTGTGGAGGAGTTAGACAGGGAGATGGAGGTGCTTGAAAAAGTAAAACTCCTCAAAGAAAAAGCAGAAAAAAGGATTGAGGAGATTTTGCATGAGGTGTGGGGGGATAAATATGGAAAATAAAATAAAGGTATAAATCATGAAATTTGTTTACATAGATGAAAGTGGAACGGGAAGCGAACCTTATGCTGTAATGGTTGGCATAATAGTTGA
>JBMFSN010000026.1:0-5505 GCA_049967535.1 Minisyncoccia bacterium | reverse complement strand
CTCCCTTTTTATCCTTTCCTTGTTCAAATACTCTTTATACAATTCCTTTAACTCTCCCTTAAACCATTCGTATATAGGCACGCCAAAGCCTTGTTTTGGTCTATCTATCAGTTCCTGTGGTATATATTTGTAAAGCACCTTTCTTAAGATATACTTACTTTGTCCATTTTTGTATTTAAACTCTACTGGAAGTTGAGAAGTCCATTCTAAAATTTTGTGGTCTAAAAAAGGTTCTCTTCCTTCCAAGGAAACACCCATCGTTGCTCTATCAACTTTTACCAGTATATCGTCCGGAAGATAGGTTTTAAGGTCTAACAACATTAGAGCAGATAAACTGTCAAGCTCGTTTAAACTTAGCCAATCTTTTAAAGTTTTTAATTCGTTAATCCTTATATTTAACTCTTTTAAATCTTCTTCCAAAAAATACTTTATTGCAAGGTCATATTGGTCTATAACATTTTCCGACTTTAAAACTTGTCTAAGTTTTATATATTTGTCTCTAAAGTTTGTATATTTAGGAAGGATTGGTTTAAAGGTTTCGTAAATCTTTAGTGCGGTGTCTGGATTTATTAGATTTAAAATGTTTGTAAGTAAAGATTTAAGAGGTATTTTATTTAGTTTGGCTATTTTTTCTGAGATAAGCCAATACCTTGTATAACCGCAAAATTGCTCATCTCCACCATCTGCAGATAGTGATACTTTTACCTGTTCTCTTGCAAGTTTAGAAACTAAAAAAGTTGGTATAGCAGATGAGTCACCAAAAGGTTCATCATAAAGTTCAGGTAGTCTTGGTATTATATCGTAGGCTTCTTTTGGAGTACAGTAAAGTTCTGTGTGGTGTGTTCCAAGATACTCTGCTATTTTTTTGGCATAAGGTGCTTCATTGTATTCTTTTTCATGAAAGCCTATTGTAAAAGTTTTTAATTTTATGCCTTCCTTAGTAAGTAAAGCGCAGACAGTAGATGAATCTATACCTCCGCTTAAAAACATCCCAACTGGTACATCAGAAACAAGCCTTAATTTAAAACTTTCAGTTAAAATGCTTTCCAACTCCTCTGCTAACTCATCTTCTGATTTTTTTAACCACCTTTCCCTCTCTTCCAATCCTTTTAAAAAGTAATCCTCTACTTTCCAGTAAGAAAACTCCTTTATCTCTCCTTTTGAATTTATTACAAGAAAATGTCCAGGTTTTAACTTGAAGGTATTCTGAAATATTGAGTAAGGAGCTGGTATATAGCTGTATTGAAGGAAAAGTGTTAATGCAGTGTAGTCAATACTTTTTTCAAACTTTGGATGTAGATGAAAGGCTTTAAGTTCTGATACAAAAGCAAAAAATCCATTTTTGTAATAGTAATACAAAGGTTTAACCCCCACTCTATCTCTACACAGGATAAGCTCTTTTTTAGTTTTATCCCATATAGCAAAGGCAAACATTCCTCTAAATTTGTGAACCGCATCAAAACTCCACCTATGAAAAGCTTTCAAAATCACTTCCGTATCACTTTCAGATTTAAAAGTATATCCTTCCTTTTCAAGTTCCTTTCTTATCTCCCTAAAGTTATAAACTTCTCCGTTATAAGTTATTACTAAATTTTCGAATTCCATAGGTTGATGACCTAAAGGAGATAGGTCTAATATAGAAAGCCTTCTGAGTCCAAGTGCTAAACCATTTTGAATATCTAAATAGTTCCCTGCATCATCTGGTCCGCCGTGGATAAGAGTATCTCTCATAAGAGTAATAATTTTTTCCAAATCATAATCTTTTTTGTAATTTAAGTCCCAGAAACCTACTATTCTACACATTTATGAATCCAATTCTTTAAAAAAGAAAGGTTTATAGTATCCTAAGATTTTGTTGTATTTTTTCCTTTTTATATTTAAGGTAAATTTTAATAGATATGGAAATCTCAGTTTATAAGCCAACAAGGTGAATTTTCTTTTGAGTTTAAATACTAAATGCTCTTCTAAAAGATTTGATATATCTAATTTTTCTATCTCCTCAAATAAAGGTTTTGCTTCTTTAAACCTTCCCTTTAAGGTTAAATTTTTAATTAAATCAAGTTTAGAGTAGTATCCTAAGTATGGTCTTAAACTTTCCTTTATATTTTCTGGTATTCTATTTTCATTTTTCTCCCAAAAGTATTTTATGAATTCAATATAATTTCTTAAAATTTCTATATGACAGTTAAGAGTTATATTTTTTCCATGTCTTCTCCAAAAGTATAAAACTTTATCTAAGAATAAGAACTCTCCTTCTAAGGCAAGGAAACACCAAGTTGGAAAATCTACTAATCTAATCTCCTTTGGATGCTGTATAAAACCTCCAATTTTCTGAAGTTTTTTTTTGTTTATTAAAACACTCCCAGAGGGTATAAAATTTAAACCTAAAAGAAAGTATTTTAACGACTCCCCAATAGGATTATTATTAAAAATTTTTTTATTAAAATTCATATAATCAACTATATCTAAAATTTTATTTTCCATCCATATTCTACCAGCTTTGCCATGTATTAATGCTATCTGATCTCTTTGTTTTTCATCTAATTCATTTAAAGCCCTAACTCTATATTCCAAAGATTTTTTTGTAAAGACATCATCACCCTCAAGATAACCTATCCATTCACCTTTACATTCTTTCAAAGCTGTATTGTAGTTTTCATCGAGATATAAAGGTCCTTTATTCTTTTCGTTTCTTATGAATTTTATCCTTTTATCTTTTTTCATATATTGCTCTATAATATATGGTGTTTTATCCGTAGAAGCATCATCAAGTATTATCATTTCCCAATTCTCATAGGTTTGACATAAAACCGACTCTATACATTCAGCTATATAATCTTGATGATTATAAGTTAGCGTAATAATGGAAATCAAAGGTTCATATTTGTGTTTTAAATCCATAAGTTATAACCCTCCTCTTTGCTATTCCTCAATACACTTTCTAAACACTCTATTGTGTCAGCCCAGCCGTTGTAGTTCAGAATTATTATATAAACTTTCCCTTTATTTGTCTCATCTTTTTTATTTGTCTCAACATTTTCTTTAACTTCAGATTTTACTTCAACCATATTTAAAGATCCATATAAATTTTATTCTTTCACTTGCCATACCTACCTTGGAAATATAACTGCACGCCATTATTTTTTAATTTGGATAAATAAGGTAAGGTGAAAGGTAATAAAATAGCGTTCCTAACAAATTTAGAAGCTTTTAAAATGCTTACTTTTAATTTATCTTGTGAATATTTATCCAAATCTTCTACCATTGCAGCTTTTACTATTCTTTTGTCCCCTAAAGCTTTAGCCTTTAGCCAAATCTTTACACTGTCAAAGTTCCCAAAAAGTTTCTTTTCAACATATGGAAAAAGTGCATTAAAAGGTAAATCCAATTTATAAACTTCTACATTCTTAAAACCAGCTACTTCCAAGCAATTTTTCAACGCAACATCAGAAAATCTCAAAAAATGATGCGGAGGATAATCTCCATGGAAATATTTCCAATCAACATCTTTTGCAAATAGTCTATCTCTATTTGGTACACTTCCCGCTACATAACCACCATCTTTCAAAAGTTCTTTAACCAGATCCAAAAAATCCCTTGGTTTATCCTGATGCTCTAAGACTTCAAAAAAGGTGATTACATCAAACTTCAGTCCTTCCTTCTTAGCAAAATCATAAAACTCTTCTAAAGACATAGCATATATAGTATCTACTCCTACCCCCTTTTTTGCTACCTCAACACTTTTTGAGTCAAAATCTATACTCCAAACCTCAAAGCCAGCCTCTTTAGCATACCTTAGAAAAACTCCATCTCCAAATCCAATATCAAGAAGCCTACCTCTTACATCCTTGGGAAAATATTTAAAAAAGAATTCATGATTTGTTCCAAGTCTAGATCTTTGAATTGTATGAAATTCAATATAACTATCAAATACTTCACTTTCATAGAACTCAGGAATAATCTTTAGTGGTTCCCACCAATGTAAACCACAGTTTGGACATTCGTAGCGTTTGTACTCTTGATTGTTGTAAGGAGATACGTAAACTTCTTTACAATCTTCCTCTTTTACTTTTGCAAAACATACAGGACACTCTAGCATGCTAACTCCTTTTTACATAGCTTTAATATAAAGTAGCTTGAAAAACACAAAACGGTGGAGCTTAGAAATGCTCCTAGCATACATACGCCTAGCATTCCAAGCTTAAAAACTATTACGAAAAAATAATTGAAAGCTAAATTTCCTAAAATTCCTCCGATAGTGATAAAAAATACAGGCTTTAGCCACTTTAAAATCTGAAAGGATCTGTATAAAATTGGCCACCAAAATAAAAAAGGTAATAAAATTACTAAAAAACTTCTTACTAAGGTGGTAAACTTTGCACCCTCCTCTGTAAAAGCCCCGTAGTAAAAAAGAATTTTTACCCAAAAATAATAAGTTATAAACAAAAATAAAGCCGTAGATATACTAAGTTGGAAAATCTTTTTTGCATAAAAAATAAGCTTTTCCAACGGATTTATTATCTCAGAGAAAAAGATGTTATGGTCATATGCTCTATAGGTAGTTCTTGATATGATTGTTAACATAGAGCAATAGTACAAGATAGAAATTGATTTTTCTCTCAAAGAACTTATAAACATAATTTAGTTATTTTCATAAATTTATTTTTGGATCAGTGTATTTTAAATTTATTTTAGACAAAATCCTATAGCCAAGTATGCACATTACAAATAAAGCACAATCGGTACTCAAGGCTATTCCAGATATTCCAACTTTTAATTTTAATATAAAGACATAGTTGAGTAAAATATTTATTGCTACCCCAGATAGACCTACAAAGAAAACTGGTCTTAACCTATCTATAATTTGAAATACTCTATATATTAAAGGCCAAATTAACATAAAAGGTACACCTAAAGCGTAAAACATTGTTGTAATTTTTGTAAGTTCTACATCGCTTGAAGTAAAATGTCCGTAGTAAAAAAGAGTTTTAATTAAAAAACCTGAAAATAAAAGATAAAATGCTAAAATTGGCAAGCTTATTAAAATAAGCTTTTTAAGATAAAAATTAAGTTTTTGCAAAGAACCATGTTCTTCGGACAAAGAAGTTGTTGTTATTTGGTCCAATCTTATTATCGAAGTTGGAATGCTTGCAAGCATAATACCGTATGTTAAAGCTGATATGCTTTTTTGTGGAAGCAAAGAAGCAAAAGATTTATCTACAACCAAAAATAAGTAAAATGTTCCATAAAGCAAAGATAGATAGCCAAAGTGTCTAAAAATCTGTTTTGTTGTGTCGTTTATAAAAAATTTAAAATGCAAAAATTCTCTTGTTGTTATAATCATATACAAAGTAGAAAAAATCTGAGCTAAAGATAAAGATAGAGGCAATACTATATAACTTTTGAAAAAGTGTAAACCTAAAAATACAAACAAAAAACTAAAAAAAGAAAATATAAATTCACCTATAAAGTATTGAGTAAAGCGTCTTATGCTTCTTAAAACAG
>JBMFSN010000025.1:0-5508 GCA_049967535.1 Minisyncoccia bacterium | reverse complement strand
ACTGAGAAAAACATTGTCATCAAAGCTAAAGTAGGTATTTTAATAAGGGAGGGTTCTAAAATTCTATGATAAGCTTCAATAACAATTAAAATACCAGTAACAAATAAAATTACAGTTATAAAAAAGCCGGCTAATACTTCAAATTTATAATGCCCGTAAGGATGTTTTTCATCTTCTGTTTTTTGAGCAATTCTAATGCCTAGATAACCAACCCCAGAGGACACGACATCAATAAAGGAATGAGCCCCTTCAGCTAAAACAGAAGTAGAATGGGTAATAATACCGCTTATAATTTTAACAATGGCTAGAACAGCATTAGCAATGATTGAAACAAACGCTATTTTTTGTTTCATATTATTTAAAAATAGCAAACCAGCTCCGCATTAAAAGGAGCCGGTTTACTTAATACTTATTTTTGGTCCTTTAATTCCTTGTCTAAAGCTGCTTTCTCTTCTTTTAAAGCTTTTAATTCTTCTTCTAATGTCTGAATGTCATCTTCTAAAGCAGCAACTTCATTTTTGGGAGAAGCAAAACGGCGATAACCATAACCATAGCCATAGCCTCTACCACAAGGACCTAAACCACGACCAGTTCTTGGGCCTAACCCCATAGGACCTGTTCCGTCAAATCTTGGCATAGTAGTAATTTTTTATTTTTATTTTTTATTTTAATCTTTTCGACCTTTATGAATATATATTCATAATACTCTTAAAATTTTATTTGTCAAGACATTAAATGCATTGAATAAATTAATGAAATAAATTATAATTTATAAAAAGTCATCGAGGGCTCATAGTATAATGGCAATACACCGCATTCGCATTGCGGAGATGCGAGTTCGATTCTCGCTGAGTCCACTTTTAAATTTTATTATGTCAAAACCATTAACTTGGGTGGAAATTAATAAGTCAGCTCTTAATTATAATATCGCTCAATTCCGAAAATTAATTGGCCCTGATAAATTACTAATGCCGGTAATTAAATCTAATGCCTATGGCCATGGTTTTTTAGAAGTAGCCCAAATTCTTAATCAGAATAAAGAAGTTGACCGAATTTGTGTAGTTAGTTTAGATGAAGTAATTAAATTAATTGATGCCAAAATTAAAAAACCAATTTTAATTATTGGTTTTTATAATTTAGATAAAAATTTATTAAAAAGGGCTATTCAAAATAATGTTATCTTTACTCTTTATGACATAGCACAAGCAAAAGTATTAAATGATATTGCGAAACATTTAAATCAAACTGTCAAGATACATTTAGAAATTGACACTGGCGCTTCTCGCACTGGCATTCTTCCAGAAGATACTCTAATGTTTCTTAAAAAATTAAAAAAATTTACTCATTTAGAGCTGGAGGGTATTTGGAGCCATTTTGCTTCCAGTGAAGAAGACCCTAATTATACTTATTATCAATTAAATAGATTTAGAGAATTAATACAAAAATTAGAAAAAAATCGCATTAATATTCCGATAAAACATATGGCTTGTTCAGCTAGCAGTATTCTTTATCATGATTCCCTTTTTAATGGCATTCGTTTAGGTTTAAGTCTTTATGGCTTATACCCATCCAATAAAACTAAAAAGAAAATAAATTTAAAACCTGTTTTATCGTGGTATACAAAAATTATTCAAATTAAATATTTACCCAAAAATACCAAAATCGGTTATGGAGGGACTTATATTACCAAACGAAAAACTAAATTAGCTATTATTCCGGTTGGTTATTGGGATGGTTATAATCGCCTTTTTTCTAATAAAGCCCAAGTAATTATCAATGGCAAAAAATGCCCTATTAGAGGAAGAATCTGTATGAACTTATCAATGGTTGATATTACCAATATTCCGAGGGCACAAGTTGGGGATAAAGTAATTTTAATCGGCAAGAGCAAAACTCAAGAAATTACAGCTAATGATTTAGCTCAATTAGCTTTTACTATAAATTACGAAATAGTTACCAGAATTAATCCGTTAATCCCGCGATTCTTAGTCTAATTTCCATTGTTTCACACAATGTTTCACACAATGTTTGGTGTGAAACATTTCAAAGCATAAAAATAGGGATTAACCACGAATTTTTGGCTTAACCATCAACAAACCCGGCTCTCAAGGCCGGGTTTCCGCATGGTTAAGCCATTTTTTGAAGTTTTGACCTATTAAAACCATTGAAATGTTTCACACTTTGTTTCACACAATGTTTACCGTGAAACAAATCACTTAAAATTCTAAATAAATATCTTTATAATGCCGAATTTCTGGTTCTTGATTAAAATCATTAATTTCTATAGCTAATAAATCAAACCTCCAGGGTTTATCATCTAAATGATATTGATTTAAAAAGCTTAAAATAGCTCTTTGCAGTTTTTTTATTTTATCCTCAGTTAATTCTTCTTCTGGTAAAATTGAAGGAGAACTGTCTTCCTTCAATTTTTTCAATCTTGATTTAACTTCTACAAAAACCGTCTCTTTGGTTTTTCTATCAAAAGCTACAATATCAATTTCACCCCACTTTTTTCGATAATTTTTAGCAATAATTTGGTAATGGTTTTTTATAAGATAGGAAGTACTAATCTGTTCTCCTAAAAAACCTTTTTCATTATTATCCATCCTTTATTGACAAAATAATATTATTATGATATAATTATTATATTAAAATCCTTCTCCCTGAATTATATCATAATTGTCCCCCGCACCATAACAAGTTTCAAAACACCCGGGAACTAGAAGATTAATTAATTAATAAAGATTAAGCTTGTTTGGTGTGAGGATTTGACTTTTAAAAAATAACTGTGATATAATAAAAGTACTTTGAAAGATCGCGGTTCCGCGATCTTTCTTTATGATTAATCACTAAACAATATTAAAGAAACTATGATTGACTTAAAACTATTAAATCCTTTAGTGAGACAAATTGCTGAAGACCGAGGTTTGCCAGAAGAGAAAATTTTTGAAGCAGTAGAAACATCTCTTGCCGCTGCTTATAAAAAAGAATATGGTAAAAAGCCTCAAATTATTAAAGCTAAAATAGACCCTCAAACAGGTGAGGCGAATTTTTGGCAAATAAAAATTGTTGTTGACCCTCAAGAACTTTTAACCCCAGAAGAAGAAAACGATTTAGAGTTGGGCAAGGCAGAAATTTTAGACAATAAAAAAATCAAATTTAATCCTGAAAAACATATTCTATTAGAAGATGCCAAAGCTATCAAACCAGATGCTCAAGTCGGAGAGGAATTGATCTTTCCCCTAGAAGTTAAAGAAGACTTTAGTCGTATTGCCGCTCAAACAGCCAAACAAGTTATTTTACAAAAGCTTCATGAATTAGAAAAAGATACCATTCTTTCTGAGTTTAAAGAGAAAGAAGGTAAAGTAGTGAGCGGTATTATCCAAAGAATCGAAAAAAGAGTGGTTTATGTTGACTTAGGAAAGACTTTTGGAGTTTTATTCCCCAATGAAGCTATCCCAGGGGAACATTACCAAATAGGAGAAAGAAAAAAGTTTTATATTTTAAGACTGGAAGATAAGGGCCGCGGACCAGCCATTGTTCTTTCTCGGGCTCATCCTAAATTTGTTTCTAAATTATTTGAAATGGAGGTGCCAGAAATTTCCGAAGGAATAGTAGAAATAAAATCTATTAGCCGAGAGCCGGGAAATCGTACTAAAATTGCTGTCAGTTCTAAAGAAGAAAATATAGACCCCGTTGGTTCTTGTGTTGGTCAAAAAGGCACAAGAATTGCTACTATTATTGATGAATTAGGAGGGGAAAGAATTGATATTATTCCTTATTATGAAGAACCAGCTAAATATGTCGCTGCTTCTTTGGGTCCAGCCAAAGTTAAAGAAACAGAAGTAATTCCCGAAAGAAGAGAAGTAAGGGTTTTTATTCCTCCTGAACAAATTTCCTTGGCCATTGGAAAAAATGGACAAAATGTGAGATTAGCAGCTAAATTAACTGGTTGGAAAATCGATGTCCGTTCAGCCATTGCCCCAGAGGCACCCATTGAAGGAGGAGTAGCTGAGGGAGAAGAAACAAGTGACGAATCAGAACCTCAAGAACCAAATTAAAATATAGTAAATAAAATATAATCTAAAATGAAGTACCAAATTAAACCATTAGAAAAATCAAAATCAGAAATTACTATTGAAATTGATCAAAACGATCTTTTGTTGTTTAAAGATAAAGCCTTAGAAGACTTGGGTAGTAAAATTACTCTTCCTGGCTATCGGGAAGGCAAAGCGCCATTAGATTTAATAGAAAATCATGTCTCTAAAATTGAGCTCTATGAAAAAGCGGCTATTTATGCTTTAGATAAATTTTATCCTCAAATTATTAAAGACGAAAAAATTGAAGCCCTTGGTGAGCCTTTGGTTAGTATTACTAAATTAGTTCCTAAATCATTAGCAGAATTTAAAGTAGAAATTACCACCTTGCCTCATTTGACTTTACCTGATTATAAAAAAATTGCCCAAAATAAAAAACAAGATAAAAAAGAGATTACCATTACCGAGCAGGAAGTAAATGATGCCTTAAAATGGCTACAAAACACCAGAAAAACAATTAACCCTGAAACTAAACAACAGGAAACACCAGTTTTAGATGATGTTTTTGCCCAGTCTTTAGGACCTTTTAAGAATTTAGAAGAATTAAAAGAAAATCTTAAAATAAGTTTAAAACAAGATAAAGAAGCCAAGTTAAAAGAGCAGTGGCGTTTAGAATTAATGGAAGATATTATTAACCAAATTCAGGAAGACATTCCAGATATGTTGGTTAGTGCTGAACAAGAAAAGATGTTAGACGAACTTAAAATTCAATTATCAGAAATGCAATTAAAGTTTGAGGATTATCTAAAGGAAATAAAAAAAACTGAAGAAGAATTAAAAACCGAATTTAAACCCTTAGCTTTAAAAAGAGTAAAAATGGCTCTTATTTTAAAAGAGATTGCTCAGTTAGAAAAAATTGAGGTCAAAGAAGAAGAAATTGAAGCCAAAATGCAAGATATTTTAAGCCACTTACCAGAGCCAGACTTAAAAAATAAAATCAATCTCGAGGAGTTAAAAATTTTTGCTTTAGGCTTAATAAGAAATGAGAAGGTTTTCGAATTATTAGAAAGCCAACAATAATAAGGATGCTAATAATCGAAAGAACCATTCCTATTTTATCCCAAAGATTATAACCAAATTTTAAGGTTACTGTATTTTGTGTGGGGATAACCATCATAAAGGATGGACTAACCAAATAAGGTCCTTTTCCGCCAATAGCTTTCCAGCCCGGGAAATAACTAATTTTTACTAAATGAGGAACATAGAGATTCTCTGTGGTAAAAGACAAAGAATCTCTTTTTATTTGGGTAATTTGAATACCTGAAGTAGTTGCATTAGTTATTTTCAAAGTATCATTAATCTCCTTTAATTCTTTTTGGTTTTGGTAAAACACAAGAAAAGTTGAGAAATCTAAATTCTTATACCAATCGATTGATTGGTCTAGCCAACTCTTATATAAGAGTTGGCTAGA
>JBMFSN010000024.1:0-5748 GCA_049967535.1 Minisyncoccia bacterium | reverse complement strand
GAAGTTGCATTCTTTCCCGCTTTGAAGGGAATTACGACACAAATGGACACTATCATCTGGTAAATCGTCCATGTTGCATTCTTTCCCGTTTTGAAGGGAATTACGACTGGTTGCTGATTGTTTATTAAATTCCTGTTTAAAAATGTTGCATTCTTTCCCGTTTTGAAGGGAATTACGACTATAATTATTCTCATTTGTTACGGCTTTTACAGCTTCATCACGTTGCATTCTTTCCCGTTTTGAAGGGAATTACGACTTAGGTAGACGCAAACGCATTTTAAATCATTAACAGATTTTTTGAAATGAATAAAAATTTTGAAAATTCTTTATTGATTTGTGGGTACGATACAGTCTTCTGTCTTTAATACCCCTTCTTCTCCTACAAAGAATTTATATAGTATTTTATATAAAGGTGGGCCACTTTTTATGGAAAAAGCGGGTCTATTTTAAATTTATATTGGGTTTATATTGGATTTTTATTGAGTTTTTTGTGAAATGTTGTTATAATTATAATAATGTATAGGTAAATTCAGACTATAGAACGCTTTTTAGCGTTTCGGTTGTTAAGTCTAAAAGGTGTAAGATTAAGTATAATTTAAAAACCAAAATACTAAATCTTTGTTTGAAAAAAATGGAATTTAATAAAACCGTAATTAAATATGAGCAATGTAAATTCACGATCTGATAGAATTGAAAGATTAATAAACTATCTTCGAGGTCTTGCTACTTTAAGAACAAAGATAATACAAAGAATTGATGATTATCCTTATGTTATTTGGCTTTATGAAATTAGTGAAAAAGAAAAATGTTTTTGTAAATTAGATGATAAAAAAGAAGATTCAAATATAGTTGCAGAAATAAAATTACCAAAAAAACCTTATGTACCTGAAGAATTAGAAATATATATAGAGGGGCCTGCAACAGATAAAATAAACGAACCTATTGAATCTAATGATATTCTAATAAAGTATAAAGAAATCTTAAAAGAATTCAAAGAATGGCAATCTATTCACGAAATTTACTTGAAGTTTTATTCAATTTATCAAGAAAATTTAAAATTAGAAGAAGAATACGAATTTTTATTGTGTTTTGGATTATTGAGCTGGCGATCAAAAAAAAAGGAGGAGTTGTTAAAGAGGCATATTATATCAATAAAAGTGAATCTTGAGTTTGATCCGAAACTACAAAAGTTTATTATTCATGAAGATTTAGACTCAAAACCTAAAATTGAAACTGAATTTATTCCAATAGAAGAGTTACCAGAGGGATTTGAAAAATTAAAAGATGAAGGATTAGACGTAATAGAAAAAAATGGTGTTTGGAGTAAAGAGCTTGAAGAATATTTTAAAAAATTTATTAATAGTTTTCATCCAGACGGCAAGTATATTAATTCTTTACAGCCAGATCTTAAAAATTATCCTTTAAGTCCAGTCATAGAGTACGCACCTGCTTTAATATATAGAAAACGTTCAATAGGCCCTTTTTACGATTTTTTAACTAGTATACCAGAAAATATTCGGGAAAATGGTGCAAACTCTGCTCTAAACGATCTTGCGGAAATAGAAGATAATAAACAAACAGATGATTTTGAAAATCCATCATCATATTTCCAAACTTCAGAAGTATTTTTTCCTCTACCCTACAATGAAGAGCAATTCAATATAATTAAAAAGCTTGAGAAATCTAATGTTGTTTTAGTTCAGGGACCGCCAGGGACAGGAAAATCACATACAATTGTCAATTTAATATGCCATTTATTAGCTAATAATAAAAGAATTCTCATTACTTCTAAATCATCAAGAGCGCTACGAGTTCTTCAAAATCTTATACCCCACCAAATAAGATCTTTATGTATTGTAACGCTAGGTAGTGATATGCTGGGTAGTGATATAAAAACCGAAAGAGAAGAACTTGAAAAAAGCGTTAGCGATATTTTTATGAAGCTTAATGAATGGACGTTTGATGATACAAATAAAATTGATAAGCTCGAAAATCAATTAAAAATTTTAAAACAAGAAGAAACTGAAATTCAAAGAAAACTTCAAGAATTTATTGTTAAAGAAAATGAACAAAAAAAAATAACAGCGAGATATCAAGGCACTCCCTCAGAAATCGCAAAATTAGTTAAAACTGATTCACCAAAATACCAATGGTTTAGGGATAAAATAAAATATGATCAAGATTATGACATCTTTGATATTGACTGGCAAACTTTTCTGTTAAATGTACAATATTTTAATGATAACGAACGAAAGAAATTACTAAAGTCAAATATACCCCCAATAGAAGAAATAATAAATCCAGATGAAATTGAGATACTTTTTAACAAAGAAATTGAATTTTTAGAAATTTTAAAAAATAAACCTAATATTAATATGGAATATTTTAAAATTTTATCTAAAAATCCTGAAAAAACCAAAGATTTAAAAGATTTATTTTTAAAATACAGAAAAGCTTTGTTAAATTTAGTCCCTAAAATTGAGATATGGGGTTGGCGAAAAAACTTGGCAAAAGAATGTCTTTATGTAGATTCGTGGGAATTAAACATTAGAGAATCTTCTGAACTTTTGAATAATATAAATAGGGATGATATAGATAATAATTCAGTTAAAATTTCAATTAATAAGCCAATTGAAACAATTTTAGAAGATATTGCGATAGTTAAGGATTATTTATCGCTAAATTCAAAAAGATGGTTTAATTTTATTAAACCAAAAAAAATAAGAGAAAGACAGTATGTATTTAAAAATATATTTTTAAATGAAAAAAAATGTAAAACAGTTGATGATTTATCAATTGTATATTCATATTTGAAAGCGGAAATTAATATTAAAAAAATTCTGCAAAAATGGTCCTCATATATACCAGAAATTGAAGGTTCAGTTTTAAATAAATTTGATAAACTTTCAGAAATTATAAAAACTTTGTATGAAATTCGCGATTTAAAAATGTTAAAAGATGATTGTATCAAAGCTTTATTAGAATTTGATTATATCATGCCTGACTTTATAAATTATAATGAAATTAAGGAAATATTGGATGCATGTGATTATGTAGAATATAGTTCCGAATTAAACAAAATAAAAAAAACAATTGAAAAATATACAACAAAATACACTAACTATATAAACTACGAAATTCACGAAGCGATCCAACAAATTGTAGAAAAATTCATTGGATCGCTTCAAAATAGAGATATTAAGTTATATAAAAATGCTTTTCAAGAAGTTGAACGTTTGCATTCTGATAAAATAAAGCTACAAGAACTGCAAACGATAATTGAAAAATTAAAATCAAAACTCCCAAAACTAATAGAAGATATTTTAAAAGACCCACAAAATATTGAATGGGAAGAAAAAATAAAACTTATACCTGATGCATGGGAATGGGCTCAAGCTAAAAGCTGGATAGAAATTTATACTAACGAGAACTCTTATTCTTTCAACAAAGAATTGGAAGAAACTGAAAGAAAAAAGAGAGAGGTTTTAACTAAAATTGTAGAGTTAAAATCATGGCAATTCCTTAAAAATTTAATAAGCGAAGAAGACAGAAAACACTTAATAGCTTGGAAAAATTCAGTGAAAAAATTGGGCAAAGGAACGGGCAAGTATGCTTATAAATATAGAAAAGATGCCCAAAAACATCTAAATTACGTAAAACGTTGTATACCGGCCTGGATAATGCCGTTACATAGACTTTGGGACACAATTAAACCTGAAAAAAATTTTTTTGACGTTCTTATTATTGATGAAGCATCACAGATAGGATTTGAAGGAATACCTTTGCTTTATATAGCCGAAAAAATTTTAATTGTTGGGGACGATAAACAAATAAGCCCTGAAGCAGTTGGTATTGACAGAAGTAATGTTCATAGGCTTATTGATGAATTTTTATACGATTTTAAGTTTAAAGACATGTTTGATGTTGAGACCAGTATTTTTTCACATGCTGAATTAAGGTATAGCTCTAGCAAATTATTATTAAGAGAGCATTTTAGGTGTATGCCAGAAATAATAGAATTTTGCAATCGATTAAGTTACGGGGGCTCATTAATCCCACTTAAGCAATATCCACTTAATAGATTAAATCCGTTAGAGAAAGTATATGTACATAACGCTCAATGTGAAGGAGAGGGCGCTTCAATTAGAAACAAAACAGAGGCTGAATTTATAGTAAATAAAATATATGAATTATGTAAGGATAAAAAATACGAAAACAAAACAATGGGTGTAATTATTTTACAAGGACAAGAACAAGCTAATATAATTCAAAAAAAGCTAATTGACAAAATAGATATAAATGAAGTTCAGAAACACAAAATTATCTGTGGAAATCCGTATTCATTTCAGGGAGATGAGCGTGATATTATTTTCTTATCTATGGTTATTGCTACAAACAAAAGAATAGGGGTCTTAAATAGCGAACCTGACAGAAGAAGGTTTAATGTTGCAGTAAGTCGTGCAAAAGAACAAATATGGCTATTTTACTCAGTAAAAAGAGATGATTTACATCCCACTTGTTTTAGAAGACAGCTTTTGGAGTATTTTTATAACCCTGATGCCTATAAACCTTATCAAATAAATTGGGAATCTATTGAACAACTAGCTTATGAGAAAAACAGGAACATAGAAAAACCACCACACCCATTTGAAAGTTGGTTTGAGTTCGATGTGGCATCAGAGCTACGCAAAGAGGAATACTATATTATTCCTCAATATAAAGTGGCGCATTATAGAATTGATTTAGTTATAGAAGATGGAAATAAACGATTAGCTGTTGAATGTGACGGAGATATTTATCATAGTGGAGAACAAATAGAGAAAGACTTCTACAGACAAAGAATTCTAGAAAGGGCCAATTGGAAATTTTTTAGAATAAGAGCTTCAGATTTTTACTATAGAAAAGAAACGGTTATGAAAGATTTGAGAAAAACTTTGGAACTCCATGAAATATTTCCTCAAAAAAGCAACATGAAAAAACCAATAAAAGAAAACCCAATTATAGTAGAAGTAAACGATAGAGTTAAATATATTGATTTATCACTTCCTACTGCACAAGAAAAAGAGGTCTTAATTGTTCAATCTCCTTCTGATCCCACTATTGGTGTAATAAATTATCAAACTCCCGTAGCTAAAGCATTATTAGGACACACAATAGGCGACACAACTGAAGTAAAACTCCCTACCGGAGTAAAAAAATATAAAATATTAGATGTTTTTAAACCAGATAGCACTCGAAACCTGCATTGAGACCGTTCATTATTCTATGTCAAAATTTGCAATTGATATTAAAATACCTAAAATCGTATAAAGTTGACATACCAGTTGCATTCTTTCCCGTTTTGAAGGGAATTACGGGCGTTTTGCCGCAAGCTAGGTATTGGCTTTGCTGGCAATCTAATATTTTTTTATAAGCTTTGAATATAATTGTTATGTTTTCGTTATTACAAAAGCGTTAACTTTTAAAGAATCTGAACTAAATCTCCTGAAAAATAAACTATAAAAAACTTGACAAATTTAGTAAAAAAAATTAAACTAAAATAGTTATTAAAATTAATGAAATACAGGGGGATTTGTATGGGTAATAATACATTATTATTTTCAAATGGCATACATCAAAACATATTACTTGAGGATTTTGGTAGAGGCCAGATGGTACAAGCAAATGTTCATTTAATTGTTGACAACAAAAAAAGTATTATATTAGATCCAGGAGGTCATAAAGTATTTAAACATGTCCTAACAGAAA
>JBMFSN010000023.1:0-5775 GCA_049967535.1 Minisyncoccia bacterium | reverse complement strand
ATATTCGAGCATAGAAAAGGCAAAGGAGCTTGGCCTCGCTGAATCAAGGATCGATAGTTCCAAGTATCCTGCAAGAAATCTGATATATCTGACTGAGAAAGGTAAAAAAGTTGCAATGAAAATAAAAGAGATTATTATGTTGATGGTTAATTAATTAGAAAAGAAAATTTTATGAGTTTCTAATTATAAAACTATAATTTTGCAAATTTTATAAATTTTTAATATTAAATAAAAATGTAAGAAATTTATTTTAAATAATTTAAGAAAAATGGATTACTGAAATTACATTATTATAAAGATGTACTTTAAAATATCAATAAAAATCTTTCAAATAGAGAATTTAAAAATTTTATATGCTTTATTAAAATAAATTAAACAAAAAACTTTATTTAATTACTTTATATTCCATTCATTATTTCTTCTAATTTTTCCTTTATATAAGAAGATTTACCATAATTCATATATGCTACTCTAGACGGGATCCAAAGAGCTTTTTTATGAACTTCCGGATTTCTTCCAGCAGGTCCAAATTTAAATTGATAAAATTTGCCTTTTTCTAATTTATATTCACCAAAAAATTTATTTCTGATAGTTGAATTTTTCAGAGCCTTAATGAAATAAGATTTACTATTTTTATTTTGTTTTTCATACATTTCTATATCGCCTGAAATTTCAAAATACCCAATTTTTGAAGGATAATTGATTTTCCCGTATTGAAGACCTGGCAATTTATTATCATGAATTTCAATCTCAATAAGATTTTTAGGGTGATTTTTAACATTTTTAAATAGATCAGTTTCATAAATATAGTCTTCTTTAGGAATAAACCAATAACCATTTTTTATCAATTCACTTAAAGGAATTATAAATTTAATTTGAATAATTATATTTCCTAAGCTTACAAAATCTCTAAATAAAGAATTATATTCCTCCTTAGTACTTTTCTGAAGAAAAGCACCTAATAAATCCATCCTTTTATCATCATTATTTCCGTCTTTTTTCAATCCTGCAAATATTAAATAAGTTTTACTAATATTTCCTGAAATAATATTACTAATATTTCCTGAAAAATTAATTATTGTATTATATTGTTCTTCTCTGAGGCCAACCCACCTTTCCCTATCGTTAAAATTTTTAATTTCTATGTATAAATTTGGGTGCCTTCGGGTTTGGTTTTCAATAACATTTTTTATATCTGGCTTATCTGCGGTTTCACCTTTTTCATATACATCAAAATCTAGCTCTAATTTTTTTCCTGTTCTTCCATGATTTTCCAAGATGTTTTTGACTCCTATTTCTATAGCCTTACCTGAAACCCAGTCGTCCATTATTTTACCAAGTCCACGAATTTCACCAGTAACTCTATTTACATTATTTTTATGATACATGTTTATTGCGAAACTTACGCACTGCTTTAAATCTTCTTCTTTTAATAAATAATATATATTCACCTTAAAGTCTCCTTTTCCATAGTTAATAGTTTTTATTATTTAAAACATTCACTACCTAAAAACATACGTAGAATCCCATTTGATTTTATCACAAGCTTTTTATGGTCAAATAATTTTGAAATGTACAACTGAGCTAAAGATTAAAAAAATTTAAATATTTGTGTTTCATATCTATCTCTAGAGAGACATTTATGACACAAAAAAAAGTATATAGAGTCCAGGTTACATTTACAAGTGAGCAATGGGAAATGATTAAAAAAGCAGAAGGATTGTTTGGGAACACTGACGCTGAAATAATTAGGAATATAGTTATTTCTTGGTTGGCGGAAAAGTCAATATTATCTTCTAATATTAAAAAAAATGATAATGTGGAAAAATGAAAAACAAATATTCAATAATAAGCTTATTTACAGGTGCAGGGGGGCTAGATTTAGGGTTTTTACTAAACGGAAAATTTGATATAAAATTTGCGAACGAAATATTAAAAGCTCCAGTTTTAACTTATTCTAAAAATTTTAAAATTCCTATATCTGAGTCTAGAAATTTAAAGGAGATAGAATTGCCGGTAATAATACATAACAATATAGAAAACATAGATTTCTCAGATTTTCCTTTGAAAAACATTGATGTTGTAATAGGTGGCCCGCCGTGTCAAGATTTTTCAGTTTTAAGGGGTAAAAGCAAAAGAAAGGGAGTAGAAGTTAAACGAGGAAGACTTTATTCGCATTTTGTAAGAGCTCTAGTTCACTTAAAACCTAAAGTTTTTTTATTTGAGAACGTGCCTGGATTAATTACTTCTAACCAAGGCTTTGCATTTGAAACAATTAAAGAAGATTTTAAAAATTTATCTTTAAGATGGGATGAAGTAAAAAAATTAGTACAGAACGGTTCTGAAATCGAAAAAAACATAGGTTACGAATTAATATTTTCAAATGTTTTAGAATTCTACGTTTTAGGCGTTCCTCAGATTAGAAGAAGACTAATAATTATTGGAATAAGAAATGATCTCATTAATAATTTAGACCTTATTATGAGGAGAAATATAGAAAAAAACCTTAGGGATGAACTTGAAGGAAAAAAATTTAACTTTAAGTATTATCCGCTTACACCTTTAGAAGTATTTGAAGGGAAAAAATTAACAGACCTTCAAGAAAAATATGAAAAAATAATGAAAGATTATTCCAATATTGCTGATGAAGTTAACACACCTAGAGCTAAAATATGGAAAAATAAAATATTTAAAAATTTAACATTTAATATAATTAATGATTATATCTATTTAAATAAATACAAAAAACTAGACAGTCTTGAATATATGAGATTTGTTAAAGATGTGATGGCTGAACATGAAGAAGTTTTAAAACTTTTAGATTATTTAAATAAACCTATAAGAATAAATAATTTTCCAGATAATTCTAATAAAATTCCAAATGAAAGTAAAAATGTCACTGAAAGAATGAGTAAAATACCTCCAGGAGAAAATTATGCGTTTTTAAACGGCACTAAATGGGAAGTAAAAGGGCTTATGAGCAATATTTACAGAAGGGTGCATCCTCTTGAACCTGCCCAAACTGTAATAGCTTACGGCGGTGGAGGGACATGGGGCTATCACTATGAAAAAGATAGAGGGAGGCTGACAAATAGGGAGCTTGCTAGGCTTCAGACTTTTCCAGATTGGTTTTTGTTTTCCGGAAATTCCCAAGAAATTAGGGCACAAATAGGGGAAGCGGTTCCTCCCCTTGCGGGATACCGCATTTCGAAAGTTTTAGAACAGATATTATCTTTTTTTGATTAAATTTGAAAATAAAATTAGCAAAATTAAATTATTGAAGTTTAGTGAAACTGCTAAACAAAAAATAAATAATATAGAGATTAATAAAGGATACTATGGACGCTGAAAATACCAATATAGTTTATGTTCCTAAAGAATCTTATATTGAAATAATCGGTTTCACAACCTATGCTTATTTAACAAATAAAATTACTAAATACAGTGGAATTGCAGGCGGAAGAACAAGAAATTTAGGAGAGTTTATAGAGAGTTTCATATATGGAAAACTAGCAGAAGAAGCCTTTAAAATTTTTCTCAAAGAAAAACTTTCATTGGAAGTTTTAACTGAATTAGATATTGCAGATTTTTATTATGGAGCTTATCTTCCAGATATTGTGGCAATAAAGCGGAACGAAAATTACGAGTGGTCAAAATTTTGGATTGATGTAAAAGAAACGAGGAGGGATCAAAAATGGCTTTTGGTGTCTGCATCATCTATAAGAACAAGGCCTTACGATGGATATGTTGCTGTGAAGGTAGATCTCCCTCAGGAACACTTGCTGTTGTGGCTTTCTGAATTTCCTTTAATTAAAAATAAAATGAGCAGTGAATGGTTCAATAGAGTTATTGAAGTAGCAGAAAAAATTGAAAAGATCTCATGCACTGTTCAGGGATTTGTAACTTACCAACAATTAACATCTAATGAGAATAATGCCGTTGAATCTAAAGGAAGTGCACACTATTTTAATGGTGAAGATCCTTTATATGATCCACATGATTCATCCTGGTCGGGCGCGGTTGTTGGTGAAAATTACGGATATTTTTTGTTTGATATGCAGAAAATTCCTAATTGGGAAGAAAATTTAAAAATAAGGTTCGAAGAAAATCAAAGAATTATAAGTCATGTTCCAACCCCAAAAACTAAATCTGGGATACCCTCT
This sequence comes from Minisyncoccia bacterium, assembly GCA_049967535.1. Classification (GTDB taxonomy): domain Bacteria; phylum Patescibacteriota; class Minisyncoccia; order UBA6257; family UBA6257; genus JBMFSN01. Next base: position 1,612 of record JBMFSN010000023.1, on the reverse strand, counting down.
AAAAAAATAGGTTTACCTGGTGAATACGCAAGAGAATATGAGGATTTAAGAGATGCCTATCAAAGTTATTTAGAGAATCAGCTGAACAGTATTAGAAATAAGAACAACGGTTGCATAAAAAGAAGTACAAGTTGGTTCAGCCAAAAATTATAATTTAAAATTAAAATAGATTATTATGAACAATAGTGAATTTAAAAAAAGGAAATTTGTTGAAGATATTTTAAATTGGCATAAAAAAAATAAAATCAGCTTTCCTTGGAGAGAAACTGAAGATCCTTATGCAGTTTTAATAGCTGAAATTCTACTTAAAAAAACAACGCGTATACAAGTAATTAATATATATAGTTCTTTTATGGAAAAGTATCCTACTGTATTTGATTTAGCTTCTGCTGATCCAAAAGAACTTGAAAATTTAATCAAACCTTTAGGAATGCAAATTAAAAGAGCCAGAATATTAATTTCTATAGCCAAAGAATTATTGGAAAAATATGGTGGGGAAGTTCCGCTCAACAAAATAGAGCTCGAAAAAATAAGCGGAATTGGTTCTTATACGGCCAATGCTGTTCTCACTCTTGCCGGTAATTTTCCCTTTCCTATGGTAGATACAAATGTTATTAGGGTTATTTCTAGGGTATTTAGCTTTCAATCAGAAAAAACAAGAGCAAGAGAAGACAAAAATTTATGGGAATTTGTTCAAAGTTTAGTTCCGTCCAAAAATGCTAAAGAATTCAATTTATCACTTTTAGATTTTGCAAACCTAATATGTAAGCCGAAAAATCCTAAATGTTCTGAATGCCCCCTAAGCGATATTTGTGAATATAAAAAACTCTAAAACTTAAATCTTTTGTAATATCCCAAAATAATTCCATATGAAGGGATATCATAAGGATTTCTATAAAGCTAATTTTTAATAATTTCAAAACATAGGACTAATTTTTTTCATTAGTGTCTGATAAAGTTTATTATCAGAAAGCAAATTTTATTTTTTGTGAAAAAGGCAATGAAAAAGGATGAATTATTTCAGATTACAAGCTTTAATCTGAGTTCCGGACAGGTATTTTTCAGTCCAGAGCTAAAAGTAGCTTAATGCTGTTTTGAAAATTAAAATATATGTTAAGTTAGAATTGTGATGAAATGTTAAGAGGAGAGAATCCTAGAATCAGCTTTTACAAGGAGAACTCTGTGCATTACTTTTTCAAAACTTTTTCGTAGGTCTTCTGAACTCCAACCACCATAAATTACATTATTTATGTCAACAATATTTACTTTTGATTCTGTTACTGCAAGCTTTAATGATGGTTTTCCTTTAATATAAGTAATTTTATTTCCGTATAGATCGACATGTAGATTTAATTTAGTTGGATCTTTTTTACTGGGATATCCATAAGCATATAACAGTTTTTCAATAGAATCTTTAGGGGAAGGAGATTTTGTAAAAAGTGTTATCATAGAGGTACTATTTTTTCTAATTGACTTTAATTCTACAAGTTCACCATTTGGCCCAGGTAAATTGTTTTCTTTTATTCCAAGTAGGTCTTCTAAAGTTTTTCCTATACCAGTATCACCTTTTCTATGAGATGGATACCATTTATTTCTAATCTCCTTTAAACGT
>JBMFSN010000022.1:0-6458 GCA_049967535.1 Minisyncoccia bacterium | reverse complement strand
ATTGGATATTTATGCCCCCAGTGTGGCAGCTGCTTGGCGTGATTATGAGATGGGTCAAAAGAAATAGAGAGAATAAAATTTGCTTTTTTTAGTCAGCAGTGTATACTGGATATTGTGAGAAGTCGCATCAAAAGACCTGTTCTTAGGTGCGCGGTCGACCACAATAAATTAAATTATATTTTATGTGCGTTGGAAGTTAACCTGCCCAAATTTTATGAAATAAAACTTTGGTAGGTAAAGTCGCGCACCGTATTTATGGATTCAAAGAAACTTTTCGTAGGAAATTTGTCTTTCAATGCAGACGAGAATCAATTAAAAGGTTTATTCGAACAAGCCGGAACAGTTGAGTCAGCCACGATTATTACCGATAAATATTCTGGCCGCAGCAAAGGTTTTGGTTTTGTAGAAATGTCTACTCTCGAAGAAGCCCAAAAAGCTATCGATACCCTTAATGGATATGAATTAGATGGCAGAAAATTAAATGTCAGTGAAGCTCGTCCTTTAGGTGAAAGAAAACCAAGAGAAGATCGCGGTGGTTATAGAAGAAGAAACTTCGATAACTAATTCAGCAAGTTTAACCTACTAGATTCACTTTAGTGAACAAAAAGTTCCGATTATTCGGAACTTTTTTGTTTAGTATTAAAATAAAGATTGAATTTTTTTGATTTCATGCTATACTAAACAAGAATTTATCATCAGGCCCCTATTAATCTCAAAGAGGGGCTCTTTAGCATATTTATGGGAATTTTTAAACTTCAATCAACTTATCAGCCGCAAGGAGACCAGCCTCAAGCCATTAAACAATTAGTAGAAGGAGTAAAAAAGAACTATTCTTTCCAAACTCTTTTGGGGGTGACTGGCTCTGGCAAAACATTTACCATAGCTAACGTCATTTCTCACTTTGACCAGCCGGTTTTAGTAATGGCTCCCAATAAAACTTTAGCCGCCCAGTTATATCATGAATATAAAACTTTTTTCCCCAAAAACTCTGTTAATTATTTTGTTTCTTATTATGATTATTATCAGCCAGAAGCCTATTTGCCCATTACCGATACTTACATAGAAAAAGAGGCCATGATTAACGAAGAAATTGATAAATTACGGCATCAAGCGACCAGTGCCTTAATGACTCGGCGTGATGTGATTATCGTAGCTTCTGTCTCTTGTATTTATAATTTAGGTTTGCCTTTAAATTATTTTGAATCAGCCTTGCATTTAGAAAAAGATAAAGTCATGACTCGGGGTGACTTAATCAAGCAATTGGTGAAGATTCAGTTTGTGAGGACAAACGGCGAGTTAAAAAGAGGTTATTTTCGGGTCCGGGGAGATGTTTTTGAAATTATGCCTGCTTCGGGAGAAGTTATTTATTTAGTGGATTTAACTAATCAAATAGTAAATCAATTAGCTCTCTTAGAGCCTTTCAAAAAGACCAAGCAAGAGGAGTTAAAAGAATTAATTATTTTTCCACCAAAACATTTTGTTTCCAGCGAACCCCAAAGAGAAAAAGCTATAGAAGACATTAAGGCAGAATTAAAAGAAAGACTAAAATATTTTAACGACCATAAATTATTTTTAGAAGCTGAGCGTTTGGAAAGGCGCACTCGTTATGATATGGAAATGCTCAAAACTATTGGTTATTGCCACGGAATTGAAAATTATTCCCGTCACTTAACCGGCAAATTAGCAGGGGAATCACCTGATACCTTACTTTCTTATTTTCCTCAAAAAAATGGTCGGCCAGACTTTTTAACCATTATTGATGAATCTCATATTGCTGTGCCGCAAATTCGAGGGATGTATGAAGGCGACCGTTCCCGAAAAGAAATTTTAGTTCAATATGGCTGGCGTTTGCCCTCAGCTCTAGATAATCGCCCTTTGAAGTTTAATGAATTTTTAGAGAGAATCAATCAAGTTATTTTTACTTCCGCTACTCCAGCCGATTTCGAACACCAACACTCCAGCCAAATAGCGGAGCAAATTATCAGGCCCACGGGTTTGATTGATCCTCCGATTGAAGTCAGGCCAGTTTTTAATAAAAAAAGCAATGAGAGTCAAATTGATGATGTGATTAGGGAAATTACCATTATTGCTTCAAGGCATGAGCGCACCATCATTAATGTTTTAACAAAAAAAATGGCTGAGGAACTAGCAGATTTTTTATTAGCCAAAAACTTCAAAGTCAATTATTTACATTCTGATGTAAAAACTTTAGAGAGGGCCAAAATCTTAACAGACTTTCGAAAAGGAAAGTTTGATGTTTTAGTGGGAGTGAATTTACTTCGAGAAGGTTTGGATTTGCCGGAAGTGAGTTTAGTGGCTATTCTTGATGCTGACCGAGAAGGATTTTTAAGAAGCGAAACATCTCTCATTCAAACAATGGGCCGTACTGCTCGTAACTTCAAAGGCAAAGTAATTCTTTATGCTGATACTGTAACGGACTCTATCAAAAAAGCCATGGCGGAAACAGAAAGGCGCAGAAAAGTTCAACTAGCCTATAATAAAAAGCATCACATTACTCCTCAGAGTATTCATAAAAAAGTGGAGAACTTAATAGAATTTGATTAATTTAATATGGAAGATAAAATTATTATTAAAGGCGCCAGAGTGCATAATTTAAAAAATGTTAATTTAGAATTGCCCAAAAATAAATTAATAGTTTTTTCTGGTGTTTCTGGCAGTGGGAAATCTTCTTTAGCTTTTGATACTATTTTTGCTGAAGGTCAAAGAAGATATATTGAGTCATTGTCGCCTTATGCGCGGCAGTTTTTGGGGCAGATGGATAAGCCTGATGTTGATGAAATTAGCGGTTTGTCTCCCGCTATTGCCATTGACCAAAAAGCTTTAAGCCATAATCCTCGCTCTATTGTGGGCACTTTAACCGAGATTTATGATTATTTAAGAGTTCTCTATGCTCGTTTAGGGGAAGTTTATTGCCCTCTTTGCGGCACCAGAATAGAACGTTTATCTTTGGATGAGATGACTGATATTGTCATAGAAAAAGCCAAAAAATTAAAAAAAGATTTTGTGGTAGTTCTTTCTCCGGTGGTCAGAGGTAGAAAAGGGGAATATTACCAATTATTATATGATTATTTATCTTGGGGCTTTGGCGAAGCCAGAATTGATGGAAAAAAATATTCTCTTCATGAATCAATCAAATTATCTCGTTATCAACCCCATGATATTGATATTGTCATGGATAAGGTAATGGCGAAAGATGAAAGCCGTCTTTTTGAGGCCATTGAAAGTGCCACTAATTTTAGCAAGGGTTTGGTCACTATTCTTTTTGGTGAAGATATTAATATTTCAAAAGAAGATTCTCAGGAAATATTACTTTCCAGCCAATGGACTTGTCCCAAAGATAATTTTTCTTTTCCCGAAGTAGAGCCCAGACTATTTTCTTTTAATAGTCCTTACGGAGCTTGTCCTGTTTGCCATGGTTTAGGCAAAGAAGATTTATTCACTAATAAAGTTTGTTCTGCTTGCCACGGGATGAGATTAAGGCCGGAAGCCTTATCAGTGAAAATCCAGGGTAAAAATATTTACGAATTAACAACTCTATCCATCGATAAAACTTATGAATTTTTCCTTCAATACGAAAAATCATTAAAAGATAAAGATAAAATTGTGGCCAGCCAATTAGTCAAAACCATTAAAGAAAGATTAAAGTTTTTGTTAGATGTGGGTTTGGATTATTTAACTTTAAATCGAGAGGCAGAAACTTTATCCGGCGGTGAAGCCCAAAGAATTAGATTGGCTTCGCAAATTGGTTCTCAATTATCCAACACTTTATATGTTTTGGATGAACCGACTATTGGGCTTCACGAAAGAGATACCGAAAAATTGTTAAACACTATTAAACTTCTTCAGGAAAAGAATAACACTATTATTGTGGTGGAACATGATGAAAGAACTATTAAAGCTTCGGATTATTTTGTTGATTTAGGTCCAGGAGCAGGAATTAATGGGGGAGAGGTTTTGGTTAGTGCCGAAACAAAAGAAGCTCTGAATAACCCAAAATATCAATCATTAACTTTAGATTATTTGCGGGGCAAAAGGGAAATTACTGCACCTACCAATCGACGTACTAAAATAACAGAAAAGTTGCAAATTATCGGAGCCAGAGCCAATAATTTAAAAAATATTGATGTTTCTATTCCTTTGAGAAAATTAGTGGTTATCACTGGCGTCTCTGGTAGTGGCAAATCTTCTTTAACATACAATGTGCTTTATAAGAATATTATTAAGGTGATGAACCGTTCGTTTAGAGAATTAGAAAATGTTAGTAAAATTTTAGGCAGTGAGTATTTAGACCGAGTGGTGATGGTGGATCAATCTCCTATCGGCCGTACTCCTCGCTCCAACCCCGCCACTTACACCGGTATTTTTTCTCCTATTAGGGAGTTTTATGCTTCTTTACCTGATTCAAAAGAAAGAGGCTATTCTGCTTCGCGTTTTTCTTTTAATGTGCCGGGAGGCCGCTGTGAGGCTTGCGAAGGTGCTGGTTTTAATTTAATTGAAATGCACTTTTTGCCGCCAGTTTTGGTGGAATGTGAGGTTTGTCATGGCAAAAGATTCAATCGGGAAACTTTGCAAGTGAAATATCATAATAAAAATATCAGTGATGTTTTGGAAATGAGCGTTGACGAAGCTTTAGAATTTTTTGATGGTATTTATACTATTACGGATAAATTAAAAGTTTTGCGGGAAGTAGGTTTGGGTTATATTAAATTAGGCCAAAGCGCTACGACTTTATCTGGAGGGGAAGCTCAGAGAATTAAATTATCCCGGGAGTTAACCCATCCTTTGGGCAGACGAGTATTATATTTATTAGACGAACCTACTGTGGGATTGCATTATTATGATGTGGAATTATTATTAGGGGTTTTGAATAAATTAATCGAAAAAGGTAACTCTGTCATTTTAATTGAACATAATATGCATGTAATTAAATCGGCTGATTATATTATTGATTTAGGTCCAGAAGGAGGAGAAAAAGGAGGGCAATTAATAGCAGCTGGTACTCCTCAGGCGATTACCCAAAAAGAAAAATCATATACCGGCCAATACTTAAAAAGTTATTTAAAGTAATTTTATGAATTCTTTGCCTAAAAATATTCCCAAAAAACCCGGTGTTTATTTATTTCTTGATAAAAAAGAAAAAGTTTTATACGTGGGCCGAGCGGTTAATTTGAAGCGCCGAGTTTCTAATTATTTTGAAAATAATTTAGAGCCGCGTATTAGGGAAATGGTCAGGTTGGCGAAAAAAATAAAAATTCAAATTACTGACAATTTATTAGAAGCGATTATTTTGGAAGCTAATTTGATCAAAAAGTATTGGCCTAAATATAATGTGCGAGAAAAAGATAATCGCTCTTTTATTTATATTGTTATTCCCAAACAAGATTTTACCAAACCAATTATTGTCAGGGGAAGAGAAATTAAAAAATTTCCTCCTCAAAAAGCCGATGTTTTTGGCCCTTATAAAAGCATCAGTCTTCTTACCACTGCTTTAAGGATTATTCGCCGTATTTTCCCTTATAGCACCTGTCAAATTGGCTCTGGTCGGCCTTGTTTTGATTATCAGATTGGCTTATGCCCTGGCGCTTGCATTGGAGCCATTTCCAAGGAAGATTACCAAAAAAATATAGATAATATCATCCTTTTGCTCAAAGGCCAGAAAAAAGCCCTTTTTAAGCGTTTAGAGAGGGAAAATCCAGCTAAAATCCTAGCTTTAAAGCATTTAGAAGACGTAGCTTTGTTGTCAAAAGACGATTATTATTTAACTCCCCCAATGCAAAGAATCGAAGGTTATGATATTAGCCATTTGAGTGGCAAAGAGACCTATGGCTCAATGGTGGTTTTTGAAGATTCTAAGCCTAATCCTCAAGCCTATCGTTTATTCAAAATAAAAGAAGCTGCCCCTAATAATGACTTAGCTAGTTTAGAGGAGACTTTAACAAGACGCTTCAGGCACCAAGAATGGCATTATCCGGATTTAATTGTCATTGATGGCGGCAAACCGCAGATTGATTATTTAACCAAAGTTTTTGCTAAGCATAATGTGAGTATTCCTTTTTTGGGAATTTCTAAATATCAAAATGATAAATTAGTTTTTCCCAAAAACACTTCTTCTTTTTTTAAACATTCAGCCGAAGAAATAAAAAATACTTTATTACAAGTTAGGGAAGAAGCTCATCGTTTTGCCATTATGGCTGGCCGCAGAAAAAGAATTAAAAATATGTTAAAATAAAATAATAAAGATATGAAACAGAAGGTTTATTTTATTGGCATTGGTGGAGCTGGTATGAGCTCTTTGGCTTTGTTAGCTCGTGATTTGGGTTATCAAGTTTTTGGCTCTGATATCAAAGATTCTGAGACAGTGCAAAAACTAAAGAAAAAGGGGATTAAAGTATTTCTTGGCCATTTAGAAAAAAATATTGCCTCTGTTCAGCCAAAAC
>JBMFSN010000021.1:0-6848 GCA_049967535.1 Minisyncoccia bacterium | reverse complement strand
ATACCAGAAAGCGGTTGGTCATTTCCTTCTGGACACGCCACTTTTTTCTTTGCTCTGGCTGCGGCTGTTTATTTGTATAATAAAAAATGGGGAAGGGGATTATTTCTTGCCGCTTTAATCATTACTTTGAGTCGAATTATTGTTGGCGTTCATTACCCCTCGGATATTTTAGGCGGAATGGTTATTGGTATGATAGTCGCTTATTTAACAGTTTCTTGTTTTAGGAAGTGTGGGGGTTGACTTTTTAGTTTTTATATGGTAAACTGCTCTCATAAGTAGTTGTCTAATGAAACTTAGTCGAACTTCGTCGGAAACTAAGCTTTAGGGTAAAACCTTAAATATTAATCTCTCATTTCTAATTTTTATGGAAGGAACAATCAAAAAACTTACAGAAAAAGGTTTTGGATTTATTACTCCTGATGGTGAAGAAAAAGATTTATTTTTTCACAGTAACGAGTTAAAAAACACATCATTCGATGCGTTAAAAGAGGGTGATCGGGTATCTTTTGATAAAGCCGATTCCCCCAAAGGACCCAATGCCGTCAATGTTAATAAAATCTAAATCTAGTTTGTAGTTTTACTAACAAAAACAGGCCTAAATCTAGGCCTGTTTTTTTGTTTAAAAATAAAAAAGGGGCATATTAATGCCCCTTGTTACTTTCTAATTTTTTTATTTCTTTTATAACCTCTCGATATTCTTCTGGTTTAAGTTTAAACCAGAAGAATATTTGTTTTAATAGGCCAGTAGGAGACCAGTCGGAGGTGTGATGATAAATGCAAAACTGATACAGAATTAATTTTATATTCCCGATTTTGTCTTTTTGTTTTTGACTGTGGCTAGCGAATTGCAAAATAGCTTTTGTTTCCTCTAGGGACTCATAATGACGGCATGAACTAGATCCCCAAAGTTGAAACATTTTTTCATCAAAAAACTGTACAAATGAGAAATAAGGTTCGTTTTTGAAATCTATATAGATTCCAAAACACCAGGGCAAGATTTGGTCAAAAACAAACCTTAGAATACTGGATGGATGGTAATTGTTGAACAATTTGTGATACATCGCATGTTGCTCTTTTGGAACTTTGATCCTGTTTTGCTCTGTATTACTTCCTCCAATACTCACCGGCACAATATGATGAGTATCGTACTGCTCTTTTCCATACGACATTAGACATCATCTCCTTTCCTTTTGGATAAAATATATTTTTAAAGAACGAATGAAATTTCTTTTACGAATATTGATAATATATCATATTTTATTTATTTAATCAAGGGGAAGATTCAATAATACCATTATTAGAAATTAAATTAGTTTTATGCTATATTAAAATATAAAAATATGCCGGAAATAAGTGATAATGATTTAATAAAACAATACTTAAAAGGCGAAGAAAAAGCGCTGGAGGTTTTAATTCAAAGATATTTAAAATTAATTTATAGTTTTATTTATCATTATATCAGAAACGAAACTGAAGCCGAGGATTTAACTCAGGAAGTTTTTATTAAAGTTTGGCGTAATATAAAACGATTTGATCCCCAAAAGAAATTTTCCACCTGGATTCTTACTATTGCCAAAAATACCACCTTTGATTTTTTACGCAAAAAGAAACCTCTTTTATTTTCTGATTTAGATGAGAAAGCCTTTAATAATTTAATTGAAAATTTACCAGATTTACGGCAAACACCTGATGAAGTTTTCGCTTCAAAGGAAAAAGTGAACAGTATGGATTCAGTTCTACAAATATTATCCCCTAAAGAAAAAACCATTTTTACTTTACATTTTGAAAAACAGTTAAGTTTCAGGGAAATAGCAGAATCATTAGGAGAATCGATTAATACGGTCAAAAGCCGTTATCGTCGGACCATCGTATCTCTCAAAGAAAAGTTTACCAAAGAAGAGCTCCAATAATCTTTTGACAATTAGCACCAAAACGTGATATTTTTGCGTAGTATTATATAGAATATGAACCAAGATTTTTCTCAATTTTTCAATCTTTTTGAAGAAAAAACCCCCAGGCCAGAGCTTTTTTCTAAAGTTCTTTTTGCTATTAAGCAAGAAGAATTACGCCAAAGACAGAAAAAAATGATAGCCAGTTTGGCTCTTTTTATTGGGGCGGTCATAAGTTTGCCTTTTACTTTTCAGCTATTATTTAACAAAATTATTGATTCCGGTATTTTATATCTTTTGCAATCTCTCACTAGTGATTTTCATATCGTTATGAGCATTTGGAAAGAATTTATCCTGGCCATTCTCGAAGTAGTACCTTTCACCAGCCTCTTAATTTTTGCCATTAGTCTTGAAATTTGTCTTTTTGCTTTTCATTTGTTTCTTCAAGAGAAAAAATCAAGAAACCAATTATCCAAACAATTTTTTGCTTTTAAAATTTAATTAATATTTATTATTATGGCAGAACAATTAGTGGAAAATCATTCCGTAGCCGAAACAACTACGGGTAAAAATAATCAGTCTCAAAAAGATTTGGCTTTTAAAATAGCCAAAATTCTTTTAGTGATTATTATATTTTTCCTTATTTTTAGCTTAGGAGTTTTGGTTGGAGAAACCAAGGCGCGTTTTTCTTTTCATTGGTTGGAAAATTATCCTCAAAATTTTGCTGGACCAAGGCAGGGTTTTTTGAATAATTGGCAACAATTACCGTTTCCTTCAGGAGAAATTTTAGAGGCTCATGGTACTTTTGGCAAAATTATCAAAATTAATACTGGAGATTTTGTTGTTGAGGGAAGGGATAATTTAGAAAAAGTTATTCAAGTTAGCGATAAAACTATTATTAGGAGTTTTAGAAACATTAATGCCTCACTTCAAATTACCGATTTAAAGATTGGTGATTACGTCATGGTTATCGGTTCTAGTAATAATCAGGGTCAAATTGATGCTCAATTTATTAGAGTTTTAAATACTCTTTAAAATGTTTTTTCTTTTTTATTCAACAATTAACCAAATATTGCTATGCTATCTTTTATAAAAAAAATCTTTCAGCACAAAATAATTTTAGTTATTCTTTTAGTGGCTATGGGTCTGGCTGGTTACTTTGGCTATAAGGCTTTGGCTAATAAGAATCAAAGTACTAAGTACTTTTTAACTCAAGTCAAAAAGAGTGATCTTTCTGTGACTATTTCTGGCAGCGGACAAATTTCTGCTGTTAGTCAAGTTACTCTCCAACCCCAAGCTTCTGGTAATTTAATTTATTTTGGGGTACAAAACGGCCAAAAAGTTAAATCAGGAACTTTAATTGCTGAAGTAGATCCTACCAATGCCCAACAAGCCGTCAAAGATGCAGAAATTAATTTAGAAACAGCTAAGTTAAGTTTGGAACAAGCTCAAACTTCTACAGTGGTAGATGAAACGACTTTAAAGCGTCAGGCTATTTCTTATATAAATATTGCTCTGAATAATACCAAAAATGTTATTAATAGTTTCCAAGATGTTTTTTTTACCGATACTACTAATTACAAAGTCAATTCTCCTTATTTAATCAATTATTACGCTCATATTGTCCATTTTTATGCTCCTTCTGATATAAGTTACGATACGGTTTTAACAGATGACTTCAATGTTATTAAATCTCAAAATAATACCAATCAATCTCTTTTTTCTAATTTAAGTCAAACTTCTAATTTAGATGAGATTGAAAATGTTTTAAACCAGATTATTGTGACGACCAAAACGTTAGATGATGGCCTTCATTTAGGTTATCAACTTTTAAATCGCTATCAATCAATTTTAAGTGATAACAATCTTACCCCCGATTTAAATATTAGAAATATTACTACTGATATCAGTACTTTATCTGGTTATGTGACCTTGGTGGATACTAATTTAAGCAATCTTTTATCTACTCAAAAATCCATTGATACTTTTAGGACTAGTCCTTCTGATACTACGCCTTATAATATTAGGAATTTAAAATTAGCGGTTGACCAGAAACAAAATGCTTTAGACGATGCGAAAACTCAATTGCAAAATTATTATGTTTATGCTCCTTTTGATGGAGAAATAGGAAGTGTTAATGTTAGTAAAGGAGATAAAGTTTCCGTAGGAACTAGTTTAGCTGTCCTCATTACTAATCAAAAAATTGCTGAAATTACTTTAAACGAAATCGATGCCGCCAAAGTTCAAGTTGGCGATGCCGCTACTTTGACTTTTGATGCTTTACCAGATTTAACTTTAAAAGGAAAAGTGAGCCAAATTGATCCCGTAGGGGTTCAGTCTCAGGGGGTGGTTAATTATAATTTCCAAATTACTTTTGACCAAAGTGACGAGCGATTAAAACCAGGCATGACGGTTAATGCTGACATTGTAACAGAAACTAAATCCGGAGTTTTAGTTGTACCTAATGCTGCTATTAAAACCCAAGGAAATAGAAGCTATGTTCAGATAGTAGATCCTCAAGAATTACCCGGTAATTTTAATTTAAAGACTAGTTTAACTTTAAAGACGCCTCCCAAGAATCAATTCATTGAAATTGGTACTTCTAATGATCAAAACACTGAAATTATTAGCGGCTTAAACGAGGGTGATTATGTAGTTTTAAGAACGATCACGAGCGTTACTAATACGGCTAATACTACTACCAATACTACCAGGAATATGTTTAATGCTAATTTTGGCGGAACCCAAAGACTTACACGTTAATTTATGATTGATTTTGAACACATTTCCAAAATATACCAAGTAGGCTCTATTGAAAATAAAGCTTTAAATGACGTCTCTTTTAAGATTGAAGATGGGGAATTTATAGCCATTATCGGGCCATCAGGTTCCGGAAAATCAACCCTGATGCACATTTTAGGTTGCTTAGATACTCCCACGAGTGGCCGTTATGTTTTAGATGGCAAGGAAGTTTCTCAATTATCGGATAATGAATTAGCGGCTATTCGAAGAAATAAAATTGGTTTTGTTTTTCAGACCTTTAATTTATTACCTAGAACTAAAGTTTTGCATAATGTAGTTTTACCTTTGATTTATCAAAGAATTCCTGACAACGAAAGAATTAAAAGAGCGGAGCAAGCCCTAAGAGACGCTGCTTTACCAGAAGAATTTTGGGATTATTATTCCAACCAAATTTCTGGCGGAATGATGCAAAGAGTAGCTATTGCTCGGGCTTTAATCACCAATCCTAAAATTATTTTAGCTGATGAACCAACTGGTAATTTAGATAGTAAAACTGGCGAAGAAATTCTTCAAACTTTCAGCCATCTTAATCAAGAGGGTCATACCATTGTTTTAATCACTCATGATAAGTATATTGCTTCTAAAGCCCAAAGAATTATTTCCTTAAAAGATGGACAAATTATTGAAGATAAACCCATTGAGGAATCTGATATTTTTCGTAATATTAAAGAATAAAATATGTCATTTAGCGATTTAATAAAAGAAAGTTTGAGAGCCATTTTATCCAATAAGACCAGATCTGGCCTAACGGTTTTGGGTATTGTCATTGGAATTGCTTCGGTGATTGCCATGGTTTCTATTGGACAGGGCACGCAAAGCATGATTACTTCTACTATTCAAAATCTTGGTTCTAATTTATTAACCATCATACCAGGAGCAGTAATGCAGGGAGGTATGTCTTTGGGGCGAGGGACAGTTCAAACCTTAAAAATAGAAGATGTGGGCGTGGTGCAAGGGGTGAGTGGAGTGAAATATGTCTCTCCAGAAGTGTCTCGTCGTTATCAAATAATTGCTTCTACTGGCTTAAATACCAATTCTTCAGTTATGGGTGTTTCCGAGGATTATCTTTCTGTGAGAAATATGACTATTAATAATGGTTCTTATTTTACTGAAAGCCAAATGAATAATTTATCTAAAGTAGCAGTTTTAGGGTCTAATGCTGTTTCTGATTTGTTTGGCGATACTGACCCCATTAATAAAACTATTAGGATTAATAAAGTCACTTTTCGAGTCATTGGGGTTTTTGAAACCAAGGGCAGTTCTGGCTTTAATAATTTAGATGATATGGTTTTTGTGCCTTTAATGACTATGCAAAAAATATTAACTGGTAATGAGTATTTATCAGATATTGTGGTGCAGGTGGAAGATAAAAATATGATGACTCAAGTCCAGAGTGATTTAACTTTTGCTTTGGCAGAAAAGCATCAGGTTGACCCTCAAAATCCAGATTTTTCTGTTATTTCTCAAGCTGATATTTTAAGCAGTTTAAATCAGGTGACTAATACTTTTACTTTATTTTTATCCGCTATTGCAGGTATTTCTTTGATTGTTGGTGGAATTGGGATTATGAATATGATGTTGACTAACGTGACCGAGAGAACCAGGGAAATTGGTTTAAGAAAAGCGATTGGGGCAATTAAGCGAGATATCGTTTTACAATTTTTAAGCGAAGCTATTATTTTAACTTCTATCGGAGGAATTATTGGTATTATGTTGGGTTATCTTTTGTCCATTCTGGTGGGAAAAGTAATGAGTATTACTACCGTGGTTACTCCTTCAGCTATCCTTTTAGCTTTTGGTGTTTCTGCCGGCATTGGCATTATTTTTGGTTATTATCCCTCAAGAAAAGCTGCTAACTTGAATCCTATTGACGCCTTAAGATATGAGTAAGAGGTTGACTTTTATGTATTTTAGTGCTATTATAGAAATACCTTAAAAGGTATTTTTTTATTTAAAGCAGTTCTTTGAAAAAAGAAAATTTGGTTATTTTTGATATAAATAATATTGGAGGTGACGAACGAAATGAAAGTAAAGCAAGTAATCTCTCAGGTCCTAAGTAGTGTGTTAGTTATCTATTTAGGACTAGCATTTAACTCAAAAATGCTCTCCGAAATGAAGAAGGCAGGGGTTGTATTTGGAACTGACAGCTTGTTAAGC
>JBMFSN010000020.1:0-7392 GCA_049967535.1 Minisyncoccia bacterium | reverse complement strand
TGTCTTTGGCGGAATATTTTGAGCGAAAGAGAAAAGGATGAGCGAAGGGTTAAAAAATATATTCCGAGCGATTGTTATTTATAGGTAGTAATGCTCTTCTTGTATAGCTCAAGATTGTCTAAAATGACCCCTGTTCCTTTGGCGACACAATAAATCGCTTCATCAGCCACAAAACTAGGCACTCCTGTCATTTTAGTAATTAATTCATTGATATTTCTTAACATAGCACCCCCGCCAGTCAAAAGCATTCCCCTTTCCATAATATCAGCCGCTAACTCAGGGGGAGTTTCTGCCAAAACTAATTTAATAGACTGAATAATATCTTTCAGAGTTGGGTTTATGGCTTCCGCGACTTCATTAGCATTAATTATAATATTTTTTGGCAAGCCTTCAGTTAAATCTAGTCCTCGAATTTCTAATTCTTCTTTTTGTTTTAAAGGAATAGCTGTTCCAACCTCAATTTTAATTTTTTCAGCCATTCTTTCTCCTATCGCCAGATTATATTTACGTCTAATATAATCAGTAATCGCTTCATCTAATTTATTGCCAGCAATTCTTACCGAATCCCAAGCAACAATACCACCCAAAGAGATAACGGCTATTTCTGTGGTTCCTCCGCCAATATTAACAATCATATTGCCAGCGGGAGAATTAATCGGAACTCCAGCGCCCAAAGCAGCTAAAATAGGCTCTCTTGCCACATAAGCTTCTTTTGCCCCAGCTTCTCTGGCGGCATCAATGACAGCTCTTTTTTCTGTAGAAGTTGCCCCTACAGGAGCGGAAATAACTAACTCTGGTTTGAATAGTTTAAAAGAGCCCAAAGCTTTATCAATAAAATAATGAAGCATAGCTTCTGTCACGCGATAGTCAGCAATCACCCCATCTTTTAAGGGCTTATAAGTTTTAATTATTTCTGGGGTACGACCAAGCATTTCCTTGGCCTCTTTACCAATCGCTAAAACAGTATTTTCATCAACTGAAATAGCAACCACTGATGGCTCATTAATAACAATCCCTCGATGAGGGATAAAAACCAAAGTATTGGCTGTGCCTAAATCAATACCTAATTTACGAACAATCATATGTGCTCAATTTTAACATTAAAATTCGAAAGAGTCAATCACTATCCTCGCCTCAATATAGATACAAGATACTAAAGACAGAATACAGAATAACTCCCCTCTTATTAAATGTTAAATGAGCAGAAGAAAAGACTCCCTCGCATTTTCTACATTTTTCTTAAAACCTGACCAAATCTTTCGTGACTAAAAAGACCCTTTTGATAAGCAACTTGACCATTAACAATGACCGTTTCTATACCCTCCGGGTACTGAAAAGGATTTTCTAAAGTGGATTTATCTTTTATTTTTTCTGGATTGAAAATTACGATATCAGCCGCATAATTCTCTTTAAGATAACCTCTATTTTTCAAACCTAATTTATCCGCTACTTTACCAGTAATTTTATTGATTGCCTCTTCCCAGGTAAACAATTTTTGTTCTTTAACATAATCATTAAGAAATTTTGGGAAGGTACTAAACACCCGGGGGTGAATCCATTTTCCTTTCTCTCCCCCGTCTAGGTTAGAAACCGTGCCATTAGAGGCAATCAAAGAATAAGGAGACATAATAGCTTTTTGAACATTATCCAAAGACAAATTTTTTATTAAAACAGAAACTCTTTTTTCGCAAAGTTCTATAATTTTTAAAAGAGATTCCTCTAGACTTAAATTAAAACCTTGACTAATTTCTTTTAAGCTCTTGCCAACAAACCACCACCTTTCTCCGCTATCTACGACAATTAAATCTTGATATAGACACTTTTTTCTTTTTAAGTCTTCAATAATTTTTTTTCGTACTACCTCATTATGCAAGTTTTTTAAAAGCACTTCACGACCCCCTACTGCCACCCATTCTGGCAATAATAAATAAATAGATTCAACGTTATAATCATAAGGAAACACATCAAAATTAACTAACTCGGATTCTTGATTGACATTATTGATCATCTTTAAAGCTTCAGGGAAAATGTCAAAATTGTCCTTTCCCTCCACTCTTAAATGAGATATCTCTAAAGAAACTTTTTCTTTTTCTGCTACTTCCAAAACTTCTCTGATGCTAGCCAAAAACCCATCAGCCTCATTACGTAAATGAAAAGAAAGAAAAGCATTTTTCTTTTTTACTAATTTAGCTAGGGCTTGAAATTCAGTTAAGCCAACCGCTTGCTCTAAGTTATAGCCTAAACCAAAAGAAACACCAAAAGCACCTTGCTCAAGGCTCATTTGGACTAAAAATTGTAATTCTTCCAGCTCTTTTTGGGTTAAGGGGCGAAATTGATTTTGAGTTAAATCCTCTCTCAAAGTGCCCCAACCTACTAAAGTAGCAAAATTAACAGCTAAATGTTTTTGCTCCAAAAATTTCAAAAACTCGGCAAGGGTTCGCCAACTAATATTGAGATTACTAACTTTAATCCATTTATCAAGAGAAACTAAAGAGTGAGAAATTAAAGGAGCTAGAGAAGCCCCGCAATTACCACCTACAATAGTAGTAATTCCTTGCCTGATTAAATTATCCGCTTCCGGCATCTCTAACAAACTTAAATCATGATCAGAATCATTGTTGATGTCAATAAATCCCGGAGAGATATATTTTTTGTCAGCATTAATTTCGGTTTTAGCTCTCTCATTTTTAAAATTACCCAGGGCTACAATTTTACCATTTTTTATCGCTAAATCTGCTTTTTTCAACGCTAAACCTGTGCCATCAATAATTTCTCCGTTTTTAATTAAAATATCGTACATTGAGAAAATTTTTAAATTTTTAATTTTGAATTTTTAAATCAATTTTAAATTTTATAATTTTTTAAAATTTAATCATTTAATCATTCATTTAAAATTTAAAATTTGGTCTTTAAAATTTAAATAATTATACTCAATACTGAATTTTGTAATTTGTAATTTGTCATTTGATATTTTTAATATTATATCATTACTTTTGCTGTTTTACCAAGGTTAATAAATTCCTAAATAAAAAAGCTACTACTAAGGGGCCAAGACCACCGGGAACAGGAGTCAAAAGAGCAGCTTTATTTTTTAAAGATTCCTGGTCACAATCTCCTACTAATTTCCCTGCTTCTGATACCATGGCAGCATCAAAAACAATAACTCCGGGCTTCACCATTTCACCTGAAACCAAATGAGGAACTCCAGCACTAGAAACAATAATATCAGCCATCTTTATTAAGCCTTGAAGATTTTGAGTTTTTCTATTAGCTATTATGACTGTGGCTCTTTGGTTAATAAACCATAAAGCAGTTGGTTTTCCTACTAACTGTCCTCGGCCAATAAGGAGAACGTTTTTCCCTTCTATTGAAATTTCGTATTTATTTAATAAAAATTTAATACTTTCTACCACTGGCGGTAATATTAATGAGCGGTTAACATAAAAAGCGCCCAAATTTCTTTCACACAAAACATCAGGATCTTTTAAGGGTAAAATAGCATTTAAAACCACTTGAGAATTGATTATTTGAGGTAAAGGTAATTGTACTACTACTCCTCGATTATAAGTCACTCGACAAATATCACTGACTTTCTTTCGCAATTCTTTAGTCCTGATATTTTCTGGATATTGGTACAAGCGAAAATCAATATTTAATTCTTGAGCGATTTTTTCTTTTTGTTTAATAAATGATAAAGAGGCAGGATTATTACCTACTAAAACAACCGCCAAGCGAATCTTTTTAGGGATATTTTCACGCTCTTTTTTCAATTCTTCGATAATTTCTTGGGCTAATTGTTTACCGTCAATAACCATAATTATAAATATAAAATGTAAATATCAAACATCAAAATGACAGTTTAAAATGTTAAAATTTACTTTTTTAAACTTTATATTGTCATTTTACATTTTGCAGTCGCTTGCGACTCCCCGTAGGGTCTTTTTTGATTTTTGATTTTTGAATTTTAAACAATTATACTCAATACTCAATACTGAATACTGAATACTGAATTTTGACTTTTGCCTTTTATTTGTTGTTTGCCATTTTATTTATATTTCTACTGTTTCTTTTTTTCCTACCATTTTGACATTTTTGTGGAATTTTTTGAATTCTTCGGCATGCTCGGTGTGGATAGGTATAACAACATCGGGTTTAATTCGAGAAATAAATTCCTCTAATTCTTTTCCCGAAATATGCCCTGAAATATGGGCTCTTTCAAATTTGCCTTCCTCAGTTAATCCCTGCATTTTAAAATGTTTAATCCAATTAATACAACGCTCTTCTGAAATTTCTGATTCTTCAGAATGAGGCTCAGTAATGGCTCGAAGGAAATAGGCATTTGCATCAGGTTGTAAATCAATTAATTCTTGAATTTGAAAGAAATTTAAAATTGCTAAATAATCCCTCGGATGTTTACGAATTTCTAAATAATCAATAGCTTGATATTTTTTGAGTAAATCTTTTTCCCATCTTTTTAAACTCCCTTTTTTCTTTTCATATAAAACCGCCCGAGAAAAATCTCCTACCTCTAATCCTTTTTCCTGAAGCAAACTTAAATAACCAAAATAATTAAAAGGCAAAGCCATTGTCCTTTTGGTTTTTTGGGCTACCAAATTGAGAGTCTTAAACCGAGCTACATCAGCCATAGAATAATCAGCCACTACTAAACCGTTAACTTTTTCTACGGTTTCTAAAGCTTTTTCGAAAACATCTTTTTCTCTTAAAATATGCTGGTCGTCTACTCTTGTTCCTTCGCAAAGAAAAACATCAATTTTTTGGTGGCTTAAAAAATCATAAATAAATTGCAATTGTTTTTCTGGAATTTCTGACAAACGAAAATCTCCCGAATAAAGAACCGTTTTTGACCCCTTGATTAAATACATTACTGCGCCAGGAATAGAATGGTCAACAAAAACGGGAGTAATTTCTAAATCTTTTAATTGGAAAGTTTTTGCTTGACTAAAACTTTTAATATTTCTTCTCTTTTTCTTTCTTTGCTGGGGCGACAATTCATGCGGAGTACTGATATTAATAATTTCACTTTCTAAATTTGGAGGTTTAATAATAGCATAAGTTTCTAAAACGTCTTTTGTGTCTTGGCTCATGTAAACAGGAATTTTTTCATCTAAAAAAGATAAATAACCCACATGATCAAAATGAGCATGAGATAATAAAACAGCATCAATAATTTGATGGTCACTAATTAATTCTTCAAATTTTTCTGGCTCTTCTTTTTGATAAATATCTAATAAATCATCCCGAAATAGTGTTCCTATTTGAGGAATTAAATCTAATTCAAGATAATCTTTAATCCCATGAACAGCGCGAGGATTCACAAATTCCTCAAAATAGCGTGAAGCTTCTTTATAACTTTTACCAAAATCTAAAAAAACAGAAGTATTCTTATCTTGTAATAATATTTTATTTCCTCCAATTTCATTTATTCCTCCGTAAAAAGTTAACTTCATAATTTAGATTTTTGCATTTAAAGTAAAGCTGACTCCTTCGGAAGTTTCTATTAAAGCTTCAAGAGGTAAATTAATGTCCTTTAAAATTCCCGATGATTCTAAACTAGACTTCCAGGTAATCACGGCGTCTTTTTTATTGGATTGCCCCTGAATAGTAATATTATTAGCAGGATTATTACTAACTAAAATTCTTAAAATAGTAATATTATTTTGTCTGGCAGAATTCAAAAGGCTACTGAAAATTTTGTCCCAATCTTTCTGGTAAACTTGAGTTTGGGTAAGATTATTAACTAAAGCATTAAATTCATCTCTTTTTTGTTCTAAAATACGGTCTTTATTCGTTAAAGTAGCATCTACCGGCCTCGCCAGAGCCTCCTCGTTGCGCTTGGTTATTAAAGAGAAAAAAGAAACATCAAGGACACCAAAAGTAAAAGTTAAACTCATAATAATTACCAAAGCCACTTTAGACCATAAAGAAACAATATGGTAAGTATGGTTTTGTTCATAACTCGCCTCTGTGCCAACTGGCGCTAAACTCACTATGGTGTCTTGATAGCGAGGGATCAAACCTCTTAAAGCGGCGCCAATAATAGAGAGCCAATCCCTTGTCACCCAGTGCATATAAGCAGGCAGGCCAATTCTAAAAGGTGTTAGTTTATAAGTTTCACTAATCCACAAACTCAGAATATTAACCATCTGGTTATCAGCACTAAGAAAAATAAATTTTTCAATCGGTTTCTTTCTTTTTAAGGAATAAAAATTTAAAAGCATAGGGATTTCTCCATCTAAATGCTTCTTAATCATTTCCAGAGTAATTTGTTTGGGAATGTTGGCGCCAAAAATTTCCGGCCAAGAATCAAAATCAAAGAAAATTAATTTATTGTTTTCACTTAAAATAAATTCAATCCCTTCTGTCCTTAAAGCTACTGTTAAAACTGGAGTATTTTTTTCTCCAAAATACTGTAAAAATCTCACCAAACTTAAAGCCCAAGGTTCAATGGCCACAATTTGAAAACCTGCTTTTTCTAAAATACTCAAATAAGGGTCAATTTGTTTTTTAATACCTAAAGCAATAAAAACCTCTCTTTCATTATCTTTCACTGATTGTCCCCAATCCTCCCAATCAAAATAAACTTCTTCTAAGGGGAGTGGTGCCACCATCTGGGTATTAAAAATCACTGCATCTTTAAAGCGTCCTTCTTCTAAATCAGGTAAAGATAAAAGATTAGTATAAAAATTAGCCGAAGGTAAAGATAAAATTATCCAAACATTTTTCTCTTTTGGCCAAATTTTTTGTTTAAGCGATGAGAAAAAAGATTGTAATTCTTGCGGCTTTTTCAAAACTCCTTCTTCAATAATTCCTGAAGGCAAAGCATATTTGCCAACTTTGGTAATTCTATTGATGGCTTTATTAAAGCAAAAAACCCGCACCATTCTTTCTTCAATGGAGATCGCGGAAATCGTGAATTCTGGAACCAATAATTTTTGCCAATCTTTTAAAGATAATCTAAAAGCCATACTGTTTTAAGTATAGCAAAATACAACTCAAAATTCAAAAATAATTGGCGAGTAGTTTATTTTTTAAGTGTTGAGGTTGTAGGAGGAATAGAAGTTGTAGAAGGAATAGAAGTGGTTGTCGTTGTTAAGTTATTAGAAGATTCTGGTGTTTGATTTAAAGCTTGTTTACCCTGAAGAATAGGAATTAAAGGACTATTATCTGCAATTTTAGCAATCCAGATAATATTTTCTTTATTTAAAATCATTTTATCTTCTGGCTGATAAACAGCTTGCTCGAACTTTTGAAGATTATAGCCGCCGTTCGAATCTCTTTGAAGCAAATAAACATTGGTTAAAGTATATTGGGATAAAAATCTATTTAAATAACCAAAATACAATTCTCCTGTTTTTAAATAAACAGCATAAG
>JBMFSN010000019.1:0-7438 GCA_049967535.1 Minisyncoccia bacterium | reverse complement strand
CTCTGATAAAGGCTTTAAGTCATGCAAGTAAAGACTTTAGAAAACTTCTTGGCTTGTATAGCTTTACACAAAGCATGTCTTCGAAAGGAAAATGCTATGACAATGCTCCAATGGAGAGCTTTTTTAAAACAATGAAAGTAGAGTGCCTATATAGAAAACAAGGAGGTTGGAAATGGAAAGAAAGCTCAAATGCTATCTTTGATTACGTTTACACTTTCTATAATACTGTAAGATTACATTCATCATTGAACTACAAAAGCCCCTCTCAGTATTTGAAAGAATTTAAGGAAAGGCAAGAAAATGAAAAAAGAGAAATTGCAGAAAAATAGTCTTAACTTTTTGTGCGAAAAAATGTTGCAATTCCAGAAGTCTTTGAAGGCAACACAAGAGATTTTTCTACAGTAAAAAAATAGATAGAAAAACTTTCCAGTGAGTTTGAATGCAAAAGGATAACTCTTGTAGGAGATAGAGGCATGATAAAGTCTGCCCAGATAGAAGATTTATCAGATAAAGGCTTTTGCTATATAAGCGCCATTTCAAAGCCTGAGATAGAAAAACTTCTTAAGCAAAACATATTTCAAATAGAGCTCTTTGATGAAAACCTCCATGAAGTCCAATACAACAATACAAGATACATACTAAGAAAAAAACCCTACAGGGCAATAGAGATTAAAAACTCAAGACTAAAAAAGAAAGCCTACATTGAAGAGTATATTACAAAGAAAAACCAATACTTGAAAGACCATGCCAAAGCAGATCCAAAAAAAGCTCTAGAGTGTATTCAAGAAAAGATTGAACGCTTAAATACAGATTATCTAAGTGTTGAAATACAAGATAGACCACTTATCTTAAAACAAGACCAAACCACCCTGGAAAGATTAGAACTATTAGACGGTTGCTACTGCCTAAAGACTAATGTGCTAGATACGGACAAACAGATAATACACGACAGATACAAAGACCTTACCTATGTTGAAGAAGCTTTTAGAACCTGCAAAACAAATCTTTTAGAACTAAGACCATGGTTTGTTAGAACCAAAGAAAGCACAAAAGCTCATGCCTTTATAGTAGCCTTGCATACCTTGGGTGTTTTACTTAAAGAAAGCCTGGAGCAAGCTTGATATAACGGTAGAAGAAGCTTTAAAAGAACTATCCAAAATATGTGTCCTTGAAGCAAAAATAATCAACTCAACCACTCTAACTCTAATCTAATAATACCAAACCCAAGTGAGCTATCTCAAAAACTCCTTGATGCCCTAAATATAAAACTACCAAAAACGATTGAATATTTAAATGTAAATGTAGACAGTAGAAAAAAATTACAAAACAGAAGAAAACGCTAAACTAACAGTAATAATTAAGCATTAAGCTGTGAGTATTTTCTGGAACATGGGTTATAAAAAATAATCAAATTCACCTGAGGAATTTAAACGGACTTTAACAGTAAGAAAATGAAAAAAGAGAAATTGCAAAAAAATAGCCTTATCTTTTTGTGCGAAAGAAATGTTGCAATTCAAAACCCATTTGAGATAAATATTGCAATTTAAGATTTCTTTGATCTTCAATTACTGTATTGTCATCAAGCTCTATTATTTTTGTTCCAAATTTAGGAATAAAATGGTTTAAATTAGATTCTTTGACATGAGCACATATACCCAATGTTTGATTAGACGCACCAGCTAAATAGTATAAAGGCAAATCATCTATAGTGTTACCTGCGGCTGAATTTATAATTAGTTTTCTCCAACTCAAACGGGTAACAGCAATCAAACGAGCAACATCCCAAGGCGATGTTCTTTGCATGTTTTCCATTTTGGTATTTGGAAAAGGATAAAATCTAGAAAACCTTAGGTTTACAAAGTTTTTAAACTTTTTTAAATAAAATATATGCTCTATTCTATCTTTATTTGTTTCACCAAGTCCAACTAATAACATCCCTTTAAGTTTAAAACCCAGACGATCGGCTCTATTTAAAAGATCTTTTATAGCATCAATACTATCGGCTGGTTTCACTTTATTAAAAATCTCCTCGTTATAGGTCTCTAAAGAACATGTTATAGATTCTACGCCTAGCTTTTTTAATTTAATTAAAGTATCATCCTTTTGTATAGAAGGACCTAAATTAATTTCCAAAGGAATAGTATTTTGACTATTATAAACAATTCTTGTAATTTCCAATATCTCATCATCATATCCGCTTAATTTTGTTCCGCCACTTAAATGCATACTAACTACACCATTTTCATTGATATATTCTACAGCTTTTGGGATTTGTTGAATAGGAAATGGTTTGGTACGAAATGAGACGTTACAATAGTGACAGAATTCTTTTAATTGGCATCTTAAAACTCCACGAATACCGGCGGTAAAATATATTTTGTCTCCAAACTCTTCTTTTCTAACATAGTTTGCAGTTTCAAATAGTTTAATTGCTTTCGCTGGCTCATAGGATTCTTCTAATAACTGTAAAGCGTCGTTAAATTCAATCTCTTCTTTTAGAGCTTTTTCTAAAATAAACTCAAATTTCATAAATATATCCTCCTTCTAATTTCATAATTTTATTACAAACACGCTTTAAAAAAAACATATCGTGACTTAAAATTATTATACTTAATCCTTTTTTTTGATGTTTTATTAAAAAAGATGCAAGAAGTGTTTTGTGATAATTATCTATACTAGCGGTTGGTTCATCTAAAATAATAATATCAGGATTGCAAGTTAAAGCGGATCCAATAACCAGTAATTGTTTTTGACCTTGACTTAATGTATGTGGATGTTGATTCTTAATATTATAAAAGTCCAATTCTTGTAAAATTGTTGTAGTGTGTTTAATAGAACTACTATTAAAATCAATTTCTCGTTCTACTGAATCAAAAAACAGTTGAGTATCAGGGTTTTGTGAAACTAATATAACTTTTTTAAATTTCCAATTTACTACACCTTTTTTAATAGGTAAAAACTTTGCCAAAATTTTTCCAAACGTAGTTTTTCCTGCTCCATTGTCGCCAGTGATTCCAATACATTTTGATTTTCTTATAATAAAGTTAATGTTTTTTAAGATAGTGTTATTATTATATGAATAACAAACATCTCTACACTCTAAAACATTATCTAAACTCGAAATATTAATTTTTTGATCCATGTTTATTTTATATTTTTCTGCGTAACTAAGTTTTTTGAGTGTAAACTGATCAATAGCCTGGAGATGCCCTTTGTTAATCAAAAATATTTTATCTATTATAGGTAGAAAAATTTCCCAATTATGATCAACTACAATTATTGTTTTACCTTTTGCTTTTAATTGGGAAAGAATATTGACCAGATTTATAATACTGTTTTGATCAATATTAGAAGTAGGCTCATCAAACAACAATATATCTGGAGAAGAAGTAAGTATGCTAGCTATAGCTATTTTTTGCATCTGCCCATATGATAGTGAAGATATTCTTTTGTTCATAAGATTAACAATATCCATTGAAATAGCAACTTCATTAACTTTTTGTTCAATGGTTTCGATTGAAACACCAAAATTCTTTAGCATTAAAGTCATCTCATCTTTTACTACATTGCTAAACAATTGATGCTGAAAGTTTTGTAGTAGCGTTCCTACTTTCTTTGATATTTCTGATAAAGGAATTTGATTCACATCTATATTATCTAATTTAATATAACCTTCAGTTCTTCCTTTTATATAATTTGGAATCAAGCCATTTATACATTTGAGCAAAGTCGTTTTTCCTGAACCATTATCTCCTAAAATCAATACAAATTCATTATCTTTTATTTCAAAATTAATATCATTTAGTACCTGATTGTTTTTATAAAACAATGAAAAATCAATTGCGCTGATCACTTTTTATACTCCAATAAGCTTTTTTAGCAGAAAATTAATCAACAATATAAAAATTATTAAAAGTATGAAAGTGCATATAAAAAAGTAATCTGATTTTTTTAAAGTTATTTTTGATGTGTATTTTTTACTTATTGGGGCGCCAAAACCCTTTAATTCTGCTGCTTGCGCAATTTCATCTCCTATTTGAACACAACGTATAATAATTGGTATCATAAAAATCCTCACATAGGAGTTATGTTGTTTTATAACCTTGGTTGGTTTAAGATCAAATCTATTTTTAATAATACCAAGTATAGTTGCATATTCTGAAACTATCTTAGGTAAAAACTGCAAAGAAATACCCAGTGCAAAACTAACTTTTTGAGGGAATTTCATTCTATTTAACAATTTTACCAATTCATAGCCATTAGAAGTGGATGCAAAAATCCAACCACTCAGTAATAAGATACTTAATCGTAAAATTCCTTTAAACCAAGATATTGAATTAGTTAGATTTTTTGTAATAACATAAACTAAAATTGGCAACGCCAAAAAGACAATGAATAGCTTATATTGTTTTAGAGTTGAAGCGCGTATGTTAATTATAAGCACAAGAATAAATAAAACTAAAAGAGACACTAACTCTTTTAAAAATACTAATACAACGCATAATATAATTAAAGCTGCAAGCTTTAAACCAACATTTGTATTTTCAAACATTATCTAATAAACCAATATTTTTTAATTCAACAACAATCGGATTTAACAAATATCCAGATGCTGCTGTTATACTTGCTGGTATTAAAATAACAATTGCAAATAAACCTATATTTTTTAAAATTAATTTTTGCCCCACAGAACCTAGAAAAATACCAAATAAAACGCTCATAAACATGCCAAGGCTAAAAAGAAAGATTCCG
Source organism: Minisyncoccia bacterium (assembly GCA_049967535.1). GTDB lineage: Bacteria > Patescibacteriota > Minisyncoccia > UBA6257 > UBA6257 > JBMFSN01. The sequence continues at coordinate 2,686 of JBMFSN010000019.1, read as the reverse complement.
CTTTGTAAGCTAAGAAAAAATCTTTTTTTATCAACTTTAAAAAAACGAAACAACAAGGCAAAAGAATCACTTACTATGCCAGCACTCCAAAAACCAACAATTGGAATTGGATTACCCAAACGTACAAACATTAAAAATCCCCAAATCAATGAAAATATTGAATATGTCCATTTATGTGGTACTTTACAATGTACTATGCTTAATATTAAAGCAAGTGGGATTGCAAATAACGCGTGGTGAACTAAAGAAGGACCTAAAATCGGTCCTCCTATAATAACTGCAATAGGATACAAAAGATCGGTTATAACAGCCATTAAAGTTGCCATTGCGGATATAAAAACCAAATCCTTTAACTGCATCTAAAACCTTGCGCTTATAGTAGTTGCTATAGTAAATGGTATCCCCGAATAATAACTTGCACCACCAGCAATTGCAGCAGAATCAAAACCGTCTATCATTGAAATATAATGTCTATTAAATAGGTTGATAAATTCTAAACCGATTTTAAAATCTTTAAAAGATCCGAGCTTTTTCTTGCTGTAATCTATGTTTAAATTGACAATAGTTGAAGACGGTATTTTCTGGGTATGGAGTATATCACCGTATCTTTCTCCAGTATATACAACTAAAGGAGTAACCGAAATATTAATTGGTGTTTTGTATGTAAATCCACCTTTTATCATATTTTTTGGTGCATCAATCACTTGATTGCCCTTTATATTATACGTTTTACCCATTATATTTACATTGTCTGTATAATAAAATCTATTATAAGAATAAGAAGCAAAAACAAGAAAATCTCTAATAGGTGAATAACCCGCCGAAATTTCTGCTCCATAAGATTTAGCTTGCGCTGTATCTGCAACAAAAGGACCAATGTTTGGAATATTTACTAACGTTTGCTTATTGCTTAAATTACTATAAAAAATTGTTGGATATATATACAAGTGATTATCATTATATTTAATTCCAAAATCAAAATTATCTGCTACATCAAGTTTTAAATATTTATTTTCTATACTTTGCAAAGTATACCCTGCATGTTCAAATTTTGACCTATTATTCACAAAAGCAGGAAAAAGATTTAAATTTAAATTGTAAGTTTTACCGTAATTAGCAAAAACATTTATATATTGGCTTAAATTGTAATTTAAACCTACATACGGTAAAAATTTGGTGAAAATCATAGAAGAAGCGCTAGCCTTAGGATCTATTGTATTATTTGGATTATACGCGGTTGTAGTGCCTACTGTATATTTGAGATAACGACCGCCTATATCAAAATTTAGACCACTTATTTTTCCATTCAATGTAATGTATGGAGAAGATATTGTGTTATGGCCGTTATTGCTTTTAAATGCCATTCCTTGATAAACTAACTGACTGTTTATAACTGAGTATTTTTCTATATCATTTGGCGGACCAGGTCTTCCTTCTTTATGATAGAAATAGCCCAGTGTCAATTTTAAATCTTTAGAGAGTTGTTGTTTATATTCTGAAACTGCTCCATAATTGTCATTATTCATAAACCATTTTCCTATATAATTTGATGGCACCATTAACCCACTTCCCATCTTGTATCCGCTTATATGCCAATAGTAAGGCTTAAAAACAAATTCTGTTCCTTTAATAGGCTTAAAGCTTAATTTTGACAGTATATAGTAGTATTTTAAATTTGTTCTATTGTAATCGTAATAATTAGCATTGTCTGAGTTATTGCTATAGTCATCATAATAATATTTGTTTAGATTTGTAGCCTGAGCATAGGTTAATGGCATGTACTGATGGTAATTGTCCTGATTATAACCAGTATATACTTCTAAATTTAAAATATTAGAAAAATTTTTGTTTATTCCAAGCATTAAATTTCTATTTATTTCATTTCCCTTGCCTTTCCATTTGTCTGCATAAGCATAGGAAGAAGAAATAAATAATTTCCATCCATCTATACTGCCTGTGTCAATCCTTAAAAAAGTCCTGCTTAATTTATCACTTCCTATTGTTTGAGAAATACCAATATTGAATTTGTCCATAGGCTTTTTTATTTTCATATCAATCATTCCAGGTAAATTAGCCATTCCTAAGGCTTTATCGGCTGGAATTGCACCTTCATATACTTTTATGTTCTCTATATTTTCCATATCAAAAATATTAGAGCTAAATTTTGGACCTCCTGGAGTCGGTAGACCTTCAATGTCTATAGGACTTCCAGGTCTTGACATTGGCGATATACCTCTAAACCTAAGAGTTGATTGATCGCCAAGAATATCTGCACTATTAACATTTACAGAAGGTAACATGCTAATCGCAGATAAAGGGGATTTTTTGGCTGGACCCGAAAATAAGTTTATGCCTGATTTAGACAAACTATACTCATCAGATGTTGCATTGTACAAGGAATTGTTATAAGTGTTTACCGTAGATTGACGTGGAGCTGTAATATTAACAGTTGGCAGTTCTATGCACCATGCATTATTTTGATAAACCAAAAAAAATAAAATAGCTGACAAAAGACCAAATACATTTTTCTTAGTCATCGATCCTCCTTACGTTTTTACTGTTTTCAATCAATTTCCATTAAAAGACTTAGCATTAAAAACCATAAAACTCTAAAATACTCATAGGTTTTTTAGAAATAATAAACCACTTAAAAAACTCCTGTGCTTTTTTGTTGTCTTTCGATAGT
>JBMFSN010000018.1:0-7528 GCA_049967535.1 Minisyncoccia bacterium | reverse complement strand
GAACAACAATATCCTGATTTAATTACTCCCGATTCACCGACGCAAAGAGTTGGGGGTGAACCTTTAAAAGAATTTAAAAAAGTAAAACATGAGATCCCAATGATTTCTTTAAATGATGCTTTTTCAGAAGAGGATATGAGAGATTGGTACGAAAGAATCACAAAATTAATTGCTCCTGAAGATATTAAAAAATTACAATTTTATTGTGAACATAAATTTGATGGTTTGGCAATTTCTTTAATTTATGAAGATGGTATTTTTAAAGTTGGTTCAACACGAGGCGATGGTTATACGGGCGAAGACGTAACTCAAAATTTAAAAACGATAGAATCAATTCCTTTAAGATTGAGATTGGAAGAAACAAAAAACGAATATCCTCAATTTAAAATTACTAAACAAATCGAAGTTCGTGGTGAGGTTTTATTAACTAAAAAAGAATTCAATCGTATTAATGAAGAACAGAAGAAATTAGGGTTACCTATTTATGCTAACCCTCGAAATGTAGCCGCTGGTTCAGTAAGACAACTTGATCCCAAAGTAACTGCCTCAAGAAAATTAGAATTTTTTGCTTACGATCTTATTAGTGATGTGGGCGCTAGAACCCATGAGGAAAAACATCGTTTTTTGCAAGCTTTAGGTTTTAAAACTCATAATAAAGATAATAAGTTAGTTAACGATTTAGAAGAAGTATTTAAAGCACACGATGAATTGTATAAAATGCGCGATAGCCTACCTTATGAAATTGATGGGATGGTAGTTATTATTAATGATAATAAATTATTTGAAATGTTAGGTACTGTTGGTAAGGCTCCTCGAGGGGCTATCGCTTATAAGTTTCCTCCGCGAGAAACAACAACAATTGTGGAAGATATTATTGTTCAAGTAGGGCGAACTGGCGTTTTAACACCAGTTGCAATTTTAAAACCAGTTAATATAGGGGGGGTTACAGTCTCGAAGGCAACTTTACATAATAAAGAAGAAATTAAAAGATTGGGATTGAAGATTGGTGATACGGTAATTGTTACTCGAGCAGGAGATGTTATTCCTCAAATTGAAAAAGTTTTACCAAATTTAAGAAGTGGCAAAGAAAAAGAGTTTAAGATGCCAACAAGGTGTCCTATTTGTAATACTCCCGTTATAGAAGATAAAGGAGGGATAATTGTTTATTGTCCTAATAAAAATTGTCCTGCTCGTTTTCAGGAAAAGATATATCATTTTGTTAGTAAAAATGCTTTTGATATCAAAGGAGTTGGTCCTAAAATTATTAATCGCTTATTAGATGAAGGTTTAATTCAGGATGCCAGCGACTTATTTGATTTAAAAGAAGGAGACATTAAAGCGCTTGAAAGATATGGAGAAAAATCTAGCCAAAATATTATCAAATCTATTAATGGACATAAAGAAATTCCTTTGAATCGTTTTTTATACAGCTTGAGCATTTTGCATTTAGGAGAAGAAAATGCCTTAATTTTAGCTCAATATTTTCAAAAAGAATTAAAAATTCAAAATCGTCCCATTTCTTTTCAGGAAATTATTAAGATAGGAGTTCAAAGCTCTCCAGAAAAATTATCTCAAATAGAATCTTTTGGTCCGATTATTAGCGAATCGATTTCTCAGTGGTTTCAAGATAAGATTAATATTCAGTTTTTGCAAAAATTAGAAAAAAAGGGTATCATAATTTTACCTATTAAGTTGGAAATTGTTGGAAAATTAAAAGGATTAACCCTTGTTTTAACTGGAGAATTAGAATCTTTATCTCGAGAAAAAGCCAAAGAATTAATTCGCAAAGAGGGGGGGAAAGTTCTCGAAACTGTATCTTCCAAAACTAATTATGTGGTTGCAGGTTCGAATCCCGGTTCTAAATATGAAAAAGCCAAAGAATTAAAAGTTAAAATAATCAACGAAGCAGAATTCTTGAAAATGCTAAAATAAAAAAGCACAAATTCCAAATTCCAAATTTTATTTTACATTTTGAGATTTGCATCTTGATTTTAATACTATGGACTTTACAGAAATTGATCATTTATTAGACTTAGCTCGTTTGGAAGTTCAACCCAACGAAAAAGAACAAATTGCTCAAGATTTGAGTAAAATTTTAGATTATGTTGAACAGCTTCAAAAAGTAGATACCACTGGTTTAGAGCCAATGAATGGTGGTACTTTTGGGGAAAATGTTTTGCGTGAAGATATCATTAATCCTCAAAAATCTAATTTTAAAAAAGAGGGCTATTTTGAGGTACCGCCTATCTTTTAAATCAATTTTCAATTCTCAATTTACAATTTTCATTGAATTTTCAATAACTCAATATTCAATGAATATCTATATGTTTGAAAATTGAAAATTGTGACATTTATTGTAAATTGTAAATTAGAAATTGTAAATTTTAATCACATTGGCATGATCCAAGAATTACATCAAAAATTAATTAACCATGAAATAACCGCTAGCCAATTAGTGAGTGATTATTTTAAAGTCATCGAAGATAAAGATAAAGATATTCAAGCCTTTCTTGTTCTGGAGAAAGAAAAAGCTTTGCAGTCAGCATCAGAAGTAGATAATAAAATTCAAAGAGGGGAGACAATTGATATTTTAGAGGGTATTCCTTATGCGGTGAAAGATAATATTTTAGTAAAAGGAATAAAAACAACAGCTGGTTCAAAAATTTTAGAAAATTATGTGGCGAGCTATAATGCGACTGTTATCCAAAAATTAAACGAAGCCGGAGCTATTTTTATAGGAAAAACTAATCCTGATGAATTTGCTATGGGTTCTTCAACAGAGAACTCCGCTTTTTTTACCACCAAAAATCCTTATGACTTGACTCGAGTGCCTGGTGGTTCTTCTGGTGGTTCAGCAGCCGCTGTGGCAGCGAAGATGAGCTCTTTTGCTCTTGGTTCTGATACTGGTGGTTCTATTCGTCAGCCAGCAGCTTTTTGTGGAGTGGTTGGATTAAAGCCTAGTTATGGTGCTGTCTCACGCTATGGTTTAATTTCTATGGCTTCTTCTTTAGATGTTATTGGGCCCTTTACTGAAACAGTTGATGATGCAGAAATTGTTTTCCGCACTATTAGCGGTAAAGATCCAATGGACTCTACTTCTCATAATATAAGTAGTATTCCAGATTCCAGATTCCTGCCTGCGCAGGCAGGCCAAATTCCAAATTCCAAAATCGGTTTACCCAAAGAATATTTTATTGAAGGTCTAGATTTAGAAATAAGAAGCAGGATTGAGGAAGTAATTAATAAAATCAAAAATAATTCAATAACAATAAAAGAAGTAAGTTTACCTTCTACTACTGCTGCTTTACCTTGTTATTACATTATTATGCCCGCAGAAGTAAGCTCTAATTTAGCTCGTTATGATGGAATTCGTTACTCTCCTCTTAGTAATCTAGAATCCCCAATTACTAGCTTACATGATTTATATTTTAAAAATAGAGGAGAAGGTTTTGGCAAGGAAGTCCGAAGAAGAATTGTTTTAGGCACTTATGTTTTATCCAAGGGTTATTATGATGCTTATTATAAAAAAGCTCAAAGAGTTCGTCGTCTCATTGTGAATGAATTTCAAAAAGTATTTGAGGAAGTTAATTTTTTAATCACTCCCACTACTCCTACACCCCCCTTTAAAATCGGAGAAAAAACTAGCGATCCTTTGTCCATGTATTTATCGGATATTTTTACTGTTTCTGCCAATATTAGCGGGTTGCCGGCTCTTAATTTACCCATCGGTTTTACCAAAGAACATCTACCTATTGGCCTACAAATTATTGGCCCCTATAATTCCGATTATTCTCTTTTACAAATTGCTAAATTTATTGAGGAGCTTTTATGAAACTAAACTTAAATCCTCTTTTAAATTTTCTTTATATTTTAAAAATTATTTCTTTGATTCTTCTTCCTATTTTATTAATAGGAATTATTTATTTAATGCGAAAATTAAACATTGTTTCCAAAAAAATTGAGAATATTAAAAATTGGTTTGGGGTTCATCCGTTTTTATCCTCTTCTTCTAAAAGCCTGCGCCAATGGGAAGAAATAGAAAATTTATTAGAAGAAACATATCAATCGTCTTGGAAATTGAGTGTCATAAAAGCAGATGCTTTGGTTCAGAATTTTTTAAAACAATTAGGTTACCAAGGAGATACATTTACTGAACTTACAGAATCTTTACAGAGAAGGGGTTTTAAACATTTAGATATTTTATCGGGAGCTCATCAAGTTTGCGAAGAAATTTTAAACAATAGAGATTTCAGTTTTAGCCAAGAAGAAGCAAAAAATATTATCAAAGTTTATAAAAGGTTTTGGGACGAAGTAGTGGGAAATATCTTGTAGGGTTCGCTCTTTAAAAAAGGCGAGGAAGATGTTTTTCTGAGACCATCCGGAGCTGAACGGGCAGGGTTTCTGAGCGAAGCGAAGAAGAGCGAGGCGAAGATCTAAGAGAGCGAGCACGCTGGGCGAGCGAGCGGGTCGAAGAAAATATATTCCGAGCCTATTTAACTTGTAATTTTTTGAGTTTTAGTCTATACTGAACTTAGGCGAAGTTCGTTAGCCATCCACAAAAACAAAGGAAAATATTTTTTGATAATCCTTTTTGACAAAAAGGTGGATTTATTTGCTTTTTTAAATCCGTTGACGAATTTACTTTACCGAAATCTTCGGCGAAGCACAGGACCGATACCTTTTGAAAAAAAATACAAAGAAAAATTTATTTATTTTGTGTATTATGATAGCGGGGTAGAGAAGTAGTATCTCGCGGGGCCCATAACCCCGAGGCGCAGGTGCAATTCCTGCCCCCGCAACTATCGCTCGGAAAATATATTGTCTTTTGAAAACGTCCAAAATCCCCAGCGAGGATTTTGGACTCGCGCAAGCTCCTCGTTCTGGCGCCTTCGGCGCCAACCCTGCCCACTCGTCGCTTGAGCGTTTCTCAAAACAATATATTTTCCTCACTCTTTAGGTTTAAAAATTAAAAATTGAAAATTAAAAATTGGTATTCTGTGGCTCTGTGGTTCAACGGTTAGAACAGAGCACTCATAACGCTCAGAAGGTGGTTCGACTCCACCCAGAGCCACAAAGAGAATTAACAAAGAGAATTAAAAAAGAGAATTAAAAATACAAAATGCGGGTGTAGTTCAGCCCGGTTAGAACGCCGCACTGTCACTGCGGAGGTCGCCGGTTCAAATCCGGTCGCCCGCGCTGCCTACTTTTAATAAAAATATAGAAGATACTTGAAAATTTTTTAAGAAATGCTATAATTATATATCATTTTAAAAATAGAAAAACTAAATAAAGAAACGAAATAGAAAAAACTAGAAAAGAAAGAACCTTTACAATTTAAAATGCTTAATTTTTTCTTGTTATTCCAAGCGCCTTAATTTACTTAAATTTCTTTTTGAAATTTAAGTAAATTTTTATTGAGGATTTGATCCTGGTCCAGGATGAACGCTGGCGGCGTGGATAAGGCATACAAGTCGAACGGTCCTTCGCTCCACACTGTGTGTGGAACTACGGAACTGTAAGCAATCTTTATTTAAATAACTTACTATTCCAAAGTTCACACGTAGTGCGGAGCGAAGGATAGTGGCAAACGGGTTAGTAATACCTTAGTACGTACCGCAGAGTTTGACATAGCCCATCGAAAGATGGGGTAATTTCAAATGGTGTCCGGTCTCGAAAGAGTATCGGACTAAAGTCGCAAGACGCTCTGCGATCGGCTTAGGTCCTATCAGCTAGTTGGTGAGGTAATGGCTCACCAAGGCGATGACGGGTAGGGGGTGTGAGAGCATGACCCCCAACAATGGTACTGAGAACGGACCCTACTCCTACGGGAGGCAGTAGCCGAGAATCTTCGGCAATGGGCGAAAGCCTGACCGAGCGACGCCGCGTGTGGGAAGACGGTTTTCGGATTGTAAACCACTTTTCTCACTGAGAAATTCCGGTTTTACCGGAGTGATGTTAGGTGAGGAATAAGGAGCTGCAAACTACGTGCCAGCAGCCGCGGTAATACGTAGGCTCCAAGCGTTATCCGGATTTATTGGGCGTAAAGTGTCCTTAGGCGCCTCATTCTTTTTAGAGCTGGCTAATAAATTTTATTTATTAGCTGGTCAAGTCTTGTGTTAAATCCCATGGCTTAACCATGGACTAGCACAAGAAACTGATGAGGTAGAGGGAGAAAGGGGTTAGCGGAACGCACGGTGTAGGGGTGATATCCGTTGATATCGTGCGGAACACCGAAAGCGAAGGCAGCTAACTGGGTCTTCTCTGACGCTCTAAGACGAAAGCGTGGGGAGCAAAAAGGATTAGATACCCTTGTAGTCCACGCCCTAAACAATGGGTGCTAGCTATTGGTAGTATCGACCCTATCAGTGGCGAAGCTTACGCGTTAAGCACCTCGCCTGGGAAGTACGGCCGCAAGGCTGAAACTCAAAGGAATAGACGGAAACTCGCACAAGCGGTGGAACATGAGGTTTAATTCGATAGCAAACGAAGAACCTTACCAGGGCTTGACATGCTAAGGAAACTCCGGCGAAAGTCGGAATCTCCGCAAGGACCTTAGCACAGGTGCTGCATGGTTGCCGTCAGCTCGTGGCGCGAGTTGTTCCCTTCAGTGGGGAAACGAGCGCAACCCTCGCTGGTTGTTACAAGTGTCAACCGGGACCGCCCCCCTCACTTGCTTTAAGCGCAGGTTTTATCATTATGAAATAAAAAGATAAAATGATAATTCTGCTTTAATTAAAGTAAGTTTGAGGCAAGTGAGGGGGGAGGAAGGTGAGGATGACGTCAAATCAGCATGGCCCTTTGATGCCCTGGGCTACACTCATGTTACAATGGTAGGGACAATGCGTTGCCAAGCCGTAAGGCGGAGCTAATCGCATCAAACCCTACCCCAGTTCAGATTGAGGGCTGCAACTCGCCCTCATGAAGCCGGAATCGCTAGTAATCGCGGGTCAGCTATACCGCGGTGAATACGTTCTCGAGTTCTGTACTCACCGCCTGTCAAGTCAAGGAAGCCGAGAATAGCCGAAGGCCCCTTTAGGGGACTAAGCTAGGCTCGGTGACAGGGGCTAAGTCATAACAAGGCACTCCTAGCGGAAGCTGGGGGTGAAACTTTTATTTTAAAAATCTGTTTCTCCTCAAATTATTTTTATATAAGAGGAGGAATGGTCGATCTCACTGTTTAGTGAGGAGGTGTTGGTCTTAAAGCCTGAAGTTAAGACTCTCCATTACTAAATAAAACTCATTTAGTAACGGAGGTGGCGCTTGGGGTAACAAGAAAGAATTAAGTATAAAATATATTAATCTTTTTAAAAATATATTAATTAAAAATATATTGATTTTAAAAACAAGCCTGTTGTATTTGACAGGCTTGTTTTTATTGTTTAATATTGATATAATAATAAATAACAAAAGTAAGTACTGAATATAGAGAATTCAGTATAATTTATCTAAATTTTAAAGGATAAATTTTAAATTTTAAATGAATGATTAAATGATCAAATAATTAATTGTTTAAAAATTAAAAATTAAA
>JBMFSN010000017.1:0-7905 GCA_049967535.1 Minisyncoccia bacterium | reverse complement strand
TAACCAAAAAGTATTTTTAACAATCGTTTGTCTAGTATTTTTATTTTCGAGAAAAAATGACTTGAGTTGAGAAAAAGACATAAATTTTATCTTATCCAATTATCGTACCATAAAGATAAGGTAACTAAATTCCAAATTTTAAAAGAATTGTCATGGCGGCCGGTTAAATGGTCGGAAATGAGTTGATTAATATAACTATAATTAAAAATTCCTAATTGGTGAATTTTTGAATTTTTAATAATATTAATGAGTTTTTCTTGAATTTCTTTATTTTCTCTTAGCCACTCTGACACTGGCGCGCCAAAACCTTTTTTCTTGCGGTCAATTATTTCATCGGGAATAATACCTCTCACTGCTTGTTTTAAAATATATTTGGTCGAATGGTTTTTTATTTTTAAATCCATAGGAATGGAAAAAGCTAATTCCGCTATTCGGTGGTCCAAAAATGGGACTCGAGCTTCAATAGAAGAGATGGAAACCATTTTATCAACACGCATTAAAAGAAGTTCGGGTAAGCGCAGGTTAAGCTCGAGATAAAGAAGATGTTGGAGAAAATCATATTTTGTATTCCGTATACTGTATTCTGTATTCTGCATTTCTTGATAGATGTTTTCTACTACTTTGTCAGAGGCATCAGGAGCAATTTGCTTTTTAAAGGATGCGCTATAAAGAAATTGTTTATCATAAGCAGAAAAAGCATTGGCTCCCCCAAAAAACAAAGGCTTATTATCTTTTAAGCGACGAAGAAACTCTTTGGGTAAAACAGCAAAATTTTTAGGAGTGAACCTGCAGAGAACAAAATACGGAATGCTCTTAAGAAATTTTGGCAATCGTGAAGCCCAACGCCAAAACTTTTTCCAAATCTTAATAAAAACCATATAAGTGCCATAACCGCAGAAAAGTTCATCAGAACCTTCCCCTACTTGACCCATAATGACGTTATTATCCCTAAATAATTTAGCCAAATAATAAACAGGAAAACAAACCCAGTCGCCATTAGGGTCGTCAGTTTTTTTGGCCATTTCCTCAATCCAAGATAAGAATTCTTTTGGCCCCACTACTGCTTCGTGGCTTTGAGAACCTAAAATTTGATTAATTTTCCGAGAATATTCAAACTCATCGTATTGAGGAAAATCCTTGTAAGAAATAGAAAAAGTTTCTACTGATTTACCCATGGCTTGAGACATTAATACCGCATTAGTGGAAGAATCAATACCGCCAGAGAGAAAACAACCAAAAGGAACATCGGAGACCATTTGACGCTCTATTGATTCCTGAAGCAACTCACGAGTTTTAGCAACATAAAATTGTTCTTCTTGTTGACCGTTTTGTATTCTGTATTCTGTATTCTGTATCGGAGACCAGTAACGATGAGTTTCTAAATGACCAATTTGATCTAAGGTCAAGAAATGAGCTGCTGGCAGTTTTTTGATATTTTTAAATAAAGTAAAGGGCGCAGGTGTGCAGGCAAAAGTTAAATAATGAGAAATCCCTTCTAAATCTGGTTCGCGTTTGACAATAGGATTCTCTAAGATGGCTTTGATTTCTGAACCAAAAAGAAAAATCCCATCTTTATAATAGTAATAAAAAGGCTTGATACCTAAACGATCACGGCTAGCAAATAATTTTTTATTTTTCTCATCCCAAATAACAAAAGCAAACATCCCATTTAAATCATCTAAACATTTTTCTCCTTTTTCTTCGTAAAGATGGAGAAGGACTTCGCTATCAGTCTTTGATTTAAACTGATGGCCTTTTTTAATCAAGTCTTCTTTAATCTCTTGAAAGTTATAAATCTCGCCGTTAAAAATCAACCACAAAGTTTGGTCTTCGTTACTCATGGGTTGATTGCCGGCTGCTGATAAATCAATAATCGCCAAACGCCTAAAACCCAAGCCTAATTTTTTATCTGGAGAAATATATAAACCGCTATCATCAGGACCACGATGAATCAAAGAATCACGCATTTTGATAAGCGTGTCTTTTTGAATTTCTGAAGGATTATTAACAATGTAAATACCGGTAATGCCGCACATAGTTATAAATATTTTTGACGAGCTTGTTGATGCTCTTCGTAGGTTTTGGAAAAAATAGTCTGACCTGTTTTTCTGTCAGTTAAATAATACCAATAATCATTGAGCAAAGGATTTAAAGCGGCTTTAATTGATTCGAGCCCTGGATTAGAAATGGGAGTAAGTGGCAGTCCTTGATTTTTATAAGTATTATAGGGGGAATCCACATTAAAAGCCTCTTTGGTTAATTGGCAGTCATTAAAGCTCTGACTTTGAGCATAACATATTGAAGCGTCAACTTGAAGAGGAATCTTATTTTGGATGCGCCGCCATAAAAGGTCGGCTACTTTTCTTTTATCGTCTTCGGTTTTGACCTCTTTTTCTAAAATAGAAGCCATAATCAAGTTTTCGTAAAAACTATGATTATTATTAATTAATAATCGGCTAGGTTTTACTTTACTTTGAAAATTACTAAGAAGAGTGTTCAGAATATCTTTAGCCAAGGAATGAGGAGGAAAATGGTAAGAATCAGGAAAAAGAAAGCCTTCCAAATTATTATTAGCGGCTGCTCCTTGAAATAAATCAGGGAAAGAGGAAATAAAATCTTTGACTTGAAAATCTGAAAGATGAGCATCTTCAGTTAAAATACCGCGGCTGCGCAAATCTGTCTCGATATTTTTTAAAGTTTCTCCTTCTTTAATTAAAAAAATACCATCATTAATATTTTTCACATCAGTAATAACATTCACTAACTGAACTAAAGATAATTTAGCTGGCAAAAGATAATAACCAGCTTTAATATTTTTTGATTGATTGGTTAATTTAAGATAAAAACGAAAAAGAAAATCAGAATAAATTAAGCCTTTATTCTGTAAGTCAGTGGCTAAGTCAATAACAGTTTCGTTTTTAGCGATGGCAAAGGGGATAGAAGTAACAAGAGGAGAAGGAGCATTAATAATTAAATAAAACACACTGATGAAAAGAAGAGCAGCAACAAAAATTATTATTTGAAAAAGTTTTGTATATTTCATTGTTGGAAAGATTCCCGCTTTCGCGGGAATGACAATTTTATTTACGTTCTATGACGGATCATGCTGTTAATAATACCCAAACCAAAAAAATCAGTTAACAAATGAGAACCACCATAGGACAGGAAGGGTAAAGCTAAGCCAATAATAGGCAACAAGCCAGTGTTCATGCCAATATTAATAAATAATTCGATTAATAATTTAAAAGCAAAGCCAAAAGTAAATAATTTACAGAAATTATTATCAAAAATATTAATCCAATAAGAGAGTCTAAAAAAGAGCACCAAAAAAGCTGTTAAAAGAATAATAATGCCCAAAAATCCTAATTCTTCAGCCAAAGCAGCAAAAATAAAATCAGTTGTGGCTAAAGGCAGAAAATTTAATTGGGTTTGTGTCCCCCAGCCCAGCCCCTTGCCTAAAAACCTGCCAGAACCAATAGCAATCAAGGCCTGGTGACGATTATAACCAATGCCTAAAATATCTTTTTGAGGATTAACAAAATTTAAAATTCTGTCTCTTTGATAGGGTTTTAATAAAAAAGACCAGGCCACACCGACTACTAAAAGAAAGATCATTAACAATAAAAAAATTTGGCTCCAGCGAATGCCCGAAACTAAAACTAAAGCAAACCAAATCAAAGCTAAGACAATTGCCCCTCCTAAATCTGGCTGCAAAATTACTAAACCAATAGGCAAAAGAGCATAAAAACCAGAGGCAAATAAATATTGAAATTGCCAAATTTCTTTATGACGAGAGGACAGATATTTAGCTAGAATTAAAATTAAAATAATTTTAGCTATTTCTACTGGCTGAAAACTAAAAAACCCAAAATTAAACCAGCCTGTAGAACCCCGACTCGTTTTTCCTATTACCAAAACCAAAGCTAAAGATAAAACACTTATAAAATATAAAGTTATTAAGAGGGAACGAGAAGTGGCAAAAATATGCCAGTCAATGGCTGAAAAAACAAAAAAGATAATCAGGCCAAGAAAAACAAAAAATAATTGTTTTTCCAAAGAAAAAAATCGGGGAGAATCATTTTTAGACAAGCTCCCTAAAATCATCAATCCAAAAGCAATTAAAACAAAAAGGGCAAAATAAAGAATACGGTCGCTTTTTTTCATCAAATTATAAATTTATGGGTGTATCATCTTATTTACCAGCCACAAAAGCATTATCTAAATCTAAGATATTAATATGCGCTTCCGAAGCACAAATAATTAAATTATTAGGTACTTCATTGTGCCAGATAATAGCAAAAGGAAGGCTTTTCCCCAAAATAATATTGCTTAAAGGAACTTTTCCGACAACGGCTGGATTTTTATTATTATCGCAGAGAACCACTGCCACCTCGCCATTTTTCCAACTGAAAGGAGAACTATTATAAAGATTGCCTTTTACTTTTAAGGTTGCTTCATAGGAATAAAAAGTTTCAGAAGTTAATTGCGGGTTAGTAGTAGGAATTGAACTAAATAAATCATTTAATTTAGTAGCGGTCGCCTTGTCCACTTGGCCGGTAACGGGCAAATTATATTTAGCTTGAAAAGCCTTAACCGCATTCTCTGTAGCTTTATCAAAAGTGCCACTCACCATCCCCGGAGGATTATATCCAGAATCTAGACCTAAAGCTTGCTGTAAATTAGTGATATCTATCCCTTTCATTCCTCTTTTTAATACTTTTTTCGTATCAAAAGTATAAGAAAAAGGCTGTTGATTTTTTGATCCATAAAGTTCATTTAATTTTTGCCGAGTTTGAGGACCTACTTCACCCGTTATTCTAATACCGTATTTTTCTTGAAATCTTTTTACTGCTGCTTCAGTGGCTTTATCAAAAGTCCCAGTCACCTTGCCTTCGGGATAAATGCTAGGTGTTTGGCTCAAAACTTTTTGTAAATTGTAAACTTCCGGATCTTTCATTCCTAATCTTAAGGTTTTGGTAAAAGTATAAGTGTTTTTATTAATTTGCGTACTATCAATAGGGGTTAAAATAGTGACTCCATTAACAGGAAAAAGATTACCTAAAGAAACATCAATGCCTTTGATTGGCTGAGCCCAAATAATGCTTTTAGGGTCAAGGGTAAAACTAATAGATTGTGGGACAAAGTTCACCGAGACTTGAGGCAAAACGATATTTTTAATTTCTTGGGGATTAATAAAATCAGAAAAAGTTAAATTTTGAGTTTCTCCTTTGGCTCCTTGCAAAGTAAGAGTGTAAGAAAAACTTTTTGCCCCCCAAGTAGTATTAGTATTAATAAGGGTTAATAAAATATCAATTTTTTGATTAGAAGTAACAAAAAAGAGAGGAGATTTTTGAAGGGTTAAAGGCGGATTATTTTTTAAATCACAAGGAATACAAGAACCTCCGCAGTCAACGCCTGTTTCCTTGCCGTTTTGTTTATTATCAAAACAAGTAGGAGTAGGTTTGGTAATTAAATAAATACCACCCCCCACTAAAGTGAAAAGAGTAAAAAAAACTAAAGCAATAATTATTTGTTTTCTTGTTCTCTTGTCCATTAAAAATATTATAGCACAAATATCTAAATTTTAAAAACTAAATTTTAAATTTTAAATGAAGTCTAAATGATTAAATTTTAAAAATTATAAAATTTAAAATTGATTTAAAATTTAAAATTAAAAATTTATTATTGTATTTCAGATTCCAAATTCTAAATTCCAAATTTCATATTCTATCTAAATATCTCAAATAAAAAAGGGCCCGCAAAACCTACTTTCCCCCTGTTGGAGTATCATCGGCATTAAATGCTTTCACTACCGAGTTCGGAATGGGATCGAGTGGTACACATTTAATTAAATCACGGGCCCAATTTTACCCGCCTAAATTTTCTTTCTGAAAATTTAGGCGGGTTAGTTTTTGTTTTTTCACTAAAGATAGGAAAGTTGTTTCAATTGATTAGTACTCCTCGGCTTAATCCATTGCTGGACTTCCACCTAGAGCCTATTAACCTTATAGTCTTTAAGGAATTTTTCTCCCTTTCGGGACACGATACCTAATCTTAGGGGAGGCTTCGCGCTTAGATGCTTTCAGCGCTTATCCCGTCCGAACATAGCTACCCGGCAATGCCATTGGTATGACAACCGGCACACCAGAGGTTCGTCCAGGGAAGTCCTCTCGTACTATCCCCAGCTCCCTTCAAGTATCGAACGCCCACAGCAGATAGAGACTGACCTGTCTCACGACGGTCTGAACCCAGCTCGCGTATCCTTTTAATTGGCGAACAGCCAAACCCTTGGGACCTTCTCCAGCCCCAGGATAGGATGGGCCGACATCGAGGTGCCGAGCGGAGCCGTCGATATGAACTTTCGGGCTCCACCAGCCTGTTATCCCTAGAGTAACTTTTGTCCGGTGTCTTTGCGCCTTCTACAACGACGCATCGGGTCACTAAGTTCTGCTTTCGCAATAGCGCGGGATGTCTCCCTTGCTATAAAGCTGGCTTTTGCCTTTGCACTATCTCCACCGTTTCCATTGGTGGATAGCCAACCTTAATAAACTCCTCCGCTACCTTTTAGGAGGATTGCGCCCCACAAAAACTGCCTACCAAGCACTGTCGCGCAACGTTTTTGCCGTTGTGATTAGAATTTAACTTTGAAAAGATGGGTGTTTCATTGACGACTCCTCCTAACCCGAAAGTTAGGATTCAAAGTCTCCCCACTACGCTACGCATTTCAAACTTAAACTCAATGCCAGGCTGCAGTAAAGCTTCTAGGGTCTTTTCGTCTAGCTGCGGGTACCCAGCGTCTTCGCTGGACACGCATTTTCATCGGGCTCCTCGTTGAGACAGTTCCCCGGTCGTTATACCTTTCATGCACGTCAGAACTTACCTGACAAGGAACTGCGCTACCTTAGAACAATTATAGTTATTGCTGTCATTGACCAGGGCTTGAGACGTTCAGCTTTACCATTCGTCAAAGACGAATAGCTGACCGACATCCTTAACCTTCTGGCATCGGACAGGCATCAGCCCCTATACATCCCCTTACGGGTTCGCAGGGACCTGTGTTTTTGGTAAACAGTCGCCAGGGATACTTTCACTGCGCCCTGTACCGAAGCGCTTGCGCGCCTGGTTCAGGGAGAGCTTATAGCAAACGTACGCTCGCTTTTTTGCCGAGTTCCTTAACGAGGAATCACCCGTTCCCCTGAGGCTACTCGCCTCATCCACCTGTTTCGGTTTACGGTACGGATCCAATTTCTTTAAGCTTAGAAGTTTTTCTCGGAAGGCGCTTCGCTCGAATTAACAAAGTAAAACTTTGCTTTTTCTCAATGTATGAATCTTGCCATTAAAGGCATTCAGCCGGATTTTCCTAGCTGAAAATTCTTAACACCAAGAACGTCAAACCATTAAGACGCTCAAACTTTTTTCCTTCGTCACTCCATCGCAAAAAATTGGAGGGCCGGAATATTAACCGGCTGTCCATCAGTTCCAGCTTTCGCTATCGCCTTAGGACCGCCTAACCCTTAGCTGATTGTCATTGCTAAGGAAACCTTAGATTTACGGGGGCCCGATTTCTTATCGGGCTTGCGATTACTCATGCCGACATACTCACTTCCCTAAGCTCCATCCCGACTCGCGTCTGAGACTTCAGTGCTTAGGAAACGCTCCTCTACCCTCCCCATTTAAAATAAATTAAATGAAGAGCCGCATCTTCGGTATTTGGTTTTAGCCCCGATAAATTTTCGGCGCAATTCACCACCCCGCAAAGCCTTGCGGCTCACGGGGTAAATCAAGTAGTGAGTTGTTACACACTCTTTAAAGGATGGCTACCTCTGAGCCAACCTCCTAATTGTCTATGGTGAATCACTACCTTGAGACTGCACTTAACCAAAATTTAGGGACCTTAGATAGCGG
>JBMFSN010000016.1:0-8421 GCA_049967535.1 Minisyncoccia bacterium | reverse complement strand
ATTCCTTATATTACCGAAGATGATCAAGGTAAAAAAACTTTAGGATTTTTTGATTTTACTTCTTCGAATATTCAGGAAGTCTATATTAACGATCTGGGAAGTAAAAATACGGCCATTTATTTCATTCCTTATTTAGGTATGGGGGCTCAAGAAGGGGGATTATATTTTTATTCTTTTGAAGCGCAAAATTTAGGGCAAAATAGTAATAATAATCAGGCTTTAATTCAGCAATTACAACAAAGGATCGAAGAACTAAAACGCCAATTAGCCCAATTGCAGATGCAAATCGCTTTGCAGAAAACTTATCAAAATAATCCGAGTTGCTCCTTATTTACCAGTGATTTGTTTTATGGCATGAGTTCTAATGAAGTGAAATGTTTGCAGCAGTTTTTAGCCAATTTAGACTCTGATATTTATCCAGAAAAATTAATTACCGGTTATTATGGCCCTTTGACCATGGCGGCAGTGAAACGCTATCAAGCGATGAAAGGCATTATCACTACTGGTTATTTTGGGCCGTTGACTCGAGCAGCTGCCAATCAAAATTTGTAAAATTATAAAATTTTATTTCTATGTCTTTAAATTACAAACACATTATTTTTTGGTTAACCATTGCTTGTTTATTGACGCCATTTTTAGTGTCTTCTAATACTTATTTCCCTTTTATTGTCACGAAGGCGACGGTTTTTCGAATTTTAGTGGAAATAATGGCAATTATTTGGGTTTTAATGATAGTTAAAGGAGAAACCAAATTGAAATTAAATGGTTTATCCAAAGCGCTTCTTGTTTATGCCTTAGTGATTTTAATTTCTGCTTTGATGGGAGTAAATGTTTATTGGAGTTTGTTTTCTGGAGACGAAAGAATGGAGGGAGTAATAGGTATTTGGCATTTTATTTTATTTTTCTTTATTATTTCCAGCGTGTTTGATCTTGAGGATTTTAAAAAAATTTTAAAAACTGAAGTTTTTATTAGTGCCTTTTATGGGTTTTTAGCTCTTTTAATTTATTCTGGTTCTCGAATTGGAGCTGTTGCAGCCACCCCTCGTTTATCTGGCTTTACCGGCAATCCTTCTTATTTGGCTACTTATTTTATTTTTAATTCTTTATTGGCGTTATATTTTTATTTAGACAGTTTATTACCAGGGCAAGAGAAGCGGGCAATAACAATAAAAAGCCTTTTTCCTCAAAATGAGAGTATTTTATGGTTGGGGATAGCTGTTTATGAGGCTTTATTGATTTTTATTTCTGGAACCAGAGGGGGCATAATTGGTTTTGGTTTTGGAGTTTTGTATTTAATGGGATTTTTGATCTTTTCCAAGAAAACCAAAGATTATCGTTTATTGAAAAGATTTGCCGCTATCATTTTAATAGCAGGAATAGTTTTTCTGGGAACTGTTTTTTCTTTAAAAAATACTTCTTTTGTTAAAAATAACTTTGCTTTAGAAAGGCTAACTTCAATTTCTTTAAAAGATCCTACTGGAGCAGCCAGAATTTTATCGGCTGGCACTGCTTTTAAAAGTTTTTTGGAAAAACCAATTTTTGGTTGGGGCATAGAAAATTATGAAGCCGCTTATCTGAAAAACTTTAATCCAGCAGTAATCAAAGTTTTACCGGGTGATTTTTATTTTGATCGGGCCCATAATAAAATAATGGAAGTTTTGGCTACCACTGGTATTTTGGGCTTAATTTCTTATTTGGCTATTTTTGTTTTTGCCTTTTGGATTTTAGAGAAAAATAAGAAAAAAGAAGGCCAATTTTTCACTTCTTTAGTTTTTGAAGCGATTCTCATTGGTTATTTTGTCCAAAATATTTTTCTGTTTGATTTTCACGAAAGTTATTTAATGTTCTTTTTGGTTTTAGGGTTTATCAGCCAATGGGATTCTGCCGTGGCAAGGAATGAAAATAATTCTGTCATTGCGAGCGAAGCGAAGCAATCTATTAAGTTCAGATTGCTTCGTCGCTTCGCTCCTCGCAATGACAATAAAAATTATCGGAATGACAATTTCTCAAAAGACTTTGTCCCCCAATTAACCAAAGGCTTTATTTTGATTGTTTCTTTTTGCTTAATTTTATATTCTTTGTCTTTTTGGGTAATGAAACCATATTTTATCAGTCGGGAGATTATTAGCACGATGAAACTTTTGGTCACTAAAAATTATGATGCTTCATATCGATTGTTTAAAAACGCTTTATTTCAAGCTGGTAAATACGAAAATATCAAAAAAGATATTGTTATTGGGGAAGAAAATGCCTTTGCTAATTATGTGGCTTTTTCTGACCAGTTAAAGCCTTTTATCAATGATTTAATTGTTGAATCTGATGCTTTACTGCAAAAAGAGCCTTGGAACTACCGCTTAATTATAAACAAGGCTCAATTACAATTATTGGAATCAGATAATGACCCTAGTAAGTTAAAAGAAGCAGAACAAACAGCTCAAACTTTGAATCAAGTCGCCCCTTATTTCCCCCAGACTCATTTATTTTTGGCTAAAATTTATCTCTTAGAAAATGATTTAGAGAAAGCTAAGGCCGAGGCAGAACAGGTTTTAAGGCTTAATCCCCAAGATTCCAATGCTTATTATCTTTTGGGGGTGTATTATTCTAGCATCAAGGACGCGACTCAATCCACTGAATATTTAATTAAAGCCGTTCAATTAGGTTTTCCTATTAAAGACAAGGCTACTATTTTGAAGTTAGCCAGTATTTTAGCTCAACAACAAGATTACGAAACTATTGTTAAATTATATCTTCAAGGTATTCAGATTGATCCTCAAGATAGCGAAATGTTTGTTCATTTGGCCGCTGCCTATGGCAAATTGCACGAAGCGCAGCCAGCTATTTATTATGCCCAAAAAGCAGCGGAATTAAATCCTAACTTAAGACAAGCTGCTCAAAACTTTATTGAGTTAATCAAAACTAGTCAGTGGGATAAAATAGCAGATTAACTATGCATCAAGTTTTATTTAAAAAAGGAGAAGTGGTGGTTGAAGAAGTGCCAGCGCCAAATAATGGAGCTAACAATGTTTTAGTAGAAAATTTATATTCTTTGATTTCTTCAGGCACTGAAATGTCGAGTTTAAATTTTTCTAAGCAGCCTTTACCTTTGAAAGTTCTAAAATATCCTACCAAATTAGCTAAAGGGCTACGATTGGTAAAGGAGCATGGTATTTTTGAAGCCTATAAAATTGTCACTGGAATGATAGATGCGGGAGTGGCTCCTGGCTATAGTTCTTGCGGTAAAGTAATAAAAGTAGGAAAGAATATTTCTGATATTAAAGAAGGTGATTTAGTGGCTTGTGCTGGCGCTAATTTAGCTTCTCATGCGGAAATTGTTTCTATTCCTCGAAACTTAGTAGTAAAAATTCCTGAAGGAGTCAATTTAGAAGAAGCTGCTTCTACTACTTTAGGTTCTATTGCTCTCCAAGGAGTGAGACAGGCTGATTTAAGGGTTGGAGAAAGTGCGGTTATTATTGGTTTGGGCTTAATAGGCCAAATCACCAGTCAAATTCTTTTAGCTAGTGGGATCAAGGTGATAGGAATTGAAATTTCTAAATCAAGAATTAAAAAAGCGCAAGAAAACGGATTGGAATTTGGCTTTTCTCCTACTAATAAAAATCTTATTAATGAGGTTAATCGTTTAACTAATTTTCAAGGCGCTGATGCTACTATTATTACCGCTTCGGATCCAGAAAATAATGCCATTATTAACCAAGCCATGGAATTAACTAGAAAGAGAGGTAAGGTGGTGGTGGTAGGTGATATTGGTTTAAAAATAGAAAGATTGCCTTGGTATGAAAAGGAGATAGATTTAAAAATTTCCTCTTCTTATGGGCCAGGCCGAGGAGATGAAGAATATGAAAAAAAGGGTCTTGATTATCCTTATGCCTATGTGCGCTGGACAGAAAATCGTAATATGCAAGCTTACCTCGAACTTTTAAAAAATAAAAAAATTAATTTTCTTTCTTTAATAGAGGGTAAATACCCCCAAGAACAAGCCGATTTAGCTTATCGATTGCTTTATTCTGAGAAAAAACCTTTAGCCGTACTTTTAACTTATTCTTTACTAAATTCAGAGCAAAAAACTTTTACTAGCTTAGAAATTCCTCAGCCCCAGACCATAGAAGGTAAAATTGAAGTGGGTGTTATTGGCGTAGGTAATTTTTGTCAAGTAGTTCATTTACCTAATTTAGCTAAATTGAAATACAATTATCATATCAGGGGTATTTGTACTCATGAACAGGCAAAAGCTAAATATTTTGCTCAAAAATATAGAGCTAATATTGCCACGACTGATTATCAAGTACTGCTCAATGATCCTAAAATCAATTTAATTATTATTACTACGCGTCATAATCTGCATGCTCAATTAGTTATTGATGCCTTGCGAGCTGGTAAAAATGTATTAGTGGAAAAACCATTATGTTTAACTGAAGATGAATTAAAAGAGATTAGAGAAGTGGTAAAAAATCCTACGATTGGATATTCACCGATGCTTACGGTTGGCTTTAATCGTCGTTTTTCTCCTTTTATTAAAACCATTAAATCTGAAATTAGCGAACGTCATAGTCCTTTAGTTATTAATTATCGGATGAATGCTTTGTATCTTCCGCCTAGCCACTGGACCAATACTTCCGAGGGAGGAGGAAAAATTTTAGGCGAAGCTTGCCATATATTTGACCTTTTTTCCTACCTTACTAACTCTTTCGCGACTGAGATTAAAGCTTTTGGCATTAATCCCTTAGATACTTTTTATTTAGCGACTGATAATTTTGTTACTTCTTTAAAATTCAAAGATGGTTCCATTGCTAATTTAACTTATACTACTGAAGGCACTGAAAAAATGCCCAAAGAATTATTGGAAGTTTATAGCGAAGGCTCGGCTTTTGTCCTTAATGATTATAAAGAATTAGCTGGCTATGGGACAAAAGTAAGAATGAAAACGTTAAATCCTAAAAAAGGTCATCTCGAAGAATTAGAAGAGTTAGCCCAAGCTTTACATCAGAGAAAATGGTTAATTCCTTGGGATGAAATTGAAGAAACAACGAGAATTAGCCTTGAAGTAGATAAACAGGTGAGAGAGAAAGAATCTAGAATCTAGAATTTAGTATAGGGTATAAGCTATTCTAGTAGGCTAAGTAATTCTTGACAAGAAAATTGGGAGGAATATAATAGATGATGCTGCCTAGCAGCCTTTTTATTTGCCTCTCTTTAAGTTCTTGACATTTCTTTAGGAATTTGTTATAATTGAGATACTTAAAAACCCATTAGTCTGTGGGCAAGCAAGCTAAACATTTTGTGGATGGCTTGATGGGATTCTTCTTCAACGGGTACGCTGGTTTCGGCTGGGGTATTCCTTGATTGAATCCTTAACCCCTCTTGATGAGGGAACTTTGCCTGCAGGCTAATGGGTTTTTTAATTCTCCTATATTCCTAAAACTCTTTTAATTTCTTCCCAAGAGGTAATCCCCAAAAGAACTTTAATCATCGCGTCGTCGATGAGTTTTGGATAAGAATTATTTTTAGCATTTTCCAATTGTTCTGGTCTTACAATTTCGAAAATACCAGTTTGTCCTAAATAGCCTGTAAAATTGCATTGATTGCAACCCTGAGGAACAAACATTTTATAAGGAGGTTGAAACTGTTCTTGATACTCGGGATACATTTTTAGAGCTTGTTCAATGTAGGGAATAATTTCTTTGGGCACTAGCACTTCTTTTTTGCAATGAGGGCAAAGCACTCTTACTAATCTTTGGGTAATAATCGCTCGAGTAGCTTTCATAATATCATCATTTTCAATCCCCAAACTTCTTAAACGGGGAAGTACTTCAGCACTTTCATTAGCGTGAATAGTGGACAAAACCAAATGTCCCGTTAAAGAAGCTTGCCAAACCATTTCCGCTGTTTCTTTATCTCTGATTTCTCCAATTAAAAAGATATTGGGATTTTGGCGCAAAAGAGTTCTTAAGGCAGTAGAAAAAGTATATCCTTTTTCTTCATTGACTTGGGTTTGGTTAACTCCCGGCAAACGATATTCGATAGGGTCTTCCACAGTAATGATTTTTACCTCTGGCCGATTTAATCTTTTTAGAAGAGAAAAGAGAGTAGTAGTTTTCCCAGAAGAAGTGGGGCCACTAGTCAAAATAAGTCCTACTTTATCGTGAAGAGTTTTTTCTAAAAATTCCTGGCTAGAAGGTAATAAGCCAATTTTTTCTAGATCTAAAGCTTGTAATTCTCCTCCTAAAATTCTTAAAGTAGCACTTTCTCCATAACCAGAAGGCAGAATAGAAAGACGGATATCATAAGATTGGTTTTGAAAAATTATTCTAAATCTTCCTTCTTGAACTGCCTGAGTTTCTTCAGTATTTAAACCACTTAATTTTTTAATTTCATTAATAATTCTTGGTGCTTCTATTAAATCAAAAGAGGCCAAGGAGTAAAGAACTCCATCAATTCTTTCCCTGACTGCAATTGCTTTTTCTTCTGGTTCAAAATGCAAATCTGTTGCCCGAGATTTAATCGCTGCTCCTAATAAATAAGAAATTTGTTTATTGGTAGGTTGATTTTGAAGAAATTTAGACCAATCACCTTTTTTATTAAGTAAATCAGTAATTTGTTTTTCTTCTTCAGGATTAATTGTTACTCCTCTTAAAAGAGTTTGGCTGAAAAGATCTTGATAAGTTTTTTCTACATAATCAATATCTCCAGCTACACGGAAAACTTCTTCCAAAGAAGTTATTCCTTCAATAGCTTTGAGAAGGCCATCATGGAAAAGAGGGACCATGCCTTCATCGATGGCTGTTTTTCTGATTTCGTCGGCACTAGCTCCATTTAAAATTTCTTGAGAAATTTTTGGAGTAAGGGGCAAGGTCTCAAAAAGGCCAATTTGACCGCTGTAACCTAAAAAATGGCACTTTTCACATCCCTTAGCTCGATAGAGAAAAGGAATATCTTGAGGAATTTTAACTCCACTCTGAGGAGACAAAATGGAAAGGGCTTCAATAATTTTATTTTTTGTTTCTTCGGAAGGGACATATTTTTCTCGACAAACAGGGCATAAACGTCTTACTAATCTTTGAGCGATAATTATTTTTAAGGCTCCGGGTAAAATGTTTTTATCGGCTCCTAATTCTACTAAACGATTAATAGTTAAGGCTGCTTCATTGGCATGGAGAGTGGAAAAGACTAGATGGCCAGTTAAACTGGCCTGAAGGGCAGTTTTAACAGTGTCTTTATCTCTCATTTCGCCAATCATAATGACATCAGGGTCTTGGCGAAGAATGGATTTCAAACCGCTTTCAAAGGTATAATCTTTAGACACTTGAGTTTGGTTGATTCCTAAAAGGTGATATTCAATTGGGTCTTCAATGGTGATAATTTTAATACCCGAAGACACCTTGGCTTTTAGAAAAGCATATAAAGTAGTACTTTTTCCAGAGCCTGTTGGTCCGGTTAAAAGAATCATCCCATTAGGGCTGGATAAGGCACTACCAATAAGAGCCAATTCTTTATCTTTAAAGCCTAAATCACTTAAACCAAAGGCTGCTCGTTTAGGATTTAAAAGACGAAAAACCAAAAATTCTCCTTTAGGCCCAGGCAAGCTAGAGGCTCTTACTTCAAAAAGACGCTCATGCTCTTTGATAGTAAAACGGCCATTTTGAGGAGCATTGGTAATATTAAATTTTAAACCAGATAAAAGCTTGAGGCGAGAAAGAATAGTTTGATATTTTTTCTTATCAATTTCTGCTACTTCATAAAGAACCCCATCAACTCGAAAACGAATTAAGGCAGTATTTTCCTGGGGTTCTAAATGAATATCAGAAGCATCAATCATTACCGCTGTTTTTAAAATTAAAGATACTAGAGTAGTGACGTCTTCTGCTTGATAATTTAAGAGCTCTTGGTTTAATTGAGAAAAATCAATGGCCTTGGTTTCTGAAACATCAATAAAATTAGTGATTTTTGCCAAACGAGTTTGGACAAAGCGATAATAACTAAAAGCCCATTCTAGACTTTCAGTAGTGACAACATAGAGAACTACTTTATAGCCACTAGTTTTTAATTCTTCAATTAGTCTTATAGTCTCTGGGTCCTCAGGATTGGTGACAGCTACTTTAATAAGGTTGCTTATTTTTTCAAAAACAACGAGATTAGCTTTTTTGGCTTTTTCTTCGGGGACTACTTCCACGGCGCTAGGAGAAATATTAATTGTTTTTAGATTTATATATAAAAGATTATGTTTTAAAGCCACCTCTTCTGCAATTCTTTCTTTAGACTGTTGCCAAAGATTTTTGATTTTATCTTCTCTTTTTTGATTGAGATCATCCATCGTATAAATACAATTTTTATTTTTAAACCTATAAAGCGAGGGGATATGTACCTTGAGAAACGCTCAAGCGGCGAGGGGGCAGGGTTTCTGAGCGA
>JBMFSN010000015.1:0-8756 GCA_049967535.1 Minisyncoccia bacterium | reverse complement strand
GAGGGTTCGACTTTTTGGTTGAATTATCAATGTTTAGAAATCCAACTTCCAAAAATTTTTCTTGCATCGCTAATATCAAAAAAACTAACCTTTTTTTGGTGTAATATTTTTATTGCCTTGTCTTTTGAGATAGGTTCCATATTTACTATCATTTTATAGCAAATCGAGTATCTATGTAAAGAGTCTTAAAGTGAGGGCCCGCCATTTTCACTCTTTATTTTACCCCTCTTTTGAGGTATTTTCAATAAGGGTTTGAGGTAATAAAAAGATTTAAAATAGAATTTGTTAGGAATAACAGATAATATAAGCTATTTCTTTAGACAGGCTTTAAGAAAACCATTAAATAATGGATTTGGGGTTAAAGGGCGAGAAGTAAATTCGGGATGAAATTGGGAACCAATAAAATATTTATGATGAGGCAACTCACCAATCTGTTTTATTTTCCCATCAGGAGTAGAACCAGAGAAAACAAAACCATTTTTTTCCAAAATGTCTATATATTCAGGAGAAATTTCATAACGATGACGAAATCTTTCAATAACTTCTGGTTTTTTATACAGTTGAGCGGCTAAGGTGCCTTTTTTAATTTTCACTGTTTGGCCACCTAGTCTCATTGTTGCCCCATATTTATTTTCTTTTATTAATTCCTTTTGCCAAGGTAAAAAATCAATTACAGGATAAGGCGTTTGGGGCTCAATTTCCGTGGAATTAGCTCCTTTTAATTGACAAACATTGCGGGCGAATTCAATGACGGCTAATTGCAAACCATAACATAAGCCTAAAAAGGGAAGATTATTTTCTCGGGCATATTGAATGGCTAAAATTTTTCCCTCGACGCCAGATTTGCCAAATCCTCCAGGAACAATTATTCCATCTAAATTTTTTAGCAGTTTTAAGTTCTTTTTATCTTTTTCAAAGTCTTTGGAATCAATCCAAAAAATTTCTGGTTTTACTTTATTATTAATAGAGGCATGTTTAATGGCTTCAATTACCGAGATATAGGAATCAGCTAATTTAAAGTCGCCCGTAGCAAAATATTTACCAATAATGCCAATTTTTACTATTTTATGAGAATGTTCAAATTTACTAATAAACTTCTTCCAATTTGTAAAATTATTGGATAAATTTTTTGTTTTTGGTTTTAAATTTAATTTTTGCAAAATTTTTTCCGCCAAATGTTGTTCTTCAAAAACTAAAGGTAATTTATAGGATAAATCAGTATCTGGGTCAGAAATAATGTTTTCTTTATTAATATTACAAAATACCGATAATTTTTCTTTTCTTTTTTCATCAAGAGGATATTTAGCCCTACCAATAATAAAATCAGGCTGAATCCCTAAACGGCCCAACATTTCTACTGATTGTTGGGCTGGTTTGGTTTTCATTTCTCCCAAGTGCTCAGGAATGGGCAAATAAACTAAATGACAAAAGATCACTTTTTCTCCTTCGTTTTGCATTATTCTGGCTGCTCGGTAATACAATTCATTTTGATATTCCCCTACCGTGCCTCCTATTTCGATTAAAAGAAAATCAACTTTAGCCTTGTCAGCGATATTTTTTATTTTTCTTTTGATTTCATTAGTTAAATGAGGAATAGCTTCCACTGTCTGACCTAAATATTTTCCTTCTCTTTCGTTTTGAATCACTTCACCATAAATTTTCCCGGTGGTGATATTATTATCTTTTAAAAGGTTAAGGTCTAAAAACCTTTCATAATGGCCTAAATCTTCATCAGTCTCGCCTCCATCAGTTGTCACAAAGACTTCACCATGCTCGGTGGGCCTTAAAGTTCCAGCATCAACATTAATATAGGGGTCAATTTTAATACTGCTAACTTTGAACCCTCGAAATTGAAGAATTTTACCAATTGAGGCAGAGGCTATTCCCTTGCCTAAACCAGAGAAAACACCCCCACTAATAAAAATATAACAAGGCTTTTGGTTCATAGAAGATAAATTATTTTAGAATTTTAAAAGATAAGTTTTTAATTAATCTTTTGAGCAATAATAATTAAATTATAATAATCCTTTTTCTTGTTATGAGGTTCTAGTTGGGAAGAAAGAATCTTAAAGCCAGCTCGAGTTGTTAAATGATTTAATTCTTTTAAAGTAAAGGCATGAAAATAACGCTTTGTTAATATTTTAGCTTGATTATCTTTCCACGGCAAATAAAAATCTTTGAATCCCAAGTATTGAATATTTTTTGAGAAAAAGAAATGTTTTAAACCTAAAAGATAATTATGCACCAGGTATTTTGTATTTTTTCCATGATAAAAATCCCAAACCGTTAAAATTAAATATCCCCTTGGTTTTAAAACACGAAAAAATTCTTCCAAAAGATGGAGTTCCAACTCCTTTGAAGGCAAGTGATGAAAAGTCGCTAAGCAAGTGATAACATCAAAAAAATTATCAGAAAAGGATAAATTAAGATTGTCATCAACTAATAAGAAATGACCTTGGGGTATTTTTTGGCGAGCAAAAGATATTAGTTGAGAAGACAAATCAACGCCATAATATTCGGGAGTTAAATCTTTAATTAACTCATAAAATCGTCCATTCCCACAGCCAAAATCCAAAACTTTATTATGAGGTTGAAAAAATTGTTTTAGGTCTTTGAATTCCGGCCATAAGTTTTGTCTTGTTTGGTCAAAATGCCTAGCAATCGTTTCATAATTCTGGCGTGTTTCTTTAATGATGTCTTGGGCTTTTTTGAGGTCCATAGATTAGCTTTTTTCTTATTATACGTTATAATACCTTAAAAATCTAATATGGTTAATCCTGATTTTCAAACTCTCTTTATTAAGGAGGCAATTAAACAAAAAGTATCCAATCTTGAGGCTTTTTTTGTTTTAGAACGCCAATTAGATAAAAAACATCACCAATCTTTCCTCCCTTTTTATAAATTGGGTGAAACTTATCACAAACTCTTAAAAAACAAACAAATTATTCCTTACAAGCCCTTAGAGGAACTTTTGAAAAAAGTTCGGATCCGTTCTTTATCGGGTATTGTGGCAGTTACTTTGATTACTAAACCCTACCCTTGTCCAGGTAATTGTTTGTATTGCCCCAATATTCCCAATATGCCCAAGAGTTATTTGCCTGACGAACCGGCCTGTATGCGAGCTTTAGATAATCAATTTAATCCCTACAAACAAATGCAGGCTAGAATCAAAGCTTTACAATTAAATGGTCACCCTACTGACAAAATTGAATTAATCATTTTAGGAGGTACTTGGTCTTATTATCCTAAAAATTACCAGACTTGGTTTATTAAAAAAAGTTTTGATGGAGCCAATAACAAAACTAGTAAAAACTTAATAGAAGCTCAGAAAATTAATGAAAAATCTCATAATCGTATTATTGGTTTAACTATTGAAACCAGGCCAGATTATATTAATAAACAAGAGGTTAAAAGACTAAGAGATTTAGGAGTAACAAGAATTGAGTTAGGCGTTCAAAGTATTTATGATGATGTTTTAAATTATAATAATCGGGAAAGTTCGAGAGAAGATATTGTTCAGGCAACAAAATTATTGAAAAATGCCGGTTTCAAAATCACTTATCATATGATGCCTAATCTTCCTGGTTCTAATTTAAAGCGTGATGAAGAAATGTTTGAAGAATTATTTTCCAATCCTGATTTTCAGCCAGATCAATTAAAAATTTACCCTTGTGTTGTTTTAAAAGAAGCCCCTCTTTACCGAAAATATTTAGTTGGTGATTACAAGCCCTATACCGATAAGGAGTTAATTGATTTATTAATTAGAATTAAAAGTAAAATTCCTCCTTATGTACGAATCGTCAGAGTTATCAGAGATATTCCCTCCCCTGATATTATTGCGGGAAATAAAATGTCTAATTTAAGACAAGTGGTTTTAGCTAAAATGCACGAGGAAGGCAAGGCTTGTCAGTGCTTAAGATGCCGCGAGCCTCATAATATTGTCATTGATTTTAAAAATGTGAAATTGATAAGAAGGGAGTATGAGGCTAGTAATGGAAAAGAAATTTTCCTCTCTTATGAAGATGCAAAAAATAATAAAGTCTTGGCTTTCCTAAGGTTGAGATTACCTTACGAATGGAGCTTAGAATCATTAAAAGGCGCTGCTATTGTAAGGGAACTGCATAGTTACGGAATTGTTGCTCCGCTTGAAATCAAGAATCAATCCAATGTTCAGCACAAAGGTTTGGGTAAAAAATTAATGGCTTGGGGAGAAAAAATTATTAAAAAAGAAACTAATTACCAAAAAATTGCCGTTATTAGCGGCATCGGAGTTCGGGATTATTATCGAAAATTAGGTTATCGCTTAGAGAACACCTATTTAGTCAAGAAAATTAAATAAGTAAAATAAGCTTTAAATAATTTTTAATTAAGGAGTTAACAAAAAGGTTGAGATTTAGTAAAGTCGGGCACTAAATTTTGGCTACTCCCCATTTCCTGATACCAACCTTTTTTAAAACCCAAAGTTTGAAAATAATGATAAACTATTTCAAATTCTTCTTGAGAAATATGGCGATTGATCTCTTTAAATTCTTTGGCTCGGTAAAGAGGCTCGTATTGGGTTAACAGACTAATATTCAAGTGAGGATCAATTGCTTTTAAAATGTCCAAAACTTGAAAACTATTTTCGAGATTATGAGGCAAAATTAGATGTCTGACTAAAACGCCCTCCTTAGCTTTGCCAGAAGAAGTTGATTTTAAATGACCCACCTGACTTAGCATCTCTTTAATGGCTTTTTGGGCTTTTAAAGGATACTTTTGAACTCCTGAATATTTCAAACCTAATTCATTTGAACCATATTTAAAATCAGGTAAATAAATATCAACTAATCCTTTGAGGCTCTTCAACATTTTTACTTCTTCATAAGCATTAGAATTCCATAAAATTGGGATCTTTAATCCCCTCTTTTTTGCTTCTTTAATAATATCTTTTAATGGCTCCACCCAAATAGTGGGGGTAACTAAATCAATATTTAAAGCTCCCTCTTTTTGTAAATCAAGCATCATTAAAACTACTTCTTCTAAATGATAATTTTGACCAATCCCTAACTGGGAAATTTGATAATTTTGACAATAAACGCAATGCAAATTACAACCGGAAAAGAAAATTGTTCCTGCCCCTTTATCTAAAACAAAAGGAGGCTCCTCACCAAAATGCAACCCCCACCAAGCAATTCTGATTAATTTTTTGGAATTAAGCATTGATTTTATCTTGAAGAGCGTTTTGAGCAGCTGATTCACCAGCTAAATAGCCGGTACTCCAACATAATTGTAAGTTATAGCCGCCGCTAGGACCGTGAAGGTTAATAATTTCTCCAGCTAAATATAAATTATCAATTATTTTAGATTTCATAGTTTTAGCGTCAATTTCTTTTAAAGAGACTCCTCCTTGGGTGATAATGGCATGCTCAAACCCTAAAAGAGAAGTAATGGTCATTTCAAGGTGTTTTAATAATTGTCCTAATTTTTGTCGCTCAAGTTTGCTAATTTCATTCACTTTTTTGTTAGGATTAATTCCTGACAAATTAATAATCAAAGGAATTAATCTTTTGGGCAGAAGATTAACTAAAGCCCCACGAAAAACTTTGTTATGATATTGGGAAAAATCCGCTTGAATTCTTTTATCTAAAACTTCTGGACTTAAAGCTGGTTTTAAATCTAAGACTACTTTCACTTCTCCTTTTTTTAGTAATTCCCCAATTAAAATACTTAAATCTAAAACAATTGGTCCAGAAATGCCAAAATAAGTGAATTCCATGTCGCCTAAACGAAAGTCTTTCTTTTGATTATTTTGATAAACAGTTAAACCGACATTTTTTAAATTAAATCCCTCCTTTATTTTAGGCCAAGATTCTTTGACTCTCAAAGGAACAAGAGCAGGCCTCAAGGGCTCGATAGTATGGCCTAATTGTTTCAACCAAAAATAGCCATCTCCTGTAGAACCAGTTCTGGGAAAAGTTTTGCCCCCAGTGCAAATAAGATAATTTTTTGCCACAATTTCTTCTCTATTTTTTAAAATAATTTTTTGAATTTTTCTATTTTTTACTACCAATTTTCTTACTACCTTTTGAGTTTGAATCTCTACATGATAACGACGCAAATAACTTAATAAAATTTTTAAAACGCTAGAAGAATCGCCTTTCTCTGGAAAAAAACGTTTACCTCTTTCTTGTTTTAAAAGCAATCCTCTTTTTTGAAAAAAATTAATTACTTCCTGGGGGCCAAAATGAGATAAAGCAAAAAGAAGGAAATCTCCTTCCCGACCATAATGTTTGGTTAATTCTCGAGGCTCAAATTCGGCTCTGGTAACATTACTTCTAGTCTTTCCACTTAATAAAAGTTTTTTACCTAAAGAAGCATTTTTTTCTAAAAGAATTACCCGAGCCCCTAACTCCCCTGACCGAATAGCGGCCATCATGCCACTGGGGCCTCCTCCTATTACTGCTAGATCATATTCTTTATTCATTAATTTAATTCCTCAAAAATTTCATTTTTTCTTACTAAACTTTCTAATAAGTTTTTTCCTCCGTTAGGATAAAAATAGAATTGAGATTGATTTTTATTTAAAGCCTCAAGCTTTTTCTGTTCTTCTTCTTGGGTTAAATCAAAACTTAACCAACCTTCTTTGGAAAATAATTTACTTGGGGGATATAAAAAATCATTTAAATGCAGCCCTTTTTCTGGAGGATAATTACGATAATGCACTAAATAACCATATAATTTGATTCTTTTGTCATTACCCTCCAAAGCGCTAGTAATAAAATGATAGGCCGCCGCATGGTCAGTATTCATATCGCGTGGATGAGGAACAATAATCATAGTAGGCTGAAAATCATTGATAATTTCTTTTAAATTATTATATAAATTCACCCCGGTATAGAGTTGGGCCTTATGATAAGTGCCGGAATAAGGATTATAATTTAATTGAGAGGCTCTATGAACGTAAGGTGTTAAAAAGTTAGTGCTCAAAAGCGCTTGCAGTCCCCCATCAGGATAACCCAAAAAAATCAAACTAGAAGAAGAAATGCCTAAAACTTGAGTAGCGGCTTGAGCTTCGGTCATTCTTTTCTCCCCTAAGGCAATAAAATCATTGGGGGTTTGTTTAAAATTCTTATTGGTTCTAATAATAGAAAAATAATTATTATCACCATTGGTTAAATAAACAATTTCTACCTGAGCTCCTTTGGCTAAAGCTTCTTGCATTAGTCCTCCGCTGCTTAAAATTTCGTCATCAATGTGAGGAGAAATAACTAAAATTCTATCAGAAGGCAGAATATCAGGGAATTTGCTCAAAGCTGACTTTGAGCCCCAGAACCAACCTAATAAACTGCCAAAACCAAAAGCAAAAAATCCCCAAAGAAGAAAAAACCAGATAAGAATTCTCTTGTATTGAGCTTTGAGAAGTTGGAATATTGCTTTGAGAGTATTAAAAAACATAAATGATTTTTTCTATTATTTTAATGATAGCGGAAATATAAAGATTTGGCAATTTCATTGGTAGTGAGATAAGCGCAACTTAACCCTAGAATTATTAAAAGAGAATGCCAAGATAAAGGAGTAAAAGAGAATAAGTTTTGACCTAAGGAAGAGAGGGGCAAGAGAAAAGTTATCAGAAATACTCCTAAACTAGCCAAGAGTAAACCATTACTGGGTTTTGCCGCTTTAAAAAAGATATGGCGAGTTCTGACAGAGAAAATTAAAAGTATTTCTTTGAGAAGACTTAAAGTAAACCAGGAACTTTGAAGCAAGGTTTGAGATTCTTTATGAAAAATAGCTAAGAAAATAAAGTCAAAAGCAGAACTAATGAGTGCTAGAATAAGAATAAAGGGGAAGGTTTTGGATAAAGCGTACATCTTTGGTCTTCTTAATTCTTTTAAATCAACTGGGTCATTGGCAATAGTAATTAATGGCGTATCAGATAAAATATTTTCAAGTAAAATTTGAGGTGGTAACATTGGTAAAAATGGCAAAAATAAAGACATAATAGCAATAGAATAAAAATTGCCAAAATTCGAAGACAAGGCACAGCGGATATATTTATTAATATTGGCAAAAATAACACGACCTTCTCGAATGCCCTCAATAATCACTTTTAAATCAGTATCAAGTAATAAAATATCAGCTGCCTCACGCGAGACCTCGGTAGCTTCTTTCACGGCAATCCCTACATGAGCTATTTTTAAAGCTAAGGCATCATTCACTCCTTCCCCTAAAAATCCTACTTCGTATTTTTTTTGTAAACTTTTAATAATTTTTAATTTTGTTGTTGGACTCACTCTGGCAAAAACAGAAAATTCTTCACATTTTTTAAATAAATTTTCTTCATCTAAATTATCTAATTCTGAACCTAAAATAACCTGGCTAATATCATTAATCAATCCAACGTCATAAGCTATTTTGCCAGCCACTTCCTTACTATCACCAGTTAAAATCTTAATTTTCACCTTGAGCTTTTTAGCTAATTTAATTGTTTCTGGCGCGGTAGCTTTTAAAGGGTCAGAAAATGAAAGATAGCCCAAGAAAGTTAAATCTTTTTCATCAGAAGCAGAATATTGATTTTGGTTAAAATTTTTATAGGCTAAAACAATCACTCTTTGGCCTTGTTGAGATTCAATATTTTTTATTTTTTCTGCACTTTGCTCTAAAGATTCATTTAATTCAGTTTGACGACAAAGAGGCAAAATACCATCAGCCACCCCTCTGACAATTAAAATGTTTTCTCCTTCTGGGTTTTTAATAAGAGTACTACTTCTTAATCT
>JBMFSN010000014.1:0-9447 GCA_049967535.1 Minisyncoccia bacterium | reverse complement strand
GTTTTATTTATAATATCTGGGTGAAGGCAATTGATGCTCGAGGTGCTGAAAGTAATCCTAGTGAACCCGTTAAAGTTATTGTTAGCCCCCCAATATTTTTAAAAATTGGCAGTATAGTAATTGATTATTTAAATGTTGTTGTTTCTTTGCTTGCCTTGATTATTTTGATGATTTTAGTTTGGCTTTATGGTTGGAAAAAAATAAGAGACTTAAAGAAATCGATTAAGAAAGAAACTAAAGAAGCAGAAACAGCTCTTTATCAAGGGTTTAATATTTTAAGAGAAGAAATATCTAAACAAATAGCTAAATTAGATGGAAAACCAGGCCTTTCTCCAAAAGAGAAAGTATTAAATGATGAATTAAAAGAGGCTTTAAATAAGGCAGAGAAAACTATTAGCAAAGAGATAAAGGATATTAGAAAGAAATTATAAAAGGAGGAGAGATAAAGAAGGAGCTTGCAAAGAAGCAAAAATTTTGGTATTATTTAGTCTTAATGAAAAAGAATATTGTCTTTATTACTTTAATTTTAGTTGCTTCCATTTTATTGGGAATTTTTCTTTTTAAATTAAATTTCCGGCCTTTTAATTTAGGTTTGGATATTTCCGGAGGCACTCTTTTAACCTATCAAGCTGATTTAAGTGGTATCAAACCAGCCGATTATAGTACCGCGATGAGCGGTCTAAAAGATATTATTGAAAGAAGAGTAAACTATTCTGGAGTTAAGGAACCAAGAATTGAAATTAATAAATCAGGTGATAATTGGCGGTTAATTGTTAGTTTGGCTGGAATTAAAGATATTAAAGAAGCCATTAAAATGATAGGGGAGACTCCTTATCTTGAATTTAAAGAACAACGCTCGGCAGAAGATACAAAAAATATCTTAGAGGCTCAAAAAAGGGGAGAAGAGCTAAATGTAGACCCTTATTTTAAATCTACTTCTTTAACTGGCAAATATTTGGAAAGTGCTCAAGTAGGATTTGACCAAAATATGTCTTTGCCAGTTGTTGATTTACAATTTAATACTGAAGGTGCTCAAATTTTTGATGAATTGACCAAAAATAACATCGGCAAACAGTTAGCTATTTATTTAGATGGCAGTCCCATTAGTGCTCCAGTGGTAAGAGAAGAAATTGCCTCTGGAAAGGCTCAAATTTCTGGTAATTTTACTCTAGATGAGGCTAAACAACTAGTGATGCGTTTAAATCAAGGCGCTTTGCCAGTGCCTATTACTCTGGTTTCTCAACAAACTGTTGGTTCAATTTTAGGGGAGGAATCTCTAATGAAAATTGTTAAAGCCGGCATTATTGGATTAATAGCTGTTATTGTTTTTATGATTATTTTCTATCAAGTACCAGGTTTAATTGCCTCTTTTTCTTTAATTATTTATGTCATTATTTCATTAGCCATTTTTAAAGCCATTCCCATTACTTTAACTCTTTCGGGC
Organism: Minisyncoccia bacterium; assembly: GCA_049967535.1. Taxonomy (GTDB): domain Bacteria; phylum Patescibacteriota; class Minisyncoccia; order UBA6257; family UBA6257; genus JBMFSN01. Next base: position 8,003 of record JBMFSN010000014.1, on the reverse strand, counting down.
ATAACTGGTTTTATTTTGTCTATTGGTATGGCTGTGGATGCTAATATTTTAATTTTCGAATATGCCAAAGAAGAAACAAAATTAGGAAAAACAAAGGGATTAGCTTTGGAGGAAGGAGCCTCCAAATCTTGGCCCGCTATTCGCGATTCCAACATTTCCACTATTATTTCTTCTGTTATTCTTTACTATTTTACTTCTTCGATGATTAGAGGCTTTGCTTTAACTTTAGCCATTGGTGTTGGTGTTGGACTTTTAACAGCGATATATATTACTAAGATATTATTACAAATAATTTACATTAAAAGATAATTCAAAAATGGATTTTATTAAAACACGCAAAATATTTTATTTACTATCTGGAATATTGGTTCTTGGTTCATTTATTTTAATGATGGTTTTCGGATTTAAGTGGGGGATTGATTTTACCGGCGGTTCTTTGTGGGAAATTCAAGTTCCTAATATGAATAATCAGACCATGGAACAAATTCTTTCTTTTTTAAAAAATTCTAATATTGGAGAGGTGACTTCTCAAACCACAAATGAGAATAGTTTGATTCTTCGTTTCCAGAGTATCACTGAAGAAAAACATCAAGAATTATTAAATAATCTAAAAAATCAAATTCCCACCTTAGAAGAAAAAAAATTTGAATCTCTTGGTCCAGCTATTGGTAAAGAATTAATTCAAAAAGCTTTTTGGGCGGTTCTTTTTGTCTTTGCTGGTATTTTACTTTATTTAATTTATGCTTTCCGTCAAGCTTCTTATAATATTCCTTCCTTTAGATATGGGATTTTGGCTATCCTCGCCCTCTTTCATGATATTACCATTATTACTGGATTTTTAGTTTTAATGGGCAAATTAAAAGGCTGGGAATTAAATTCTGATTTTCTTGTGGCTTTATTAGTAGTAGCTGGCTATTCTGTCCATGATACAATTGTGGTCTACGATCGCATTAGAGAAAATTTAAAAATCAATGCCATTAAATCTAGCAAAGGAGAAAAACTAGATTTAGCCACCTTGATAGATAAAAGTATTCATCAAACTCTTTTAAGGTCTTTAAATACTGCTTTAACTACTTTATTTCCCTTAATTGTTCTTTATTTCATTGGGCCCAGCTCTATGATTGTTTTAGTTTCAGCCATGATGGTAGGTATTATTGTGGGGACATATTCTTCTATTTTTATTGCTTCAGCCCTGCTCTACGATTGGAGCAAAAAATAGCAATGGTATATTTCTGATGGGGTTTGACAATTTAATTTGAAACTGGTAATATAGAATATTAATTAACCAGGTTTTTTACCAATATGGCTAAATTGAATCTTAAGGAACCTCAAGCTTTAGCTCTTTCTTTATTAGAAGTTTTACCAGAAAGAAATCAAGATATTCTCAAAAGAAGATATGGTATCATCAATGATCATCCTCAAACCCTAGAAGCGATTGGAGAAAGTTACCATATTACTCGGGAAAGAGTAAGACAAATAGTTGGGGCATCATTAAAAATTTTAGTTAATTCTTCCCGATATAATTCTCTTCAAGCTTTTTGGAGTCAGGCCAGAATTCTTTTGGATAAGTTAGGAGGAATTGAGGAAGAAAAAGAGTTTTTAAACTTATTAAAAGAGGATTTAGAATTAACTCAAAGTAATTTAAGTACTGTTAAATTTTTATTACTTTTAAATCCTGATTTTTGTCTCAAAGATGAGGATGATAAAACTGTTTCCTATTGGCATTTAAACAGTATTAGTCTTTCAGACATTAAAAACAATATTAAAAAAATTGAAGATTACTTTAAGAAAAAATCTTCTGTTGCTCCTTTGCCAGAAATTTTAGTTTGGGTGAAAAGTAATTTATCTAAAGAGTTTGATGAAAAAAGTTTAGCAATTTATTTAAAAATTATAAAGAGTATTGGCAAGAATCCTTTTGGCGAATACGGTTTAAGATCTTGGGCCAAAATTGAGCCTTCGGGTGCCAAAGACCGAGCTTATCTTTTGATGTCTCATCAGAAACAACCTCTTCATTTTAGAGAAATTGCTAAATATTTAAATGAAAATAAAGAAATTACTGATTCGCCTTTAGTGCTTTCTCGCTCCTGGTTTAAAAAAGTAGAAATTCAAACTATTCATAACGAACTAATTAAAGACAATCGTTTTGTTTTAATTGGCCGAGGTATTTATGCTTTAAAAGATTGGGGTTATAAACCAGGTAAAGTGGTGGATGTCATCAAAGATGTTTTAAAAGAGGCTAAGAAACCTTTAACTCAGGAAGAGATTATTAAAGAAGTTCAAAAAAGAAGATTAGCTAAAATTAATACCATTGTCTTAAATCTTCACAATAATAAACTTTTTAAAAAATTAGATGATAAACGCTATACTTTAGCTGGTTCTTATAAAATATTAGAAGGTTAAATGCCTCTTACCTTGCTTAATTATTCTCAAGTAATTAAATTGTTGAAGGTAGTTCTTACCTTCTTTTTAGGCATTATTATTGAATTTTGGTGGTTAATTGTTTTGATTGTTGCTTTAAAAATCAGTTTTAATTTATACCGTACCTACCAAAAAAAAATAGAGAAAAAGAAAAAAGAGGTTAAAGATTGGGTAGTTGTGGAAATTAAAATTAATCGTGAAATTCTCCAAACTCCTAAAGCCATGGAGCAGGTTTTTGCTGGTTTACATTCCATTGAGAAGGGTAATATTAGTTTAGAAATTTTAAGTCTAAAAAAAGAAATTAATTTTATTATTAGATTGCCAAGAGAATACAGAAAACTCTTTGAATCCCAGCTATATGCCCAATATCCTGAATTAGATGTTTCCGAGATTTACGATTATTTTTCTGCCTTTCCTCCCTTTTTACCCAACAAAGATTTTGATTTATCTGGCTCAGAAATTATTTTTACCCATTCAGATTATTATCCCATTCGAACTTATCCCTCTTTTGAAGAAGTAAAAGAAGAAAAAAGGATTGATCCTTTAGCTAATTTAATTGAGGCAGCTAGCCAACTTCAATCTTCTGAATATTTGATTCTCCAAATTATTATTCAACCTTTAAATTCAGAAAAACAGAAAAAATGGCTTGATAGTGCCAGAAAAGAAATTGATAAACTTTTAGGTAAGAAAAAAGACAAGCCTATTGGTTGGCGGGATTGGATTGGTTCTTTTATTAGAAATTTTATTACCGCTTTTTATACTTTACCAGTTTGGCCAGGGGCTAAAAAAGAAGAAAAACCATCTAATCCACCTCCTCTTTCTCCTGGCGACCGAGAAAAAATAGAAAAAATTGAAGAAAAAATTGCTAAATTGAGCTTTGAAACTTCTATCCGTTTTCTTTATTTTGGCCCCAGACAAATTTATGATGAAACAGCTAGTTTAGCTATCCCGGCTTATTTTAAACAATTTAGCACGGAAAACTTTAATGCTTTTAAAATTAATGACGAAGCTACTCCTAAAGTAAAAACTTGGCTTTTTAAAAATCGTCGAACCGTTCTAAAAAAATTGAATTTTTATGAACTTTGTAAAACTAGAGATTCAGCTCAAACTACTATAATTTTAAACACCGAAGAGCTAGCTTCTCTTTACCACTTCCCAGTTTTGAAAGTTAAAGCCCCTGCTTTAATCAGGTCGTTATCACGCAAAGGCGAAGCTCCTCCTAATCTTCCTCTTTAATTTATGAACGACGATATTACTTATATTGGCATTACCAATTTTAGAAACGATTATCAACGTTTTGGAATTAAAACCGACGACCGCCGCCGCCATATGTATTTGGTTGGTAAATCTGGCGTGGGAAAAACTACCATGATTGAAAATATGGCTATTCAGGATATTAGAAATGGGAAAGGAATTGGTCTTATTGATCCTCATGGAGAATTAATAGAACGTATTATTCATTTTATTCCTAAAGAAAGAATTAAGGACGTTATTTATTTTAATCCTAGTGATTTAGAATGGCCTATTGCTTTTAATGTTATAGAGGAAGTGCCTTTGGAATTAAGACACTTAGTAGTAGCAGGATTAATGGGAGTATTCAAAAAAATTTGGCCCGATGTTTGGTCGGCCAGAATGGAATATATTTTAAATAATACTCTTTTAGCTTTGTTAGAATATCCTGGTTCTACTCTTTTAGGAGTTAATCGGATGCTCTCTGATAATGATTTTAGAAAAGCTATTGTAGAAAGAGTCACTGACCCAGTAGTAAAGTCTTTTTGGGAAAAAGAATTTAGCCGTTATAATGACCGCTTTGCTACAGAAGCTATTGCTCCTATTCAGAATAAAGTTGGCCAGTTTATTTCTAATCCTTTAATTAGAAACATCATTGGCCAAAAAACTACCAAGATTGATTTGCGGGAAATTATGGATAGTGGCAAAATTTTTCTGGCCAATGTTTCTAAGGGTTTAATTGGAGAAGAAAATTCTGCTCTTTTAGGAGCCTTATTAATCACTAAATTACAGCTAGCCGCTATGAGCAGAATTGACACTAGAGAAGAAGAAAGAAGGGATTTTTTCCTTTATATTGATGAATTTCAGAATTTTTCTACTGAATCATTCGCTAATATTTTTGCTGAAGCAAGAAAATATCGTTTAAATTTAATTTTAGCTCATCAGTATATTGCCCAATTAAATGATATGGTCAGGGATGCGATTTTTGGTAATATAGGAACTTTAATAACTTTTCGCACTGGCCCAGAAGATGCAGAACTTTTAGAAAAATATTTTATGCCTGATTTTACTCAAGAAGATATCATTAATTTACCTAATTTTAATTTTTATATAAAATTAATGATTGATGGGTATTTAACAAAAGGTTTTTCTGGCATTAATATTCCTCCCAGTGCTCTTCCTCCAGAATCCTATATTCAAGATATTATTCAATATTCTAGAGAAAATTATGCTTCCCCTAGGGAAGAAGTTGAAAAAGATATGCGCCATTGGGAATTTTTAGATTTTACTCCTGTAAAAAAAGAAGAAAAATCTTTAAATGCTCCTGTAATTAAAGAAGGATGGGAAACCACTTGTTCTAACTGTGGAAAACCCATTATCGTTCCTTTTAAGCCTGACCCTAATCGACCAGTTTATTGCGACGATTGTTTAAAAAAGATAAAAACTGTTGCTGCTGATAAAATCAGAAAAAATAAACCTGCTCCCAAAACCGAGGAAATTAAAAATATTATTAAAAAAATATTTAAATAGCAGAATGTCATTCAAAAAAATATTAAATAGCTTCAAGTATTCTTTTACTGGCCTTAAAATTCATAGTCAAGAACATAATTTTCAAGTAATGTGCCTTTGTGGACTTTTAGCTATAGGGCTAGCTATTTTTCTTAAAATTACATATTATGAATGGCTTATTCTTGTTCTAATAATTGGCTTAGTTCTTAGCCTCGAAGCCTTTAATACCACTTTAGAAAGAACTTTGGATTATCTTGAGCCTCATTTTTCTAAAAAGGTTGGGATAATTAAAGATTTAATGTCTGGAGTAGTTGCTATTGCTATTTTTACCTCGGTTATTATTGGTTGTTTCATTTTTCTTCCTAAAATTATTAGTTTACTAAAGTTATAATGGATAACTCTAAAACTCAACAATTAGAAAAAAAAATTCAAAGATTAAAAAAATTAGTTTATTTAGACCCCTTAACTAATGTTTATAACAGAAGAGGTTTTTTAGAACTGGGAACCTCATATTTTCAATCTTTTCAAGAAAGTAAAAGAAGACATCGAAAAAATGATATTCATAATCTTTCTATTATTTTTCTTGATATTGATGATTTTAAAAAAGTTAATGATCGTTATGGGCATCCAAAAGGGGATAGAGTTTTAAAACAATTAGCCAAACTATTAAAACAGAGCATTAGAAAAACCGATTTATTAGCGCGCTGGGGAGGAGATGAATTTGTTATTTTATTTTTAAATGTTAATTCTTTAAATGCCCAAAAATTAGCTCAAAAAATCTGTAGCACAGTTAGAAAAAATAAAATTGCTGGCCTTTATATTACTATTAGCGCAGGATTATTCAATCTTAGTAAATCAGATAGTTTTATTTCTGCTATAAATCAGGCTGATAAATTAATGTATCAGGGCAAAAAACAAGGTAAAAATCAATATGTCACCTCAATTAGAAGAAATTAAAAGCAAATTAGACATCGTCGATGTCATTGGCCAATATGTCAAATTACAAAAAGCAGGAGTTAATTATAAAGCTCTTTGTCCTTTTCATAAAGAAAAAACTCCTTCTTTTATTGTTTCTCCCTCAAGACAAATTTTTCATTGTTTTGGCTGTGGGGCAGGGGGAGATATTTTTACCTTTATTATGAAAATTGAGAACATTGATTTTAAAGAAGCGGTAAAATTATTAGCTGATAAAGCCGGTGTAGAACTAACCTATGAAAATCCAATCATTAATTCCCAAAAACAAAAAATTATTGAAATTAATGAGAAAGCCCGAGATTTTTTTGAAAAACAATTAGAAAATCACTCCGAGGTAGAAGCTTATTTAACTAAACGCGGTCTCAAAAAAGAAACTATTAAAGAATTTCATTTAGGTTTTGCACCAGATGATTGGCGAACTTTAACTAATTTTCTTTTGAAAAGTGGTTTTAAACCAGAAGAGATTCTTCAATCAGGACTAGTTATTTCCAAAAAAGAAATTCCAGAAATCAATACTCAAATACAAAATACCAGATACAAGATACAAGATACTGACATTTACGATCGATTTCGTTCTCGTATTATGTTTCCCTTGGAAGATGGAAGTAATCATTTAGTGGGTTTTACCGGCAGAATATTAAAAGGTTCAGAGCCTTTAAAAACCATCAAAGATATTGAAGCGGTTGGTAAATACGTTAATACTCCTCAAACTCTTGTTTTTGATAAAAGTAAAATTCTTTACGGTCTTGCTAAAACCAAAATGGCTTTGCACGAATTAGGTTCTACTCTTTTAGTGGAAGGTCAGATGGATTTTCTTATGGGCTGGCAATCTGGTCTTAAAAATATTGTGGCCACTTCTGGTACAAGCTTAACTTCTTATCATTTAACTATTCTCAAAAAATATAATCACACTTTAATTTTAGGTTTTGATATGGATGAAGCAGGTGAAAAAGCGGCGGAAAGGAGTATTGATTTAGCTTTAAGCAAAGAATTTGAAGTCAAAATTCTTCAACTTTCTCAGGGAAAAGATTTAGCTGATTATTTTCTAGATCCTCAAAACGTTTCTCAGTCATCAGAATTGTTAAAAAAGGCTATGCCCATTATGGATTTTTACTTCGAGAGAGCAAAAACTATGGGGCAAACGAATAATTTAGAAGGTAAAAAATCCATTGTTTCTTATTTTCTCCCTAAAATTAAAAAATTAGTGAATCCGCTAGATAAAGCCTTTTGGTTAGAAAAAATCAGCCATTATGTTAATCTCGAACCTCAAGTTTTAGAAGACGAGTTAAATCGCATTAAGGCTGAACCAATGAATATCATTGATGAAAACGAACCAGAGGTTCAATATTCTTCCAGTAAAACTATTAATAGTTTCTTAGAACAAAATCGCTATCAAATTTTAAGTGAAAGAATTTTAGCCTTGCTTCTTCAAGATTTTTCTTTCAAAAATGAAATCGAAAAATATCAAAAATACTTCCCCCCAGATATGGAAGAACTCATCAATGTTATTTTTCATGCCAATACAATAGATGAATTAACTTCAAAAAGTTTAAAGCAAATAAATTGTAAAGATGTTATTATTAATAAAATAGATGAATTGTCTCTAAGAGCTCAGTATGAAGAAGAATTATTGAATCAATTTGATATTTCTTTAAAAGATGAATTAAATAAACAACTCCTTGTTTTAAAGAAAGAGGCTATTAAGCAAAAACAAAAACAAATAGAAGAACAAATTTTGCTTGCCGAAAAAAATCAAGACCTTGAGGCTAAAAAAGAATTAATTAAGCAATTTGACTTATTATCAAAAGAATTATTGTAACAATCGCTCGGAATATATTTTTTAACCCTTCGCTCATCCTTTTCTCTTTCGC
>JBMFSN010000013.1:0-9789 GCA_049967535.1 Minisyncoccia bacterium | reverse complement strand
CAAACTTTTAGAATTATTTTTAAGAAAAATTGTTAATTTAAAACAAATAAAAATTATTAGAATTGGTACACGTCTACCAGTCAGTGATCCTCAAAGAATTAATGATAATCTTTTGAGAGTTTTAAGATTAGTGAAAAAACAGCCGCTTTATTTATTACTTCATTTTGAACATCCGGATGAATTAACTAAAGAAACAAGAGGGGCAATTAAAAAATTGCGTTCTCTAAACGCAATTTTATTATCACAATCAGTGTTCCTGAAAGGAATTAATGATGATGTTAAAATTTTAGACAAATTATTTACTGAATTATTAAGTTTAGGGATTAAACCTTATTATATTTTTCATAATGATGAGCCGAAGGGAACAAAACACTTTACCGTTGATTTTGAAAAAGAAATACGGATAATGACCAAATTGAGAGAAAAATTAAGTGGGTTAGCGTGTCCGCTGTATGTTTATGACGATCCCAATAGCCAATGCAAAATTCCCATTCCTTTGGATTTTGATTATTCGTTTATTCACTCGCCCAAATTGTCAGATAAAAAATCTAAAAGAAATTAAATACCAAAAAGTTTTAAAATTAAACCTGCTGTAGGCAGGAATTAAGAATTTACACTGTTTTGTCATTGCGAACGAGATTTTAGTCGAGTGTGGTAATTTCAAAAGATTGCCGCAGGTTTCGATCTCGCGATGGCAACTTGATTATTAATCTTATCAAATGCCATAGTCCAAATTTCAGATTCCAAATTCCAAATCTTCACCCGAGCTGTGCCTAGGGTGGGACTCGAACCCACAAGACCCGAAGGTCATAGCATTTTGAGTGCTACGCGTATACCAATTCCGCCACCTAGGCAATTAAGTATACAGTATTAAGTATACAGGATTCTGGATAAAAAATTCAAGAGGAATAGAAATAAATAGAAATTTATAGTATAATAATATTAATGGCAAAGATTATTGCGATTTGTAATCAGAAGGGGGGAGTAGGGAAAACCACTACAACCATTAGTTTGGGAAGTTATTTGGCTGCCTTTGGCAGAAAAACTTTAATTGTTGATTTTGATTCTCAGGCTAATGCCACCAGCGGTTTAGGTTTAGATTATACAAAATTAACCAGAACTATTTATCATAATTTAGTTTTTGGTTTTCCTTTAGAAGAAACAATAAAACCTACTCCTCTTTTTGGTTTAGATCTTTTGCCTGCTTCACCGGAATTAATTGGAGCTCAAGTAGAACTAAATTCTTTTGATAATAAAGAGTATCGTTTAAAGCAATTATTAAATTATCTTCAAAGTCAATATCAGTATATTTTAATTGATTTACCGCCTTCTTTGGGGCTTTTAACAGTCAATGGTTTGGTAGCCGCGGAATATGTTTTAATACCCATTCAAACTGAATTTTTTGCCTTAGATGGTCTTTCCCAATTAATAAATACTATTGATTTGATTAGAAGAAACTTAGATGATGATTTAAAAATTTTAGGCGCAGTTTTAACTTTATATGATAAAAGAAATCGTTTAGACCGTTTAGTAATCAAAAATATTATTCGTCACTTTCCAGGTTACGTTTTTAATGCTATTATTCCTAGAAGTGTGGCTTTGGCTGAAGCTCCTAGTTTTGGCCAATCTATTTTGCAATATAATCCTCGCTCTGAAGGAGCAAGAGCTTATCGCCAATTAGCCGAAGAAGTAATAAAAAAATTAGAACATGGATAATTCTCAACCTTTGGGTCAAGGATTAAATGCCTTAATCCCGAACAAAAAACAAAACTCTTCTCAGTTAGAAGACAGAATTAATCATAAAGTGAATGAGAGTGTTTCTCATTTTCCCTCTGATTTAAGGGAGCAAAAATCTTTAGGTAAGTTAAGAGATGATTTTAAAAATGATTTTGAAAGAGATTTTAAAACAGAGATTCTTACTTCTGTGGGAATGACAAATGATACGAAAATGATAGATGGCGCGGGAACGGCAAATAAAAATAAAAACGAATCAGATGTCATTTCCAGGCAAATGGAAACCACAGATGTTGCTCCCGTGACAGCGGGAATGACCAATAAAGAAGAAAAAATCTTTCAAATTGAAACTGAAAAAATCAAGCCTAATCCTTATCAACCAAGGCATATTTTTACCGAAGAATCCATCAGAGAGCTAGCTAACTCCATCAGAGAATTTGGTATTTTACAACCTCTACTGGTAATGCGAAAGGAAAAGGAGACAGAAAAAGGAACAGAGGTGGAATATCAATTGATTGCTGGGGAAAGAAGATTAATGGCAGCTAAATCAATTGGCTTGATTACAGTGCCAGTGATAATCAAAAGAGACATAGAAAATCAAAAAAAATTAGAATTGGCTTTGATAGAGAATATTCAAAGGGAAGATTTAGGTAGTATCAGCAAGGCTAAAGCCTTTGAACGCTTAATTAATGAATTTGGTTTAACTCAGCAAGAATTAGCCGAACGTTTAGGCAAAAGTCGCGAAGTGATTGCCAATACTCTCCGTCTTTTACAACTGCCTTTAGAAATTCAAACTGCTTTAGATAATGAAACAATTAATGAAGGCCATGCAAGAGCTATTTTAGTTTTAAATAATCCGGAGCAAAGAAAATTATTATACAAAGAAATTATAGAAAAAAATCTCTCTGGTCGGGAAGCTATGGATTTAGCTCAAAGATATTTGCAAACATCGGGTCAAACTAATAATGGTTTCAAACCCATTAGGCGTCAGAATGTTTCTAGTGATCCCCAGGACTTGGAATGGAAAGAAAAATTAGAAGAATTTTTCCAAATGCCTGTTATTATTAAGAAAAAAGGCGAGAGAGGAGCCATTGAAATTAAATTTTTCTCAGAGAAAGATTTTGATACTATTTTAAAGAAGTTTTTTCCTTTTTAAAACTTCTTCAATTTTCTTTTTTGTTTCGGACATTTTGACAAACTCTAACCAGGAAGGAGAGGGTAATTTTCCTTTCTGAAGAATAATTTCTACCACTTCGCCTGATCTCAATTGATAATTAAGGGGAACTAATTTATCATTGACTTTAGCGCTTCGAGCCTGATTACCAATCTCGGTATGAACAGAATAAGCAAAATCAATGGGCGTGGCTCCTTCTGGTAAATCAATAATATCTCCTTTGGGGGTCAGGACAAAAATTCTATCTTTGAAAAAATCAACTTTTAAAGATTCTAAAAATTGTTGAGATCCATAAAATGTTTTTTGCCAATCTTGTAATTGTTTAATCCAATAAAAATTTTTAGGAGGGAGAAACGCCTTTTTATTTTTATAGTTTTTACTTTCTTTTTGACCACTATAAACCCAATGAGCAGCAATACCCCATTCCGCTTCTTCATCCATTTCTTTAGTTCTGATTTGAATTTCTACTATTCTTCCGTTTTCAGCAAAAACTGTGGTATGCAAACTTTGATAGCCATTGGGCTTAGGTAAAGCAATATAATCTTTAAAGCGGCCAGGGACTGGTTTCCACATTTGATGAATAGCTCCTAAGGCAGCATAACAATCCTCGGTTTTTGAAACAATGATTCTCATTGCTACCAAATCATAGACTCTTTTAATATCCATTTCTTCTTTTTGTAACTTTCTCCAAATACTGTATAAATGTTTTGTTCGATATTTAATTTCGAGAGGTTTAATATTGGCTTCTTTTAGAGCTTTTTCTAGTAAAGGGACAATGCTTTTTAAATAATTTTCTAATTGCTCTCTTTTCTTTCCCACAATTTGTCTAGTTAATTTATACTCCCCTGGGTAAACATAAGGAAAAGATAAATCTTCTAATTGGGCTCCAATATCAGTTAGTCCTAAACGGTAAGCTAAAGGAGCAAAAATTTCTAAAGTTTCTAAGGATTTTCTTTTTTGTTTTTCTAAATCAAATACCCAAAGGCTTTTCATATTATCAAGGCGGTCAGCTAATTTAATAAGAATTACTCTCAAATCTTTAGCCATGGCTAAAATCATATTGCGAAAATTTTCTTTTTCAAGGTCAGTTTCAGTTTTTTTGTTTTGATATTTAATATTACTAATTTTAGTTAAAGATTGGACTAAAAAAGCAATCTCTTCGTTGAAATTGGACTTAATACTGTCTAATGAATAATTAGTGTCTTCCACCACGTCATGAAGCAATCCAGCAATGACAGCTTCTGCTCCTAATTTCATTTGACTTAAAAGAAGAGCCACTCTTAAGGGGTGATTAACAAATGGTTCACCGCTTTTTCTCACTTGTTTTTGATGAGCTTCCTCAGCAAAAACAAAGGCTTTTTCTAATAAGTCTTTTTCTTTATCGGTAAAAAGATTATTAGTATTATCTCTAATTTGGTTTTTTAGGGATTTCATAATCACAATTTTTATTAGAACATTTAATTTTGGTTTTGGTTTCTACGAGATAACTGCCGCATTTGGGACAATTTTCTCCAGTAGGTTTTAAAGAAGAAGTAAAATCGCAATCTGGCCAACGAGAACAAGCGTAGAATGTTTTGCCTTTTTTATTTCTTTTGATTACTACTTTGCCTTGGTGACACTTTGGACAAGTAATATTTAATTCCGGGGGAGGATTCAATGACCGAGTATACTTACAGTTAGGCCAATCAGAACAACTGATAAATTTCCCATATTTTCCCCAACGGATAACCAATGGTTTACCGCAAAGAGGACATTTTTCATCAAGAGGGATGAGGGGGGAAACTTTGTCTTTAGAAACTTCTTCATATTTATTTTCTAGGTTCTTTTTAAAGGGAAAATAAAAATCTTCAATAACTTTTTGCCAAGGTAAATGACCCTGGGCAATTTCATCTAGCCTTTCTTCTATCTGAGAGGTGAAATCGTAATCAACAATAGAAGGAAAGTGTTGAGTGAGAAGGTCATTAACCAAAATGCCAATTTCCGTGGGTTTCAAAGCTTTATTTTCATCTCGATTGATATATCCTCTTTCTTGAAGAACGGAAATAATAGGAGCATAAGTTGATGGTCGGCCAATACCATAAGTTTCTAAAGTTTTTACTAAAGTAGCATCGTTATAACGAGGAGGAGGTTGGGTAAAATGTTGTTTAGGCAACAATTCTTGTATAGTTATTTCGTCTTGAATATCTAAACGAGGAAAAACATCAGTTAATTCTGGTAATTTTTGGTACTGATAAATTTTTAAAAAACCATCAAAAACTAAATGATAAAAATTAGTTTGAAAAAGATATTGATCTTTTTGACCATGAAATTCCATCATGACAGCGTTTCTTTCTATTAAGGCTTCGGGCATTTGGCTGGCCATAAATCTTGACCAGATTAGTTGATATAGTTTGAATTCATCTGGAGAAAGATATTTCTTTATTTTTTCCGGTTCCAGGTTGGGATCAGTTGGCCTGATGGCTTCATGGGCTTCCTGGGTTAATTTAGATTTTGATTTAAAAAATCTTGGGTCTTTTAAAGTATATTTTTCTCCATAATTTTTTGCTAAAAATTCTTGAGCTATTTTTAAGGCGAGAGGGGAAAGATTTAAAGAATCAGTTCTCATATAAGTAATAAGACCTTGAGAACCATGCCCCAAGTCCTTTCCCTCATATAAAGATTGTGCTAAAAACATGGTTTTTTTAGCTGGCATACGGAAAACCTGAAAAGCCGTTTGTTGCAAAGTGCTGGTAGTAAAAGGAGGAAGAGGATATTTTTTATTTCGACTAGTTTTAATCTCGGTTATTCTTCCTGTTTTTTGCTTTAAATCATTTTGAATTTTTTCAACTTCTTTTTTCTCTTTAATGCCTGGATTAGGCAATGGTTGATTATTAATTTTCCATAATTCAGCTTCAAAAGAAACACTTTTTTCTTTTGCTTTCTCCATTAAGGCAGAAATTGTCCAGTATTCTTCTTCTTGAAAAACTTCTCGTTCTTTCTCCCTTTCAACAATCAGCCTCAAAGCTGGTGATTGAACTCTTCCAGCTGACAGTCCTCGAAAAACTTTTTTCCACAGAAAAGGAGATAATTCATAGCCTACTAATCTATCCAAAATGCGGCGTCCTTGTTGAGCATTAACTAAATCCATATTAATAGTTCTGGGATTTTGAAGAGCCTCTTCAATAGCTGGTTTAGTAATTTCATGAAAAACCATTCTTTTTGGCTCATCCTTTAAACCAAGGATTTGAGTTAAATGCCAAGCAATAGCCTCTCCTTCTCTATCTTCATCAGTAGCTAAAATAATATCTTTAGCCTTTTTGGCTAATTTCTTTAATTCATTAACTTTTTTCTGAGATTTTTTAGGAATAAGATAAGTAGGAGCGAATTGGTGTTCCACATCAATCCCCAATTTTGATTTGGGTAAATCTCTGACATGACCATAAGAAGCTACAACTTCAAAATCTTTTCCCAAGAAAGAAGAAATAGTCTTGGCTTTACTGGGGGATTCGACGATGATTAAATTATTCATAATTAAATTTTTGAATAGCGGTCTCCTTCCAAATGCTTAATTAAACCTTTTAATTCTAAAGAAGCCAGACCTATTAATACCTCACTTGTCTTATCATTAACTTTTTCAATAATTTTGTCAACTAAAAGAGATTCGTTACTCTCTAAGAGCTCGTAAATATGTTTTTCTATCTCAGTATCAAAATGGAGGGCATGAGAAGAGAGAGGTGAAGATGGTTTTATCTGATATTCTTCTAAAATATCATTAATATCGGAAATTAATTTTGCTCCTTTTTTGATTAAATTATTGGGACCGAAAGAGTTTTTATTAAAAAGGGAACCAGGGATAGCAAAAACATCGCGATTTTGTTCCAGAGCAAAATTAGCCGTAATTAAAGCTCCACTTTTTTCTGGGGCTTCAATCACTAAAGCAGCCTTAGATAAACCGCTAATAATCCGATTACGCCAAGGAAAATGATATTTAATGGCAGGAGTGCCCAGAGGAAATTCACTAATAAGAGTTCCGTGCTGGGTAATTTTTTGGCTTAAGCCTAGATTGCTAGAAGGAAAAATTTTGTCTAAGCCAGTGGCTAAAACAGCTAAAGTCGTGCCATTATTTTCTAAAGTTACTCTATGGCTCAAAGTATCTACTCCCAAAGCTAGACCGCTGACAATAATAAATTGGTAATTAGCAAGTTCTTTGACAATTTTTTCGATGACTAATTGACCATAGGAAGTCATTTTTCTGGTGCCTACTACCGCCAAAATACGAGGGTTATCATTATTAAGAGCTTGCCCTTTTAAATACAAACCCAAAGGGGGATAAGCAATTTCTTTTAATAAAGGAGGATATTCTTGGTCTTTTAAAGTGATAAATCTAATTTGCAATTTTTGTAATCTTTCCCATTCTTGTTCCGGATTAAATAATCGTTTTTGAAATTGAGGCAGGCTATCATAAGCATCTTTCCTAGAAGCAAATTTTGATAAAAATTGATTTAAGGCCAAAAAATTTTCTCGAAAGATAAGGTTTAAAACATTAAGATAAATTTTATCCTCTAATTGGTGGGGCATGGTAATAAAATTCAAAAATCAAAAATCAAAAGTCAAAATTAAGATGAGGCACTAAACCTATTCTCATTTTACAAAATATTTGTTATACTAGCAAGAGGACTATGGAAGGATTTAGAAAAAAATTAGTTTTTCTTATTGTTATGAGCTTAAGCCTGTTTTTGGTAGCAGGTTTTTTATTATTTTATTTTATGAAAGATATTGGCAAAAAAGTAGAAGAGACTAACGTTGCTCAGCAAGAAATTCTTCAAAAAAGTGAACTTTTAGATAAAATCCAAAAATTAGAGAAAGAATCTCAAGAGGCAGAGCCTTATTTTAATCTTCTCTATCAAGCCTTACCCACTGAACAAGAAGTGATTTCTTTGGAAGGAAAATTAAAAAACTTAGCCTCTATTTATAATTTAAATAATTTAAGTTTTCGGTTTGGGACCTTACAAGAGGTACAAAATAATGAACCTAAAAGCTACAGTTTTAATTTACTTATCGAAGGAAAAGCGGATTCTTTAATGAATTGGTTAACAACTTTTGATCGGTTGCCTTATACTTTTCGCTTAGAGCAAATAGAAATGACCCAAAGCTCTCCCCTTAGTGGTCGTAACCCTGCTGTTTATAAAATTCAAATCTTAGGGAGAATTTATTTACGTTAATATGGCCCTCAATTCTAAAGTTAAAATTAATAAAAAACAATTTATTATCTTAGGAACAAGTCTTTTGATAGCAGTTTTTTCTATTGGTTTAATTATTTATTGTTTGACTTTTTTGATTAAAAATATTAACTTAATATTAAAGACTCCTATTAATTCAGGAGGGGAAATTCATTTCAATCTTTCTGGTGCAGAAAAATTATTTCCCAATATTCCAACTAGTACTTCCTCAACTCAATAAAAAATATTACCTCGCCACATTGTTGGGCATGTAGTTCAGTGGTAGAACGCCATTCTGATAAAATGGAGGTCGCAGGTTCGATCCCTGCCATGCCCACAAAAATCCAAAATTTAGTGCGGGGCAAGTGCCGACGAGGTCGTAGGCTTGCCGCGTACTTAACTTGTTGTAGTACGTGGGCCGATCCCTACCTTAATTTTTATGGCGCTCATGAGGGGCGCTTTTTTTGTGTTCTTTTTATTTTTCAAAAATTATGATAAAATAATTATTAATTTTTATAGGGCCAGTAGTTTAGTGGAAGAATATCGCTTTTGCAAAGCGAAGATCGCGGGTTCGATTCCCGCCTGGTCCACCCCCATAGAAAATTTGCTTGACTTTACAACCCTTTATATACTAAAATTATAATAGATTATTAGGTCGAAAAACTTAAAGGTCGAAACCCTGAACCACGTAGGGTTCAGGGCCATGCATCCTATGTAGTGCATGGTAACAATTTTAAATAAACAATAATTATGATTAATACTTTAGCCGAAGCTAGTTACAGCGCTTTAGTAAATCTTTGGAACGGTTTTATTCTTTTTCTTCCTACATTATTAGGAGGGGTTGTTCTTTTTCTTTTAGGTCTAATCATTGGCAATGGTTTAGGCCAATTGGTGGAGAAAATTATTGACTTAATTAAATTGGACACTGCTTTAGAAAAATCTGGATTTAAAAAAATTACCGATCGAGCTGGTGTTCAATTAAATACAGGATTTTTCTTTGGCCAAATCGTCAAATGGTTAATTCTTTTATCTTTTCTTGTTGCTGCTTGCAATGTCTGGGGATTAACAGCAGTGGGAGACTTTATTAAGAGTATTGTTGATTATATTCCTAATTTAATTGTAGCCATTTTAATTCTTTTGGTTTCAGTTATTCTAGGGGAATATTTTGCCAAATTTACTCGAGCTTCAGTAGCTAGTGCAGGACTCAAATATAAGAACTTTTTGAGTTCCTTAACTCGTTGGGTGTTCTATATTTTTGGATTACTAGCCGCCCTTTCTCAATTAAAGATTGCTACCTATATCTTTAATACTTTGTTTACTGGTATTGTGGCTCTATTGGCTTTAGCTGGTGGTTTGGCTTTTGGTTTAGGGGGCAAAGAATTAGCTCAAGACTTGATGAAGAAATTCAAAGAAGAGGTGGAAGAAAAATAGAATTTATTAAAATCATTTTTCCCAAAAGAGTCTCGAAAAATCGAGACTCTTTTTTTATTTGACATTTGGAATTTAGCCTGCCTGCGCAGGCAGGAATATGGAATATGAACTTAAATTAGTTTTTTTCTCACGATCGTAGAGAAAAAATTAAAATCAAATAATACAATAATAAATTTTTAATTTTTAATTTTTAAATAATTTCTTAATTTTTTAACCATAAACCACAAAAGGGTTTATGGCCCTGAACCCTAA
>JBMFSN010000012.1:0-10137 GCA_049967535.1 Minisyncoccia bacterium | reverse complement strand
TAATATCGCTCTAGAGAAAAGGATTCGCTTAGAAATAAAATATCTTCCTCGTTTAAAAATTAAAAATTATAAAATTAAAAATTGACTAATGACTCTTCCCCTGCTAAGACAAGAAAATAAGAGCGAACTTTAAAACATATCTGAAAAAACAATGATTTTTTTAGATGAACGGATTAAAAATTTTCTAGAGCGTTTTTTTGAGGCAGAAAATAAGCCAGTTCAGAGTTTATTATTTTATGGGCCGGAAGGGCTAGGGAAGAAAACTATTGCCTTGGCCTTTGCTAAGGCTTTGCTATGCGAAGATAGTAATAAACAATGGAATGGTTGCCAAAAATGCCAGAATTGTCTTCGTTTTGATAAGGGTTTACAACCAGATTTCTTATTCCTCGAGCCAGAAAATAATAACTTTGATATCGAAAATATTAGAACAACCATTGATTTTCTTTCTTATAAACCTCAGTTTTCTTCTTTAAGAATATTAATAATTGATCAGGCAGATCGTTTAAAAGAGGATAGCCAAAATACTTTACTGAAAACATTAGAAGAGCCACCTCCCAATACTTTAATTATTTTAATTACTTCCCTTCCTCAAAAACTATTAATAACAATCAAGTCAAGACTTTTAGGGCTAAGATTTTCTCGCTCTTCCCCAGACAGAATTAAAAATTTTTTGATAGCTAATTATTCTTTAAATTCCAAAGAGGCGGAAGACATTGCTAATCAAGCAGAAGGACGAATTGGTTTAGCCATTAAGCTTTTAAACAAAACCTATTTAACAGAAGTGAAAAAACATCAATTAGTTTTAGAAAATCTTTTAAACAGTAATTTTGCTCATCAATCAGCGATTATTAAAAATTTAACCAAAGATAAAAATTCTTTACATTTAGTTTTGCAAGATTGGCTAGAATATTTACATTTAGATTTGAAGCACGAATCTCAAACAGAAAAAAATAATTTTACTTTTTCTTCTTCTAAGATAAAATTAACCAAAGAATTGCTCAAAGCTTTTTATTTGATTTTTGACTATAACATTAACCCTAATTTATTATTAGAAAATATATTTTTAGCTTATGCTCTCAAATGAATTAATAAAACAATTTGAAGAATTAATTAATCTCCTCATTCAATCTTTTAAGGAAGAAATTATGGCCCTGCGGAGTTCTCGTCCATCTTCTAGTCAGGTGGAAAATATTAAAGTAGAATGCTATAATAGTCAGTCTTTAATAAAACATTTAGCCTCTATTTCTATTGTTTTGCCCAACATCATTATTATTGAACCCTGGGACCAAACTATTGTTCAAAATATTGTGAAAGCTTTGTCTTCTTCTGCTTTGGGCATCAATCCCACAGTTGATGGTAGACAAATTAAATTATTTCTTCCAGCATTAACCAAAGAAAGAAAAGAGGCCCTAGTAAAAATTCTTAATTCTATAAAGGAAGAATATCGAGTTCGCTTAAGAAAAAATCGTGAGGAAATAATAAATGAAATAAAAAAACAGCAGGAAGATAAATTGATTTCCGAAGATGATAAATTCCGTTTATTAGATGAAGTACAAAAAATTATTGATAAAACAAACAAAATTTTAGATGAAGCAACAGAAAACAAAGAGAAAGAAATTTTAGAATCTTAATATTTTATTTATGTTTACTGTTATTTTGGCTATTATTATTTTAAGTTTATTAATGGCTCTTCATGAGTTTGGACATTTTATTTTAGCTAAATTATTTAATGTTAAAGTAGAAGAATTTAGCATCGGGTTACCTCCTAAAATTTTTAGTTTTAAAAAAAGAGAAGTAACTTATGCCTTAAACGCTATTCCCTTTGGGGCTTTTGTCAAAATTAGCGAGGATGAAAATTCTTCTGACCCTCGAGATTTTACTAAACAGGCTGCCTATAAAAAAATATTAATTTTTTCCGGAGGCATTATTATGAATTTTCTGATTGCTTTTCTTGTTTTTGTTTTATTATTTTCTCTGGGCTTACCTAAAAACCTTATTCCTCCTAACTATTATATTAATCCTTCTGCTATTTCTTCATCTAGCTTATTAAAATATCCTCTTATTCAAGCATTAGGAGAAACTAATCATTTTCTTATTTTCATTTTAATAGAATCACTTAAGGGGTTAAAAATTGCTTTTGCTAAAATTTTTACTCATTTAGATGTTAGTGATTTATTAGGACCTGTTGGTTTAGTAGCTGTTACGAGTCGGAGCTTTGCCTATGGCTGGCGCTATGGGGCTTATATTTTTGCTATTATTTCTTATTCCTTAGCTATTTTTAATCTTTTACCCATTCCAGCTTTAGACGGAGGAAGAATTTTATTTTTACTTTTAGGTAAAATATTTAAAAAACCTATTTCGCAAAAAACTGAAGCTTTAGTTGATAATATTACTTTTGCTTTGTTAATCTTATTAGCTATTTTGGTTACCATTAAAGACATAAAGTTCTTTTATTTTCACTAATATATGAAATTATCATCACTTCATCTTCGCACTTTAAAAGAAGCGCCAAAGGATGAAACATCTCTTAATGCTTCTCTCTTGGTAAGGGCTGGCTATGTAGAAAAATTAACCTCCGGAGTTTATAATTTTTTACCCCTTGGCTTAAGAGTAATAAAAAAAATAGAAAATATTATTCGAGAAGAGATGAATCAAATCGGAGGACAGGAAATTTTAATGGCTGCTTTGCAACCCAAACAAAATTGGGAGCAAACTAATCGTTGGCAAACTTTTAATGCTCTTTTTAAAGTCCAGTCCAATACAAAACAATGGTATGCTTTAGGGCCAACTCATGAAGAAATAGTTACCCCTTTAGCTCAAAAGTTAGTGTTTTCTTACAAAGATTTGCCTTTTGCTCTTTATCAAATTCAAACTAAGTTTCGTGATGAGCCTCGCTCTAAATCTGGTTTATTACGAACAAGAGAATTTCTAATGAAAGATTTATATAGTTTTCATGCCTCGGAAAAAGATTTAGATGCTTATTATGAAAAAGTGAAGAAAAGTTATATCAAAATTTTTAAAAAATTAAATCTTAAAGTTCTTTTAGTAGAGGCTTCTGGCGGAACATTTTCTCGCTATTCTCATGAATTTCAAGTAGCAACCGATGCGGGAGAGGATACTCTTTACTACTGTCCTCATTGTGGATTTTGCCAAAATGCTGAAATCATAGAAGGAAAAACTACCTGTCCGGTTTGCCATCATCCTTTAGAACAATTAAAAGGCATTGAGGTGGGAAATATTTTTAAATTAAAAGATAAATATTCTCAACCTTTTGGTTTTAAGTTCAAAGATTTAGATGGGCAGGAACAACCTGTGCAAATGGGCTGCTATGGAATAGGAGTTTCAAGAATAATGGGAGCTTTAGCAGAAGTCTCTAATGATAAAAAGGGGTTAATTTGGCCTATTTCTGTTGCTCCTTTTGAGTATTATCTCTTACCCCTTTTAAGTGGCCAAGAGAGACAAGATAAATTAATCAAAAAACAAACAGAAGTAATAATTCAAAAGCTCGAATCTTCCCAAAAAGAATTTTTAGTAGATGACCGCGAAGAGGTAACTAATGGTGAAAAATTAATGGACTCTGATCTTTTAGGTATTCCTTACCGCATTATTGTTAGTGCTAAAACTCTGGAAAAACAATCAATAGAATTTAAAGAAAGAAAAACTAACAAAATAAAATTGATAAATCTAAAAAATTTTGCTATGCTAATGAAATAATATGAAGAAATTTGTCAGCAATAATTTATCTTGGTTTAACCAGGACATAGGAATAGATTTAGGAACAACGAAAACCTTGATTTATGTGAAAGGAAAGGGAGTAGTTATTAATGAACCTACAGTAGTAGCTTTAAATAATAAAACTAATCAAATTTTGGCTATTGGAAGAAAAGCAATTGAAATGGTAGGAAAAACTCCTCCTCATATTAGTGCTATTAGGCCTCTTAAAAATGGGGTTATTTCCGATTTTGAGGTAACAGAAAAAATGATTCGTTATTTTTTAGAGAAGCTTCAAAGCACTAATTTTTTAGAAAATCTTGTTAAAAGGCCGAGGTTAGTCATTGGTATTCCTTGTGGAGGCACGGAAGTAGAAAAAAGAGCAGTAGAAGATGTAGCGCACTCAGCAGGAGCGAGAGAGGCTCACCTTATTGATGAACCAGTGGCAGTGGCTTTGGGCATTCGTTTACCTATTAAAGAATCAAAAGGCGCGTTTATTGTTGATATTGGAGGCGGCACTACTGAGGCAGCTGTTATTTCTTTAGGAGGAATAGTAGTATATAAAAGCTTAAGAGTGGCTGGAGATAAACTTAATGACGATATTATTTATTATTTAAAAGAGAAATATAAAATGGCGATTGGCGAGAAAACTGCTGAAGAAATTAAAATTAACATTGGCTCGGCTTTGGACCTAGGAAGCAATCAAGAAATGAAAATAAAAGGAAGGGACTTAACTAAGGGGTTACCAAAGGAAATTAAAATTAAAGAAGCTGATGTTAGGGAAGCCTTAACGTCTTCCTTGAATAAGATTGTTGATGCTATTCAATCAACTCTAGAAAGTACTCCTCCGGAATTAATATCCGATATTATTAATGATGGAATTTATCTCTCAGGAGGCAGCTCCTTATTGAAAGGAATAGATAAATTAATCGCTAATAGCATTGGCCTTAAAACTACTATTGTTGAGGATCCTGCTACCGCTGTAGTAAGGGGAATAGGTTTTGTTTTAGAGGATTTAAAAGAATATTCTGATATTTTGATTAATATTAATAGGGAAAAGCCACCAGTTTAAATTGTGTATTAGTATGAGAAAAAATCCTTTGCTTCATTTTTTATTTTTCGGAGTGGTTATTATAATCGCTCTCTTTTTTTTATTTAAATTGTATCAAGGGCAAAGAAACAATATTCAAACAGCCAGTGTTACTACTTTAGCTTCATTAAGGGGAACAGTTTTTACCAATATTCTTTTAAATAGCTCTAGTTGGCTTAATGATTTTTTGCATTTTAACACCTTAAGAAATAAATTAATTGATTTAGAAAAAACAAACAGTGAACTTTTGACCCAAAATTTAACATTACAAGAACTCACTAAGGAGAACTTAGCATTAACAAATGCTTTAAAACTGAAACAAGATAATGGCTGGCATTTAATTCCATCTCAAGTAGTTTTAATGGATCCCACTGGATTATCTGGTAAGTTTTGGATTAATAAAGGAGGACAGGATGGTTTAAAAGTGGGGATGAATGTTATTTCTACTAATAAGATTCTTTTAGGTGTTATAACTGAATGCAACGCCCATTATTCTCAAGTAGAATCCATTTTTGCTCCTCAAATAAAAATTGGAGTAGAAGATTTAAATTCTCAAGTTTTAGCGGTCTTAGAAAGGAATACAGAAGGAAAATATATCTTGACTCTAGTTCCTCAAGGGGCAAATGTTAATGGGGGAGATTTTTTGATTACCTCGGCTGAAAATAAAAACTTTTTAAAAGGACTTTTGGTAGCCCAAGTTAAAGAGATTATTCCTTCTTCTAATGTCATTAAAAACTATCTTACCGAGCCCTTTTTAAATAGTCATCAAATAGACTGGGTGTTTGTGATAACAGATTTTATTCCTCAAAATGCTTCGTTTCATTAAATATTTTTTATTGTTTATTCTTTTAATTATTCTTCAGATATATTTTGAAGGAAATATTTTTTTAAAGCCAATTATTCATTTAAGTTTATTATTTACTGTTTTCTCTTTTTTTACTTTACCCTTTTCTTTGTCTCTTCTTTTTGCTATTATTTCAGGAATAGTTTTTGATAGTTTTTCTAATTTTAGCTGGGGGGTATATTTATTTATTTTTATTTTAATTGTGTTAGGAGGAAAATTATTAACCAAAATATTTGAAGAAAAAAGTTTTTGGTCACGCCTTTTGATTGGAGAAATTATGATTATCAGCTATTTTGTCATTCTATTTGTTTGGGGGCTTCTTTTTGCCCATCTTAATTTAGGATGGTTAGTATTTATCAATTTATTAATTAATTCTTTATTGTATTTAGGGGTGCTTATTTTATCAAATCATAGTATTTTATATGAACTTAAAAAGAAACACCATTAAACGTAATGAGCATTTAATAGATCCAGAAGAAATTTTGCTTGATAAACGAGCAGAAGAAATGGGAGAGACTCAGTTAATGAAAATGGATTGGCCTTTATCCTCAGGTTTTCTTAGGGGATTTTTTATCGTTTGTTTAGTTCTGGTCTTTATTCTTGGAGCTAGAATTTTTGACTTAGAGATAGTAAAAGGTGCTTATTATTCTGATTTAGCTCTTCATAATAAAACTCGTTATTATGTCATTAACCCTCCCAGAGGGATTATCTATGATCGTTATCATAATCCCTTAGTTTTAAATTCACCCTCTTTTAGTTTGATTATGGTTCCCCTTGATTTACCTAGGAGAGATAGTGATAGAGAATTGCTAATTAACCAAGTAGTTTCTGTTTTCAATCTGAACAAAGATGAAATAGAAAATATCTTAAAAGATGATAATATTTTATCTTCTATTAACCCTATTCTTCTAAAAACTAATTTAAATGTTGATGAAATTAGAAAATTCGAAGCCAATGCTTTAAGTAATAAGGGTTTTGTTGTTGAGGCTGATACGAGTCGTTATTATCCCTATGCAGATACAATGGCACAATTAGTAGGCTATGTGGGGAAAATGTCTAGTCAAGATAAATTAACATATCCTAATTATCCCTTAACTTCAATAGTGGGTAAAGAGGGGCTAGAATTAGAATACGAAAATTCTCTTCAAGGCACTTGGGGAAAAAGATTGGTAGAGGTTGATGCCTATGGTAAAGTCAAACAGGATTTAGGCACTTTGGATCCTCAGCCTGGAAAAGATTTAAATACAACTATCGATAAAGATTTACAAATAAAACTTTACGACTCTTTAAAAAATCAATTAGCTAATTTAGGGGTAACAAGGGGAGCAGCTATTGCCTTAAATCCCAAAACAGGAGAAGTATTAGCCTTAGTTAGTTTACCTAGTTTTGACCCCAATGTTTTAACCAAAGGTTATCCGAGCCAAACTATTAACCAATATTTTCAAGATAAAAACCATCCTTTATTTAATAGAGTAGTTAGCGGTTTGTATGCCCCTGGCTCTTTAATCAAACCATTGATGGCTGTAGCAGCTTTAGAGGAAAAAATTATTGATCCTCTAAAAAAAATTTATGATGAAGGCAAAATTGTAATTAATAATCCCTATCATCCAGAGGTAAAATATGTTTTTAATGATTGGAAGCCTCACGGCTGGGTCGATATGCGTAAAGCTTTAGCTGTATCTTGTAATGTTTACTTTTGGACAGTGGGAGGTGGCTATCAAAATATTACTGGATTAGGGTTAGCTAAAATTCAAAAATATTGGAATTTATTCGGTTTAAATAAAAAACAAGGAATTGATTTAAGTGATGAAGCAACAGGGGTTTTACCAAGTGAGGCTTGGCTGAAAACAATAAGACCAGAGGATCCTGTTTGGAAATTAGGAGATACCTATAATATTTCTATTGGGGAAGGGGGGTTGATTTTGACGCCCTTAGAATTAGTTGACTATATATCTGCTATTAGTAATAATGGCGTCATGATGAAACCTCATTTAAATAAAGATACTAATCCTACTCCTTTACTTAATTTAAATGTGCCTCTTAGTGATTTAAAAATTATTCAAGAAGGAATGCGCCAGGTTGTTACTATTGGAACAGCTACTTCTTTAAATGATTTACCGATGCCTGTAGCTGGTAAAAGTGGTTCACCAAAATTTATTTCTTTAGGTAAAGCACAATTTAACGCTCTTTTTGCCGCTTATGCTCCCTATAATAACCCTCAGATTGTTCTTTTAGTTCTTATTGAAGACCCCCCCCAAGGTTCTATTGCCACCTTGCCAGTAGTTCATGATGTTTTATCTTGGTATTATGAGAATCGCATTACTACCTCCACCACTACTATTAATAATAAAAACTAATCAAAATGAAAAAAAATTACATTACCCCAGAATCATATAAAAAATTAAAAGAAGAATTAGATTTTTTAAAAACTACTAAAAGAAAAGAAATCGCTTTAAAAGTGCAAGAAGCTAAAGACCTAGGCGACCTCTCAGAAAATGCTGCTTATCAAGAAACTAAAGAACTTCAGTCAGCTTTAGAGACAAGAATTTTAGAATTAGAGCTACTTCTTAAAAACGCTTCTTTAATTCATCCCAATAAAGACAATGGTTCTGTTGGCCTAGGTTCGTCTCTTCTTGTTCAAAACATCACGAAATCTAACTTAAAAAGAGAATTTACTATCATTGGGGCTCATGAAGCCAATCCAGCAGAGGGTAAAATATCTAATGAATCTCCTTTGGGTAAAGCCTTTCTTGGACACAAGAAAGGTGATATAATTATTGTCAAAACCCCTCAAGGTGATGTAAAATACAAGATACTAAATATTCAATAGAAATTTATAGAAATACAATAGAGATACAAGGAATTTCAATAAATTTCTACGAGTTTCTACGAATTTTAATCTATTTTGTAAATTATATGTTGGATGATATCATAAAAGAGCGAATAAAAAAAATACAGCAATTGCGCCAGCAAGGAATCGATCCTTATCCAGAAAAGGTAAGGCGTCAATTTACCGTTGGTGAAGCTTTAGAACATTTTAATGTTTGGCTCAAAAATAAAAAATCTCTCTCTTTAGCAGGAAGAATTTTTTCAGTTCGTGGCCATGGCGGATTAATTTTTTGCGACTTAAAAGATGAAAGTGGTAAAATTCAATTAGTCTTGAAGGCGGATGTTTTAGGTGATAAAAAAATGTCTTTTTTTGAGAAATATATTGATTTAGGAGATTTTCTTAGCGCTTCGGGTACTCTTTATTTAACTCAAAAAGGGGAAAAAAGTTTATTGGTAAAAGACTTTTCTTTAACGGGAAAATCTTTGAGGCCTTTACCCAAAGAATGGTTTGGTTTAGAAGATGATGAAGAACGTTTTAGAAAGCGTTATTTAGACCTTTTGGAAAATGGAGAAATAAAAAAACGTTTTACTTTACGTAGCCAAATGATTGCCGCCATAAGAGAATTTTTAAACCAACGAGGCTATTTAGAAGTAGAAACTCCTATTTTGCAAACTATTTATGGAGGAGCCAATGCTAATCCTTTTATTACTAAATTAGAGGCTTTAAAAATAAAATTATATTTAAGAATCGCTCCGGAATTATATCTCAAAAGGTTATTAGTGGGTGGTTTTGAAAAAATTTATGAAATTGGTAAGAATTTTCGCAATGAGGGAATGGATCGAGAACATAATCCAGAATTTACGATGATGGAATTATATAGTGCCTATCAAACTCGCCAAGATTTAATGAAATTAACAAAAGAGCTCATCCAAATGTTGGCGAAAAAGTTTCAAAAAGATATTGATAATTCATCAATCCTCAAGAGTGAATGGGCCATCAAAGATTTTGAAGAATTACTTGAATCGAAAACAGGTCTAAATTTTCAAAATTCGCAGGCTCAATGGCTTAATAAGGCCAAGGAATTACAAATAGATAATGTTAATTCTTGTGATTCAGTGGAAAAAATAGCTGATTTAATTTTTAAAAAAATAAGAAAAGATTTTTCTGAACCCTTTTTTCTTATTAATCAACCTTTAGAAATTTCTCCTTTAGCTAAAAAAGACCCTCAAAACCCTCAAAAAACTTTAAGATTTCAATTAATTTTAAATGGCTGGGAAGTAGCCAATGGATTCTCAGAATTAAATGATCCTTTAGACCAAAAAGAAAGATTCTTAAAGCAACAAACAATGAAAAAGTTGGGGGATAAAGAAGCCCATCCTCAGGATAAAGATTTTATAGAAGCCTTGGAATATGGTATGCCTCCTGCCGCTGGTTTAGGAATTGGAATAGATAGGCTAATAGCGGTTTTAACTCATGCCCCTTCTGTAAAAGAAGTAATTTTCTTTCCCTTTATGAAACCAACACAACATAATAAATAAATTGCAAATGACAAAAATAAGTATAATAAAAGGAGCTTGGGGATATATACCTTTCGAAAACGTCTAAAATCCCCAGCGAGGATTTTAGACTCGCGCAAGCTCCTCGCTCTTCTTCGCTTCGCTC
>JBMFSN010000011.1:0-13963 GCA_049967535.1 Minisyncoccia bacterium | reverse complement strand
CAGCAAGCCAAAATCCCAACTTATGTTTATTTAGGGGGAGAAAATAAATGTTTAAAAGAAACCAAGATTACTCCTAAAAGTTGGGTTGTTTTGGAAACTGACGAAAGTGATGGTTCTTTTCTCCTTTTTGACCCGTTGATTAGTATTATTACTAATATTGATAAAGATCATTTGTCTAATTACCATTATAGTTTCAAGGAGTTAAAAGATGCTTTCAAAAGATTTATTAAAGGTCAAGGAAAGAGAAAAATCACTATTTTATGCGCTGATGATAAAAATCTTGTTCAAGCGGCAAAAAACATTCAAAACCAGCCCTTTTTGACCTATGGCTTGAGCCTAAACGCTAATTTAAGGGCTCAAAACCTCAATTTTTCAGCTCAAGGCATTAAAGCTGATTTAATCTTTCAAGGTAAAAACATTGGTCAATTTCGAGCACCTTTTCTTAGTGAGAAAAATTTATTAAATGCTTTGGGAGCGATGCTGGCAGCCAAACAAGCCGGAATTAGTTTTGAGCAAAGCATGAAAATTTTTAGAAGATTTAAACTTCCCAAAAGACGCAGCGAAATTATTGGCGAGAAAAATAAAATTTTAATCATTGATGACCATGCTGACCATCCCACTGAAGTGAAAACTACTTTAGAAAGTTTAAAAGTTTTAAAGAGAAGAATTATTGCGATTTACGAACCCCATCGTTATACCAGAATGAAAATGTTAGGGGAAAAAGTTGGTCAAGCTTTTGATGACGCTGATGTGATTATTTCTTTAGATATTTGTCCGGCTTTTGAAAAACCTATTAAAGGTATAACTAGCAAAAAAGTAAATCAATGGATTAAAAAATATAATCCCAAGAAAAAAGTTTTTTATATTGCAAAATTAGATGAAGTGCCAAAGTTCTTAAAAAAAATAATTCAGCCTAATGATTTAATTATTACTTTGGGTCCCGGTACGATTAAAGGTTTAGCTCAAAAAATTTACCAATCTTTATGAATTTTGTGAAAAATTGAGATATGGATAACTTAGGTTGACTTGACTTGACAAAGAAAAAAGTGTAATATAAAGGTAACAGTGGGAAAGGGGAGTCGACTTTCGGGTCGGCTCCTTTTTTTGATTTTTTAGGTTGGGGACTTGACAAAGAAAGAGCAAGGAGAGTATAATAAAAGACGGTGGGGTAAGGGACGGCTGCAAAGCCGTCCCTTCTTTTTTTATCTAATATTTGCTAGAATAAAGCTATATGAGCTTATCTTTAGGAATCGTAGGTTTGCCTAATGTGGGTAAATCAACATTATTTGAAACTATTACCAAAAAACAAGTGGCGCGGGAGAATTATCCCTTTTGTACTATTGACCCTAATGTGGGGGTGGTGGCAGTGCCTGATGAACGGGTGGATAAATTAGCGGAGTTAACTCATTCGCTTAAAAAAATTTATACCACCATTGAATTTGTTGATATCGCGGGATTAGTCAAAGGCGCTTCTCAAGGTGAAGGTTTGGGTAATCAATTTTTAGCCAATATCAGGGAGACTGATGCTATTGTTTATGTCTTAAGATGTTTTCGCAAATCAGACGTCATTAATACTTTAAATACTATTGATCCATTACTAGAAAAAGAAACTTTGGAAACAGAATTAATGTTAAAAGATTTAGAGACAGTTGATAAAAGAATTCAAAGCGTAGCTAAAGATGCCAAGTCTGGTCAAAAAGAAGCTGTCTTAGAATTAAAAGTTTTAACCAAAGCGCAAGATTTATTACAAAAAGGACAATTACTTTTTGAAGCTCAGTGGGAAGAAGACGAAAAAAAGATTTTAAAAAATTATCAACTGTTAAGCAATAAACCGAGGATTTATTTATTAAATGGGACCAAAGAAGAAATTGATGGCCAGATTTTATCGTTGTTTGAAAAAAATCATTGGCCTTATTTAATTATGGATGTAGCTTCAGAATTAGAAGCTATTGATTTTACTCCCGAAGAAAGAGAGGAGGTGGGTTTACCCAAGCAATCAGAATTAGACGCTTTGATTAAATCTTCTTATCAATTGTTAGACTTAATTACTTTTTTAACCACTGGACCAGATGAAACCAGGGCTTGGACTTTAAAAAAGGGATTAAAAGCTCCGCAGGCTGGAGGAGTCATTCATTCTGATTTTGAAAAGAATTTTATTAAAGCGGAAGTAATTAATTGGGAAAAATTATTAGAAGCAGGAAGTTGGGCTGAGGCCCGAGAAAAAGGCTGGCTTAGATTAGAGGGAAAAGACTATGAAGTTCAAGATGGAGATGTTATAATAATAAAACACGGCTAATATAATAAAATTATGCGAAAGAGAGTTCATTTTTATGGTCAGGTGCAGGGCGTAGGTTTTCGCTACGTGACTAATGTGGTAGCAGAAAAATATGGTGTTTATGGTTGGGTGAAAAACAATAAAGATGGCTCTGTGACCTTGGTTCTGGAAGGTTTAGATGATAGCGTTGAATTGATGCTTAATTATTTAAAGAAATTCTTTCGGGAAAACATTGACCGAGTAGAAGAAAAGTTGGAACCAGAAGAAAAATTGGTATCTTTTGAAATCAAACATGAAGATGAAGAATAATTATCAAGATGGATTGTTTTATTGGACTCAGCATGCTCAAGAAAAATTGAGGCAATATAATCTATCTGCCAGCCGAGTAAAAAGAGTCATTCGTCATGCTAATAGAATTGAGGCAGGGATTGCTCCTGAAACTTGGGCATCAATGCAGGCGGCTGGTTCAAAAAAACACCCCTATGAAATTTGGACAATGTACGTGATAGAAAACCCTAAACCACGTAGGATTCAGGGCCATGCACCCCACGTGGTGCATGGGTCAAAACCTAAGACAATAAAGATTATCAGTGCTTGGAAATATCCCGGAACAACTAACCCCGGTGACCCTGTTCCTATTCCTCCAGATATTTTTGAGGAATTGACAAAAGAATTAGGCCTCTCTTAATTATGACAAAAGAAGAATTTGAAACAATAATTTCTCAATCTTTAGAAGCGTTTCCTAAACGTTTCAAAGAAAAAATGAAAAATGTGGCTGTAACCCTTCAGGCTGAACCTGACGATTTTCAAAAACAACAATCTGGGTACTCAAACGGAGAATATCTTTTGGGATTATATGAAGGTGTTCCCCAAACTCAAAGGTATCATTATGATAAGGCAGTGCCTGACAAAATTACTTTATTTCAAAACAATATTGAAAAAATTGCTAATTTTGATTCCCAAGCCATTAAACAACTAGTTAACGAAACTTTATGGCACGAAATTGGTCATCATTTTGGGATGAACGAAACAGAGGTAAGAAATTTTATTAATCACAAGTTTAAACATTAAATATAATGATTTATGTCTAAAATATTTATTATTGATAGTTTAGGTAATCGAGAGCCTTTTTCTTGGAGAAAGGTTTATCAAAGCGCTTTGCGAGTAGGGGCAGAAAAATCTTTAGCCAAACAAATTGCCTCAAATATTCAAAAAGAAGTTTATAACAATATTAAAACCAGCGAAATTTATAAAAAAGTTCAAGAATATCTTTATCAAGATTTTCCCAAAGCTGGCATGCGCTTTAGTTTAAAAGAGGCTATTAGAAAATTAGGACCTAGCGGTTTTCCTTTTGAAAAATATGTGGGAGAAATTTTCCATCGTTTAGGGTTTGCTGTTCAATTGAACCAACATTTACCAGGCAAGTGTGCTTTTTATGAGATTGATTTTTTAGCCAAAATAGATAAACAATTAGTTGTAGGGGAATGCAAATACCACTCTTTGCCTGGTTCTAGAGTCGATTTAAAAGTTGCTTTGGCTAATTACGCTCGATTCTTGGATTTACAAAACGGGAACTTTTTCAAAAAAGGTACTTTGAAAAATTTGAAAGTTCGCTCTATGTTAGTAACCAATACAAAGTTTACCAGCGAAGCTATTCGTTATGCTCAATGTATGAAGGTTGATTTGTTAGGCTGGCGTTATCCAGAAAATAGGGGATTGGAATATGTTATTGAATCCAATAAGTTCTATCCCATTACTATTTTGCCGTCAATGAAAGAAGACCTTATAGACAAATGTGGGGAGATGCATATTATGTTAGCTCAGGATCTTTTAACCATGGATGCTACTCAATGTGCTAAAAGAGCTGGAATTTCTGAAAATAAACTGTTAGCTCTGAAAAAAGAAGCTGAAATCTTATTGAGTGATTAAGAATTATTCACCCTTTTCTCTTTCGCTCAAAATATTTCGCCAAAGACAAATAATACTCGCTCGCTTCGGGAAACCTTCCGGAATGTTGCTGCACTCAGTTCCGGCTTTCCTCTCACTCGCTTCGTATATTTGTTTCTTTGGCTCCATAATATCGCTCAAAATATTTTCCTTCTAATAAAAAAATGCTACCATTTGTCTTGACCAAAGAACCGAAATTCTTTAGCCCGTCTAAATGGTAGCAATGCTACCACCTGTCAGGACCAACAGACTTGCGTCAATTAATCCCTTCAGATGATAGCACCTTCATTATAGCATACTGACCTTTCGTGTCAAGCCCAAAAAGTGGATAACTAGTGGATAAAACAATTACTGGAAAAACGATTAATTATGGTGTAAAATATATTAATTTTATCTCAATATAAATTAAAAATTTTATGAAGTATATTCTTTGGTTTAAAGATATTACTATTAAAGATATTCCTCTCGTGGGAGGAAAGAATGGTTCTTTAGGAGAAATGTATCATTATTTAGTTCCTCAAGGCATTCACGTTCCCAATGGTTTTGCTTTAACAACTAAGGCTTATTGGAAATTTTTACAAACTAATGGTTTGGATAAAACTTTAAAAGATATTTTTAAAGATTTTAATCCTCAGAGTATAACTAACCTTCAAACAACTGGAAAAAAATGTAGGCAAGCTATTAATAAAGGTGTTTTTCCAGAAGATTTAAAACAAGAAATAATTACGGCTTATCATCAATTAGGTGAACAATATGGCAAAAATCCTGATGTGGCAGTGAGAACCTCTGGGGTGGCAGAAGATATGCCCAATACTTCCTTTGCTGGACAGTTTGAAACTTATTTAAATGTGAGAGGGGAAGATGAATTGCTACAAGCAGTAAAAAACTGTATTATCTCTACTTTTACTGATAGAGCTATTTCTTATCGAGAGGAAAATAAAATTGGACAATTAGAGTTTGCTCTTTCGGTAGGAGTAATGAAAATGATTCGTTCCGACCTTGGTTCCGCTGGGATTATGTTTACTTTGGATACAGAAACGGGTTTTAAAAATATTATTGTCATTAATGGTATTTATGGCTTAGGAGAAATGATTGTCAAAGGAAAAGTAACTCCTGATGAATTTTTGGTTTTTAAACCAACTTTGGAACAAGGTTATCAAGCAATTATTAGAAAGAATTTGGGCAGAAAAACTAAGAAATATATTTATGCTAAAAATGGAGGAGTGAAAGAAGTAACTGTGGCTTCCAAAGACCAATTGAGATTTTGCATTGACGATAAAGATATTTTAACTTTAGCTCGCTGGGGATTATTGATTGAACAACATTATTCGGAAAATAATAAGAGATGGGCTCCTCAAGATATTGAATGGGCAAAAGATGGCCAAACTGGTGAATTATTTATTGTTCAAGCTAGACCAGAAACGGTCCATTCTTCAGAACATTTTCAACACTATGAAGAATATAAAACTAAGAGTACCAAGAAACCTCTTCTTACTGGTATTGCCATTGGTAATAAAATAGGAATGGGTAAGGTTCATATTATTGAAGATATTAAAAAATTATCTCAATTCAAAAAGGGTGAAGTTTTAGTAACCAAAATGACTGACCCTGATTGGACAAGTGCCATGCCTTTTGCCTCAGCTATTGTCACTGATGAAGGAGGGAAGACCTGTCATGCGGCCATTATTTCTCGGGAATTAGGAATTCCCTGTATTGTTGGCACTAAAATAGCCACTAAGACTTTACAAAATGGCCAAGAGATTACAGTAGATTGTACTTCTGGCTCCGAAGGAAAAATATTTTTAGGAAAAGTATCTTTTGAAAAGCATAGTTACGAATTCAAAAATATTCCTCAATTAAAAACTAAAATTTCTGTTAATATTGGTGCCCCAGAAATTGCTTTTCAAACTTCTTTGATTCCTAATGATGGAGTGGGATTAGCCAGGGAAGAATTTATTATTGCTGAAAAAATAAAAATTCATCCTTTAGCCCTGTATTATTTTAATACTTTAAAAAACAAAAAATTAAAAAACTTAATTGCTAAAATCACAGTTGAACATAAAGATAAAAAAGAATATTTTATTAAAGAATTAGCCGAGGGCATTGCTCAAATCGCCGCTGCTTTTTATCCCAAAGAGGTGATTGTGAGATTTTCTGATTTTAAGACTAATGAATATCGACAATTAGTTGGTGGTGAGCTCTTTGAACCATTAGAAGAGAATCCCATGTTAGGTTGGCGTGGTGCTTCGCGTTATTATGACCCTCGTTATCAACCTGCTTTTGAAATGGAGTGTTTAGCTATGAAAAGAGCCATCGAAGTTTTTGGCTTAAGCAATATTAGCGTTATGGTGCCTTTCTGTCGTACTCCTGAGGAAGGTGAAAAAGTAAAAACTATTATCAGAAAATATTTACCTAAAACAAAAATTTATGTTATGGCAGAAATTCCTTCTAACATTTTATTAATTGATAAATTCTTAGATATTTTTGATGGCATGAGTATTGGTTCTAATGATTTAACGCAATTAGTAGTTGGAATAGACCGGGACAATGGCAGTTTAGCTAAAATTGCTAATGAAAATAACGAAGCTGTCAAAAAAATGATTAAAGAAATTATTCAGGTTTGCCGCAAAAGAAATAAATATGTCGGTATTTGTGGTCAGGCTCCCAGTGATTATCCTGATTTTGCTGATTTTGTCGTGAAGGAAGGTATTACCGCTATTTCTTTAAATCCCGATACAGTGATAAAAACAATTCTATATTTAAGCAAAAACAAATAGGCATGTTCAAAATAGATGATATAAAATTAAGAATTATTAAAGATTCTCGTGGTCAAGATACATTAGAAGTTTTTATGAAAGAAGGTAAGATTGAAGTGACTTCCAGCGTGCCTCAAGGTAAAAGCCGTGGCGAAAGAGAAGCTGTTTTTATAGATCCTCAAAAGGCTTTGGAACAATTTCAAAGTCTGAAACCATTTTTAATCAAACAAAAATTTGAAACTTTGGCTGATTTTGATAATTTTCTCTTGAGGATAGATAATACTCCTCAAAAATCTGTTTTAGGCGGTAATTTAACTTTAGTTTTATCTCAGGGTTATAGTAAGTTATTAGCTCGCTTAGAAAAAGTTCCTCTTTGGGAATTTTTACGCAATAATTTAATTGAGTTAATGCCTGCCTCTCAAAGTTTTATTTGCACTGATCCTTATCCTTATTTTTTTCTTAATTTGATTAATGCCGGCAGGCATGCTCCCTATGGTCCCAAGTTTCAAGAATATTTAATTGTGCCTCGGGAAGAAAATCCAGAAAAAGCTTTAGAAATAGCCAAAACTTTCTTTTTCCACTTAAAAAATTTTATGCAAGACCGATATGGTAAAGTGGAGTTTGGAGATGAGGGAGGAGTTTTAGTTAACACCGAAGATTATACCCTGCCCTTAGAAATTTTAACTTCTTTAAGAAGCCGTTTAAAATTAGATAATGTTTTAAGTTTTTCTCTTGATATTGCGGCTAGTTCTTTTTTTGACTCCACTTCTCAAACTTATCAAATTAACCATGAAAAATCAGTTACCAAAGAAGAATTATTAGATATTTATCAAAATTTACAAAAAAAATATCAATTGTTGTCTTGGGAAGATCCGTTTGATGAAAATGATTTTAGCAGTTTTACTCAATTAAATAATTTATTTCAAAAACAAGCCGTTGTGATTGGAGATGATTTAACCACTACTAATTATCAATATGTCCAGAAATCCCTTGAACAAAATGCTATTTCTGGTTTGATTATTAAGCCTTCCCAAATTGGCACTATTTCCGAAACTTTAAAAGTAATTGCTTTAGCCTATGAGAAGAATTTAAAGTTTATTGTTAGTCATCGCAGCGCAGAAACCGATGATGATTTTATCAGTGATTTAGCTTTTGGTTGTTGTGCTTGGGGCCTCAAAGCTGGGGCTCCTCAACCAAAGGAAAGAATGGTAAAATATAATAGAATAATTCAAATCATAACTCATAAAACATAATAACCAATTATCAATTCTCAATTCTCAATTTACAATAAATTTTCAATGATTCAATTTACAAATAGATATTAGAGGTTTGAAAATTGTAAAATTGTAAATTCAATGAAAATTGAAAATTGTAAATTAAAAATTAATATGCTATGAACAAAATTGCGTTTTTGGAAACCAGTGAGTGGGAAAGAGGATATTTAAAAAATTATCCTTCCTTTTTAGCTCAAACTGATTTATTAGAAGAAGCTTTAACCCTGGAAAATGTTTCTCGGTTTCAGGATTATGAAATAATTTCTGGATTTATTAATTCTCAATTTTCTAAAGAAATTATTAAGCAGCTACCCAATTTGAAATTAGTTGTTACCCGTTCTACTGGTTTTGACCATATTGATTTAAAGACCTGTCAAGAAAAAGGAATTTTAGTGGCCAATGTTCCTAGTTATGGTTCTCATACCGTAGCTGAATATACTTTTGGCTTACTGCTTTGTCTAATAAGAAAAATTTATGATGCTTATCACCGAGT
Organism: Minisyncoccia bacterium; assembly: GCA_049967535.1. Lineage (GTDB taxonomy): Bacteria > Patescibacteriota > Minisyncoccia > UBA6257 > UBA6257 > JBMFSN01. The sequence continues at coordinate 5,218 of JBMFSN010000011.1, read as the reverse complement.
CAGAGAAACGGGGGGTTTTGATTTAAAGGGATTAACAGGGAGAGAATTATTTGGCAAAACTTTAGGGGTCATCGGCACTGGCAAGATAGGAACCAATGTTATTAAGATAGCCAATGGTTTTGGCATGAAAATTTTAGCTTATGATAAATATCCTAATGATGAGTTAGAACAACAATTAGATTTTGATTACGTTGGCTTAGAAGATTTATTAAAACAATCAGATGTTATTACTCTTCACGTGCCTTATAATACCGAAAATCATCATTTACTGAATAAAGATAATATTAAATTAATCAAGCAAGGTGCTTATTTAATTAATACTAGTCGTGGTGGCGTAATGGAAACTGAGGCGCTTTATCAATCTTTAAAATCGGGTCAAATTGCAGGAGCTGCTTTAGATGTCTTAGAAGAAGAAAGGGAAATTAAAGAAGAACAAGAATTGTTAGCGAAAGGAAAAATAACTGAATCAGATAAACTAAAAACCACCCTTCTTAATCATATTTTCATTGATTTAGACAATGTCATTGTGACGCCTCATAATGCTTTTAATACTGAAGAAGCCTTAGAAAACATTTTAATTACTAGCATTGAAGATATTGAAAGTTACTTAAAAGGTAAACCAATAAATCTTGTAAAATAAAATATCATTTAATAAAGTATTGAGGATAGAGTATAGAGTATTCAGTATTCAGTATTCAGTATTCAGTATCCTGTATCCTGTATTCTGTATTGAGTATAATTGTTTAAAAATTAAAAATTTAAAATTTAAAATTTTTTGAATATGTTACAAGACGATTGTGTTTTTTGTAAAATTATTAAAGGAGAAATCCCAGCTCAAAAATATTATGAGGATGAGAACTTTTTAGCTATTTATGATATCAACCCTATCAGTGAAGGGCATATAGTTTTATTTTCAAAAAATCATACTACCAATGTTTCGGAAATGACGGAAGAGGAATGGCAAAAAATAATGAGTTTAGCTCGTCAATTAGCAGAAAAAGAAATTAGAGAATTAAAAGCTGATGGTTACCATTTATTAGTTAATCAAGGAGAGGCAGCTCAATCAGGAGTTCCTCATCGTCCTCATATTCATATTATTCCGCGTCGCTTTGGTGATGGCTTAAAAATCGATCCAAGAGGATGATTTTTGTTGTGAGTTATAAGTTATAAGTTATAAGTTATAAAGTTAAATTTATGTTTTCTTCTAGCATGGCGATGCCTTATTTCGCCAGGTTAATCACTGAATCAAAAATCCTTCGCTTTATTCTAAGTATTCCTAGTAGTTATTTTTCTTATTTGGTAGCTTTGATCTTAGGCATTTTTTTTATTCGCTTATTTTTTTATTTTTTATGGGCTCTGAAAAACTGGACTCATGTAGAAAAAATTAATCTAGATGATATTAAAAAAATCGGCGAGGCTACTAATCAAAATTTACCTACTTATACTATTTTAATTCCTGCTTTGAGTGAAGCGGAAGTAATTGCTCCTACCATTCTTCGGGTATCCCAAATTCATTATCCTCGTTCTTTGTATTCTATTACTATTATTGTTGATGAAAAAGAAAGATTAAGAGCCAAAGAGGGAGAAGAAACAACTAGAGGAGTGGTAGAAAAAACAATTCTCAAATTAAAAGATGAAATGCCTGATTTGAAATTAAACTTTCTAGAAGTGCCCTATGATTTTGATGGTAAAATTAATGGCCAATGCCTTGGTTACGAAGTGGCCTCCACCAAAGGGAGAGCTTTAAATTATGCTTTAACTGTTTTAAAAGAAACTTCAGATTTTTTTGCTTTTTTTGATGCTGAAGCTGGCCCTAATCTGGATTCTTTTTTGGGGGTAACTAAAGCTTATCTTTTAGATAATACAAAACAAGTTTTTCAATTACCAGTTTATCAGATTCGTAATTTTTGGTCTCTTTCAGCTTTTTGCAAAGTAGCTGCTTTAGGCCAATGTTTTTCTCATCAATATGTTTTGCCTTTTATTTTTCTCTTTATGCCTTTTATTGGCGGCACCAATGTTTTTATTCATAAAAATTTAATTAACCAAATTGATGGTTTTGATAATAGTATTTTAACCGAAGATATTGAAATAGGGGTCAGAATTTACACTGATTTGAAGAAATGGCCAGTTTATTTACCTTATCCTTCTACTGAGCAAACTCCGCCTGCTATCAAAGCTTACCATCAACAACGCTATCGTTGGGGCTATGGTTTGATGCAAACTTTAAGAAAATTATTCCTTGAGCTCAAAGATAAAAATTCTCTTCCAGAAAGAAAAAATCGCCTTAAGAAAATGATTTTAAGTTTAACAGTTCATGGGCCTTTAGATTGGGTAATTTACTACCCTTTATCTTTAGCTGCTACCGTGCTTTTTGTTTTAAGACTTTTTAAGATGTTTTATTCATCATTTTTGCTTTACCACTTCGCTGCCTTATCAGTAGTTCCCTGGAACCCTTTAAATGATCTAGTTAGTTTAATAATTGTTTTTATTCCTTTACCTACCTTAATCTTTCTTTTAATTCTTTTAAAACATTATTGGTCAAAAATTGATTTTCGAGGTATTCAGAAAAAACAGACCTTTGTTCAATTAAAAAATTTCATTCTTTTTATCTTTTTTCTAGCCCCTATTTTTGCTTCTTACTATGTTTTTCCTTATGTTCACGCTTTCGTTGATTATTTAAAAAATCCCCAACGGAAAGCCGTGTGGGTTAAAACGAAACGAACTAAAGAAACCCAAGCATAGGTAGTCTGTATTCAGTATTTAGTATACTGTATTCTGTATACAGGATACAGACCTATGTTCTTCCAGCGTACTCGCCAGTTTCGGTATTCACTAAAATTATTTCTCCCTCTTTAATAAAAATTGGAGCACTAATTTTTAGTCCTGTTTCCAAGGTAACAGTTTTAGTTGTGCCAGTAACAGTATCTCCTTTAATAGCAGGAGGAGCTTCGATAACTTTTAAAGCAACTTTTTTGGGAATATTTACACCGCTTAATTCTCCTCCAATATAAATTAAATCTACAGGAGACTGCTCTTTAAGGTAGCCAATCTCATTTTCTACATTTTCCAAAGGCAAACTTACCCTTTCATTGGTATTCTTTAAACTAAAAACAGCGTTTTTTCTATCTTTATAAAGATAAGTAGATTTTTTATATTCAAATTCTACCTCCTCAAAACGTTCCCCTGATTTAAAAGATTTATCTAAAACTTTATTAGTTTTAAGATTTTTTAAAGTGGTACGCACAAAAGCCGAGCCTTTGCCCGGATGAACGAATTGATAATCTATAATTTGCCATGGTTCATTATCCATTTTAATAACCATGCCTTTTTCAAAATCTGAAGTGGAAACCATAGTAGTAAAATTTTTAATTTTCGATTCTCAATTTACAATCAATTTTCAATGAATTAATTTACAATTAATACTATAAAGTTTGAAAATTGAAAATTGTAAATTTAATGAAAATTGTAAATTAGAAATTGTAAATTCTTTAGGGGTTAAACATTTTATTAGCGGAAAAAGGTAATAACTCGTCAATATCTTTTATATTCAAAAGTAACATTTCTAATCTGTCTATGCCTAAAGCATTACCAGAAGTTGGTGGTATCTTTGATTTTAGCGCAGAAATAAAGGTTTTGTCAATTTCTAAAACTTCTTTGTGCAATTTTTGTCTCTCTTTTTGGTCTTCTTTTAATCTTTTTAATTGCTCTTGCCAATCTAATAATTCAGAAAAAGCATTGCAGATTTCTATCCCACCAAGATAAGCTTCAAATCTTTCCGCATAAAAACTATTTTTTGATTTCTTTTTAGCTAAAGCAGCTTGGGGCAGAGGATAATCATACAAAATAATAGCCCTATCTTTTGGTAATTTTGGCTCAATTTCGTTAAGAAAAATTAAATAAAATAAATCATTCCAGCTTGCCCCGCCAAAGGCGGGGTCTAACCTATAACCCTTTTGCTTAACTATTTTTTTAAAATATTTAAGATTTTTGGTTTTATCCAAATTAATCTTGGCGTACTTTTGAAAGGCTTTTTTGACAGAAATTCTTAACCAGGGCAAAGAGACATCAATTTTTTGGCCTTGATAAAACAGAAATGAACGACGGTGTAATTTTTGAGTGAGAAAAAAAACTAATTCCTCAGTATCTTTCATCACTTGAAGATAATTAGCTTGAGTTCTATACCATTCTAAAATGGTAAATTCTGGATTATGTAAACCACCAAAAGCTTCACCTTGCCTAAAGGCTTTGGTAATTTCAAAAATATTTTTAAAACCTTGAGCAAGTAATTTTTTTAAAGAATATTCTGGAGAAGTAATTAAATAACCATAATAATGTTTATTTCTGTCATTAGAAAATTTAACAGCAAAAGGATCAATGTATGGAGCGGTATCAACATTTTTCAGAAGGAGGGGAGTTTGCACTTCTAAAAATCCTTTCTTTTTGAAAAAATTTCTGGTTAAATCTAAAATTTGTGCTCTTTGTTTTTGAATTGCAATAATATTCTTGATTTCTTTCATATTTTTGTTATACTAATAAATAGTATTATCTTATTCATAACAATTAGTATAATACTCATAATATGATTATTACGTCAAATGTTTTGTTTCTTTGTTCGCGTGACTTATTATTAGCCGCTGCTTTAGGAGCTTTAATTGGTTTAGAAAGAAAACACGCTCGGAAAGAAGCTGGTATGAGAACTTTTGCTTTGATCAGTTTAGGGGCTAGTTTGTTCTTAATTATTAATCGTTTATCTTATACTCAATATTTTTTGATGACTGGTTCCAATCCCTCTCAAGTTTTAAGCCAAATTATTATTGGCATGGGTTTTTTGGGAGCAGGAGTCATAATTTTCCATCCTACAGATAATCAAGTGATAGGTTTAACAACAGCTGCTACTATGTGGGCCACAGCCGCTATTGGCGCAGCAGTAGGTTTACGTCTTTATGGTATAGCCATTGTCAGCACTATTTTAGTTATGTTAATTAATTTGATTATTTTACCCATTGAACGCCATCTAGAAAAAAATTAAATATAGTCCCCGTAGCTCAATGGGGCTTGAAGCAAAAGTCTTTGCTTCAAGCGGGAAAATACCTTAATATTAATTTCTAATAATCTAATAAATAGTATTTTCCCCGGAAGAGCATTCGCGAAGCGCTTGCGACTAGAAAGCACTTAAAAACATATTAATAAAAAGATTGGTAAATTTGATATGCCCCCG
>JBMFSN010000010.1:0-15427 GCA_049967535.1 Minisyncoccia bacterium | reverse complement strand
TTTCTGAGGCTGATATGGAGAAAGGTCAAATGAGATGCGAGGTTAATATTAGCTTAAAACCAAAGGGGCAAAAAGAATTAGGGACCAAAGTAGAAATTAAAAATCTTAATTCTTTTCGAGTAGTAGAAAAAGCTGTTGATTATGAAATTCAAAGGCAAAGTAAATTACTGGATCAAGGTGAAAAAATTGTTCAAGAAACTCGTGGTTGGGATGATAATAAAGGAATGACTTATTCCCAGAGGATAAAAGAAGAAGCTCAGGATTATCGTTATTTCCCAGAACCAGATTTGCCTCCTCTTCATGTCTATTCTCAAACTTGCGAGGGCGGTCTTTTTGACTTGGAGGATTTAAAAAAACAATTACCAGAATTACCTTGGGAGAAAAAAGAGAAATTAATGCAAGAATATTCTGTGCCTTCTGTGGGAGCCAATTTAATGATTACTGATTTTAATTTTTTGGATTTTTTTGAACGAACAGTTAAAGTTTTAAAAACTTCAGCTTCTGATATTTCCAAAGCCATTAGTGATGCTTATCATTATTTAGCCTCAGATATTTTAGGGATTAAGGAAAAAGAAAAATTAGGATGGCAAGATATTAAAATTACTCCTCAGTCTTTTGCCGAGCTGATCCTTTATTTGAACACTAATAAAATTACTTCTCGAGTAGCTAAAGACACTCTATTAGAAATGATTAAAACTGGCCAAACGGCTAAAGAAATAATTGAAAGCCAGGGCTTAAGTCAAGTTTCCGATAATGCAATTTTAGAACAAACGATTAAAGAAATTATTCAAAATAATCCTAAAGCAGTAGAAGACTTTAAAAAAGGCAAAGAAACAGCAGTTCAATTTTTAGTAGGAAGAGGGATGGCTCAATTGAGAGGAACGGCCAACCCCCAAGAATTAGAAAAATTAATTCGCAAGGAATTGACGAGTTAATTTTATAGCCTCTTTTTTATTTGTTACCCAATAAGCCTTAGGTCCCTTTTTAAACTTACCTAAATTGCACTTAGCAAAAATTTGGTTGTTAAACCAGGTCATTTGACGTTTAGCAAAATGACAAATATCCCGATAGAGAGAATTAATCATTTCTTCATAACTGACTTTCATTTCTAAGTAGCGATTTAACCAACGATATTCCAAACCAAAATCTTCTAAGCGCTGAGAAGAAATTCCTTCTTCTCTTAATGTTTTGATTTCTTCAATCATTCCTTCATCTAGTCTTTTGAGAAGTCTTTTTTTGATAAGATTTTTTAATTCTTCTTTATCTTTTTTTATTCCTAAAATTAAAATATCCCAGGAAGGAGGGTTTTTAATTAAGGGGCTGATATTTTGATTTTGATTTAATATTTCTAAAGCTCGAACTAATCTTCTTTTATTATTTTTATCAATAACTAAGGCTCTTGAAGGATTTAATTTTTGCAAGTTTCGAAATAATTGTTCTGCACTTAATTTTTCTAATTTTTTTCTTAATTTTAAATTCGGAGGTTCTTGGGAAAATTGCCAGCCTTCAATTACAGCATTAATATATAAACCAGTGCCGCCGCATAAAATTGGTAATTTGCCCCTTTTTTGAATATCTTTGATAGCCTCAAGGGCTAATTTTTGGTATTGAGCCACAGAAAAATATTCTTGAGGGTTCACAATATCTAAAAGGTGATGTCTAATTCCTTCAGAAAAATACAATTCAGAATTTTCATCTCGAGAAACTTTGCCTGTACCAATGTTCATGCCTCGATATACTTGGCGCGAATCAGCAGAAATAATTTCGCCATTAAACTTTTGAGCTAATTGAATCGCTAAATCAGATTTTCCTGAGGCTGTTGGCCCTAAAATAACTAAAAGTTTAGATAAAGATTGATCTTTAGAAGTCATTGATTTTTTGAGTTTAAAAGAGTATCTTGAATAAAGTATACTAAAAATTTATTGATTAATCTAATGTTCGAGAAAGCCATTCTTGTTAAACATCTGAAAAAAATTTATCATTCTAATAAAGTAGAAGCGGTTAAGGACGTTAGTTTTGACGTTGAACAAGGAGAAATTTTTGGCTTTTTAGGGCCTAATGGAGCGGGTAAATCCACAACTATTAAAACTTTAATTGGTTTATTAAATCCCACTCAGGGCGAAATTTATATCAATGGCCTGGATGCTTTAAAAAATAGAAATGAGGTGAGAATGATGATTGGTTATTCTTCCCAGGCTTTATCACTAGACGACAAACTAACAGCTTATGAGAATATTTATCTCCAGGGAGAGTTTTATCATTTAAAGAGAGAGGAAATTCTTAAAAGGTCTCAAGATATTTTAACGATGTTTGAACTCTGGGGAAAGAGGAACGATTTAGTGGAATCATTTTCTGGCGGGATGATGAAACGACTTGATTTAGCCGAAGCCTTGATTCATCAACCCAAGATTCTTTTTCTCGATGAACCCACTTTAGGTCTAGACATTCAAACGAGACATACCATTTGGGAGTATATTAGAAAATTACGCAGCGAATATCAGATGACTATTTTTTTAACTACTCACTATTTAGAAGAGGCAGATGAGTTATGTGATCGAGTAGCCATTATTGACCATGGCCAAATTTTGGTCATTGATAAACCCAGTGTTTTAAAATCTCAAATTGGAGGAGATATTATTACCATGGTTTTTCAAAATTCTCAGTCAGAAATTCAAAGTTTTTTAAAAAAAATTGAGAGTTTGAAACAAATTAAAAGCATTAGTTCTTTACCCGAGGGAGTTTATCAAATTACCGTGAAAACTAAAGGTGATGAATTAATTCCTCAATTATTCCACCAGGCAGAAAAAAATAAAATAAAAATTGAATCAGTGAGATTAAAGAGACCCACCCTTGATGATGTTTATTTATCTTATACTGGCGAAACCATTAGGGACACCGAAGGTTCAGCTGAAGGAGCAAGAGAACAGCGAATGAACATGGCTAAATTAAGAAGATAAAGTTTTTAGATAAAGTTTATGTTAAATTTATTTCTTGATACTTATTATGTTGCTTCTCGGGAATTAAAAAAATATTTCCGACAGAAAGCCAGAATCGTGGTTAGCTTTATTCAACCTTTAGTTTGGTTAGTTTTAATGGGGAATACGATGAGTCGTTTAACTAGTACTGGTAATGGTAGTCAATTGTTTGGCACAAGTAATTATTTGTCATTTATGACACCTGGTATTATTTTAATGACCGTGATGATGACAAGCATTTTTTCTGGCATTTCCATTGTTTGGGATAGAAGAATTGGCTTTTTGGATAAACTTTTAGCTGCTCCTATCAAAAGAGGGGCTATTCCTTTCGGTAAGATGTTAGCTAGCGCAGTTCAGGGCTTGATCCAGGCGGCTATTATTATTGTCATCGCTTTATTATTAGGAGTAAGATTTCAGACCGGCTTTTTAGGAGTTTTGTTAATTTTCCTAATTGGAGCGATGATCGCCTTTGTTTTTGGAGGTATTTCTTTAGCTTTAGCCAGCAAAATTACCACGATGGAAAATCTACAAGCGATTATTAATATGTTGACTATGCCTTTAATTTTTTCTAGTAGTGCGATGTTTCCCATTCAAGCGATGCCCCATTGGTTACAAATTATCGCCCGCCTAAATCCTTTAACTTACGCTGTTAATATTATGCGTAACCTGGTGATTAGTGGTTGGCAAACTAATATTATTTATAATATTTTAATTCTTTTGGTGATTGATTTTGTCGTGATACTTTTAGTGAATCGAGTTTTTGAAAAAGCAGTTTCAGAATAATTTTATTTCATTAAATTTTTTACTGGTTTATAACTTTTTCGATGGACCGGAGATGGTCCATATTTTTTTAATAATTTTCTATGGAGTTTGGTAGGATAACCTTTATGAATTTCAAAATGATATTGAGGATATTTTTTGGCCAAGGCCATCATTTTTTTATCACGTATGACTTTAGCGATGACGGAAGCCAAGGCAATGGAAAAAATTTTATCATCGCCCCTAACGATAGTTTTTTGTAAAATATTTAATTGAGAAATTTTTCGGTTGCCATCAACTAAAATTAAATCCGGTTTAATTTTTAATTTTTTTAAACTTTTTCTCATGGCGAGGAAAGTTGCTTTTTCAATATTGATTTTATCAATGATTTTTTCACTAACAAAAGCATAAGAAAATTTGATTCCTGGTACTGTTTTTATTAATTGAAAAATTTTTTCTCTTTGCGAAGCAGAAAGTTTTTTAGAATCTCTAGTGTATTTTAAAATTTCTTTAAAATTTTTAATTGTCATTTCCGCCTCTGGCGGGATTTGAAATTTTGACCCTTTGACTTTATTCAGGCCAATCTTTTGATAAATTTTTGAATTAATTATGACTGCGGCGGCTGAAACTGGCCCGGCTAATGGTCCACGACCAGCTTCATCTAATCCTGCAATAATTTTTAATCCTTTTTTCCAAAAATATTTTTCTGTTTTTAAATTCATAAGAATGAAGGTTGACAAATTATTAACAAAATGATAACTATTTTTGCTTTTTCTTTAGCTTGTGTTAAAATACTTTTAAGTTTTCAGTTTAAAGTTATAAATTTTAAATTATTACTATGTATTTTGCTCATCTTCATGTCCATAGTCACTATTCTTTGCTCGATGGGATGAGCAAAATTGACGAACTAGTGGCTTTGACCAAGAAAATGGGTTTAGACTCAATAGCTTTAACTGACCACGGCGTTCTTTATGGAGCAATTGAGTTTTATAAGAAAGCTAAGGACAATGGATTAAAACCTATTATTGGTTGCGAAATGTATTTAGCCCCTCATTCTCGATTTGATAAAGGAACTAAAAGTGATATTAAGTTCTATCATCTAATACTTTTAGCAAAAAATCAAATTGGTTACCATAATTTGTTAAAATTAGTAACCATTGGAGAGTTAGAGGGGTTTTATTATAAACCCAGAATTGATAAAGAAGTCTTAAGAAAATATTCCGAAGGATTAATTGCTCTCTCTGCTTGCTTACGAGGAGAGATTCCCCAAGCTCTTTTGGCTAAAAACTTTGATAAAGCTCGGGAACTGGTAAAAGAGTATCAGGATATCTTTGGGAAAGATAATTTTTATTTAGAACTTCAAGATCATCCAGAATTAGAAGAGCAAAATAAAGTAAATGAAGAACTTTTAAAACTCTCTTTAGAAACTCAAGCCCCCGCCATTGTTACTTGTGATAGTCATTATCCTCTCAAAGAAGATAAAAGAGTTCATGAAGTTTTACTAGCAGTCCAAACAGGAGGCGGTTCTGGCAGTGAAGATAAATTAAGTATGGAAAAAACAGAACTGCACCTTAAAGAACCCCAAGAGGTTATTAATAATTTTAAAGACCATCCCGAATTATTTGAGAATATTAAAAAAGTAGTTGATGCTTGCAATTTAGAATTAGAATTAGGAAAATTATTTTTTCCCAAATTTGATGTGCCTAATCATGAACCAGCCTTTGATTATTTAGCCAAAATATCTCGGGATAATTTTCCTCATTTTTATTCCGAAGATAATACAGAGGCTAAAGCCCGTTTAGAACATGAGTTGGATATTATTCAGAAAACCAATTTTGCTGATTATTTTTTAGTGATTCAAGATATTATTCGCTTTGCAAAAGAAAATAACATTTTGACTAATACTAGAGGCTCAGCAGCTGGTTCTTTGGTAGCTTATGTGGTGGGTATTACTCACATTGATCCCATTAAATATGATTTGTATTTTGAGCGTTTTCTTAACCCAGAAAGATTGGAACCACCCGATATTGATTTAGATGTAGCTGATGATAAAAGACAAGAGATTATTGCTTATATTTCGCAAAAATATGGCCAGGACCATGTTGCCCAAGTTTTAACTTTTGGCATTATGAAATCCCGCTTGGCTGTTCGAGATGTTAATCGAGCTTTGGGCCATTCTTATTCTTTAGGAGATCAAATTGCCAAATTAATTCCCCAAAATGTTCCCATCGAAGAAGCTTTAAAAACTGTTCCGGAATTGAAACAAATGTATGATACTAATAGTGACGTTAAAGAGGTTTTAGATATTGCTACTAGATTAGAGGGGGTAGCTCGTCATGCTTCTACCCATGCTGCAGGGGTAGTAATTGCTCCTGAACCAATTGTTAATTTTACCGCTCTTCAACATTCCTCTCGCAGTGAGCAAGAAATTGTCACTCAATACGAAATGCATTCCTTAAGTGATGTTGGTTTGGTCAAGCTTGATATTTTAGGTTTGGCTAATCTTACCGTTATTAGAAATAGTTTAAGAATTATTAAAAAAGTTTATGGTTTAGATTTAGATTTAGATGCTTTAGACTATGAAGATAAAAAAGTCTATCAATTATTAAGCAAAGGTGACACGGTTGGAGTTTTTCAGGTAGAGTCCGAAGGTATGAGAAGGTATTTAAAAGATTTAAAACCTAATTCCTTGGAAGACGTTATTGCCATGTTAGCTTTATATCGACCAGGTCCCATGGAATTAATTCCCCAATTTATTAGAAGAAAGCACGGCGAAGAAAAATTTTCTTATTTTCATCCCAATTTAAAACCCATCTTAGAAAAAACTTATGGTATTTGTGTTTACCAGGAGCAATTAATGAAAATCGCTCATGATTTAGCTGGTTTTTCTATGGCCGAAGCCGATGTTTTACGTAAAGCAGTGGGAAAAAAGAATAAAGTTCTTTTATCTAATCAAAAGGAAAAGATGATTCAAGGAATGATTGCAAAAGGAATCAAAAAAGATATCGCTTTAAAGATTTGGGAATGGGTAGAGCCTTTTGCTCGTTATGGCTTTAATAAAGGTCATAGTTCCTCTTATGCAAGAATTACTTATCAAACTGCCTGGCTAAAGGTTTATTATCCCAATGTTTTTATGGCCGCTCTTTTGACTTCTGATTTTGGTAATCTTGACAGAATTGCTATTGAGATTAAAGAGTGCGAGAGAATGGGAATAAAAGTTTTACCTCCCTCTGTTAATGAATCATTCGTGGAGTTTGGGGTTGATAAAGAAAATGGTCATATCCACTTTGGTCTATCGGCTATTAAAAATGTTGGCTCAGGAGTAGCAGAAATGATTCAAAAAGAGAGAGAAGTTAATGGTCCTTTCCTTAGCCTAGATGATTTTTTCAAACGTATTCCTCGCCAAGTTTTAAATCGCAAAACTTTAGAAAGTTTAATTAAGGCTGGAGCTTTAGATTGTTTTGGCTCTCGAGAATTAATGGCTGAAAATTTAGATAGGCTTTTAGAGATGAGTTATAGCATAAATAATCATAATAATTTCCAAATGGGGCTCTTCCAAGAAGAAAAAGGCGGTATTCTATCTCGTCTAGGAGAAAGTTTGCCTTTAGATAAAAATAAAAGATTGGTTTGGGAAAGAGAATACTTGGGCATTTACTTAACCGGACACCCCCTAGACGATTACAAAGGAGTTTTAGGCAAAGTAGCTCTTACCGTTAGTCAATTAAACAATGTTGCCTTGGGACAAAGGGTAAAAGTTTGCGGTTTTGTTTCTCGAATCCAAAGAATCAGAACTAAAACTAATAAAGCCATGGTCTTTACTCAAATTTCTGATTATGACCAATCAATTGATGTTGTTTTATACCCAACAGTTTTAGCTAATTATATGGAAAATATTACAGAAGATAGTGTTGTTTTAGTAGAGGGAAGAATGGATAGAAGAAATGGGGAGTATCAGATTATTGGAGAAAAAATAGAAGCGATTAAACCAATAGAAGTATGATAATAAAGCCAAATTCAGTATTCAGTATTGAGTATAATTGTTTAAAAATTAAAAATTAAAAATTAAAACTTTATTCCAAATTCTAGATTCTAGTTTCCACTTTTAGGTTGATTTTTATTACATTTTGTAGTTAAATATAAAGAATAACATAAATTTATGCCTCAAAAGAAAAAAGGTGCTTCTTCAGATACCTTTCGCCACTCTTTAGCCCATGTCTTAGCTTTAGCCTTAAAAAATCTTTATGGCGAAGTTGTTTTTGGAGTAGGGCCAACTATTGAAAACGGTTTTTATTATGATATTTTAGTTCCTCGATTAGGAGCTAACGGTATTTCTTTAGATGATTTACCAAAAATTGAAGCGGAAATGAAAAAAATTATTCAGGAAGGTCTTAGTTTCAAGAAATCAACTCTTTCTTTGCTCGAAGCTAAGAAATTATTTAAAAAACTAAAACAACCGTTTAAATTAGAATTATTAAAAGATTTAGAGAAATATGGCACGACAGAGCAAAGTCAAAAGTCAAAATTAAAAGCTAAAAGTGTTAATCAGGTTACCATTTATCAACTTGGCGATTTTATTGATTTATGTCGCGGTCCTCATGTTAAAAATACTAAAGAATTACCTTCGAGTTTTCAGCTCAATAAAGTCTCAGGGGCTTATTGGAGAGGGGATGAAAAAAATCCCATGCTTCAAAGAATTTCTGGCATAGCTTTTCAAACCAAGCAAGAATTAGAGAATTATCTCAAAGCACTAGAGGAAGCTCAAGAGCGAGACCATATTTTATTAGGCCAAAAATTAGACCTGTTTCATATTGATGAAAATATTGGTCCAGGATTAATTCTTTGGCATCCTAAAGGGGCGATGTTAAAAAGAATTATCGAAAATTATGCCTTAGATGAGTATTTAAAAAACGGTTATCAATTAGTTAATACTCCTCACATTGCCCGCTATCAATTATGGCAAATCTCTGGTCATGCTGGTTTTTACAAAGACACAATGTTTCCTGTCATTCATTTAAATGAAATAAATCCCGAGGAAAAAGACAACTACCAGCTGAAACCCATGAACTGCCCATTTCATATTTTAATTTACAAAAATCAGATTAGAAGCTATAAAGATTTACCTTTACGCTATACAGAATTAGGAACTGTTTATCGCTACGAGCGTTCAGGCACCTTGCATGGTTTAGCCCGGGTAAGGGGATTTACTCAAGATGACGCTCATATTTGGTGTACCCTTGACCAATTAGATGAGGAAATTAATAATTTAATTAAACTATCCTTTAAAATCTTGAAAGATTTTGGTTTTAAAGAATTTGCAGTTTATCTTTCTACTCGACCAGAACATTTTGTTGGTAAACCCGCTAATTGGGTAAAAGCTACAAAGGCTTTAGAGAAAGCTCTTAAGAAAGAAAAAATTGCTTATCAAGTTGATAAAGGAGGAGGAGCATTTTATGGCCCCAAAATTGATATTAAATTAAAAGATGCTTTAAGCCGTTTATGGCAATGTACCACGATTCAAGTAGATTTTAATCTTCCCGAAAGGTTTGAAATGTTTTATATTGATCAGAAAGGAAAGAAGCAACAACCGATTATGATTCACCGAGCTCTTTTAGGAAGTATTGAAAGATTTATGGCAGTTTTGATTGAACACTATAAAGGAGATTTTCCTCTTTGGTTAGCTCCTGTCCAGGTGAAAATTTTACCTGTTTTAGAAAAACACTTAAATTATGCTCAATTGATAGAGAAAAAACTGGAAGAAAACCATATCAGAGTAGAAATTGACGGAGGAGAAGAAACCTTGTCTAAACGTATAAGAAAAGCTGAATTAGAAAAAGTTCCCTTTATTTTAGTTTTAGGTGATAAAGAATTATCTAGTAAAGCCATTGCTGTACGCCAAAGAGGAAAAGGGGATTTAGGTGCAATGAAATTAGAAGAATTAATAAAACAACTAACGACTAATGACTAATAACTCAACACTGACGGCGCAGTGTCATCCTGGACGAAGCGAAGAATCTCTCGCGTATGCGAGGCCTCAAACAAGTTGAGAGATCCTTCGCCCTTACGGGCTCAGGATAACACAGTATGCACTTTGGATTTTGAACTTTAATTTTTGATTTTAATATGCGGTATCAGCCAAACAAAATTGAAAAAAAGTGGCAGAAAATCTGGGCCAAAAATAATTATAAAATTTGGCACGCAAAAGATAAACCAACAAAAAAACATATCTATATCCTTGATATGTTTCCTTATCCTTCAGGAGAAGGACTTCATGTAGGCCATGTTGAAGGGTATACTGCCTCGGACATTATTTCTCGCTATTATCGGATGAAAGGATACGAAGTTTTACACCCTATGGGTTGGGATGCTTTTGGTTTACCAGCAGAAAATTATGCCCTCAAAACCAAAAAACCTCCCCAAGAGATTGTTCCCCGAAACATCAAACACTTTAAAGAACAGTTAAAATCTCTTGGCTTTAGTTATGATTGGCAAAGAGAAATTAATACCACTGATCCCAATTATTATAAGTGGACTCAATGGATATTTCTGCAACTATTTAAAAAAGGATTGGCCTACGAAGAAGAAGTTTATGTTAATTGGTGTCCCAGTTGCAAAACAGTTTTAGCTGATGAGGAAGTAATAGATGGTAAATGCGATCGTTGTGGCACTCCGGTGAAAAGAAAACAACTCAAACAATGGGTTCTAAAAATTACTGCCTATGCTGATAGACTCTTAAAAGATTTAGATTTACTTGATTGGCCCGAAAGAGTCAAAACAATGCAGAAAAATTGGATTGGTCGTTCGGAGGGAGTAGAAATTAATTTTAAGATTGCTGATTCTGATAAATATCTTAAAATTTTCACCACTAGGCCAGATACTCTTTTTGGTGTTACTTATCTAGTTTTAGCGCCGGAACATCCCTTAATCAACGGAATTGTTCCTTTAGATTATCAAATGGAGGTCAGAAGATATATTGAAACAGCTTTGCAAAAATCTGATTTTGAGAGGCAGAAAAATATTAATGAAAAAACGGGTATTTTTACTGGCACTTATGCTATTAATCCGGTTAATAAAGAAAGAGTGCCTATTTGGATTTCTGATTATGTTTTAATGTCTTATGGCACAGGTGCCATTATGGCCGTTCCTGCTCACGATGAGAGGGATTTTGCTTTTGCCAAAGAATTTCATTTACCCATTAGAGAAGTTATTTCTCCTGATGGCAAAATTCATTCCGAAATAGAAAAGCCTTATACTGGCCGAGGTGTTTTAGTTAATTCTGGACCTTTTGATGGTACTGATTCTCAATTAGCTCAAGAAAAAATCACTTTATATGTTAATGGAGAAAAGGTAGTTAATTATAAATTAAGAGATTGGGTTTTTGCGAGACAGCGTTATTGGGGAGAACCTATTCCTATTATTAAATGTCCCCATTGCGGCAATGTTCCTTTGGAGGAAAAAGATTTACCTCTAAAGTTGCCTGTCATTAAAAAATATGAACCGACAGGAGAAAATGAATCTCCTTTGGCTGATATTACTTCTTGGGTGAAAGTGAAATGTCCTTACTGCGGGGGAGAGGCTTATAGGGAAGTTAATACCATGCCTCAATGGGCTGGTTCCTCTTGGTATTATCTGCGTTTCTTAGACCCTAAAGATAAAAAAGTTTTTGTTGATAAAAAAATTGAGAAAAAATGGATGCCTGTTAATATTTATATTGGCGGAGTAGAGCATGCTGTTTTACATCTTCTCTACTCAAGATTTTGGCATAAGTTTTTGTATGATTTGGGTTATCTTTCAACCCCAGAGCCTTTTTATAAATTAGTAAACCAGGGAATTATTCTCGGTGAGGATGGAGAAAAAATGTCCAAATCACGAGGCAATGTTATTAATCCCGATAGTATTATCAAGCAATACGGTGCAGATAGCTTAAGGATGTATGAAATGTTTATGGGACCTTTATTCTTCTCTAAGCCTTGGAGTTCTCAAGGTATTATTGGTATTTATCGTTTCTTAAACCGTGTTTGGGATTTAGTAGCCAATAGTAAAAATCATGGGAATGACAAATTAGGACGAAAAGACGAATTCAAAATGACTCCTGAAGCGAAGAAAAAGCTTGAAGAAGATTTAGAAGATTTAGAGCGTTTTCGCCATCAGACAATTAAAAAAGTCACAGAAGATATCGAAAGCTTTCGTTTTAATACCGCTATCAGCAGTTTAATGAATTATGTCAATCATTTATCCGAAATTCCTCAAGAGTATTGGAAGAAAAAATATTTTGATACTTTAGTAATCCTTCTTTCTCCATTTGCTCCTCATCTAAGCGAGGAATTATGGCAGGAAGTTTTGCACCATAAAGGATTGGTAAGCGCGACTTGTTGGCCGACTTTTAACGACAAAATTTTGGAAGAAAAAACTTTGAATTTGATTATTCAAATTAATGGCAAAACCCGGGGAACAATCAAAATTAAAAAAGGAGAAAGCAAAGAAGAAGTAGAGAAATTAGCCACTCCTTTAATTCAAAAATATCTAGCTAAGAAAAAGATTAAAAAGGTTGTTTTTGTAGCTGACCGATTAATTAATTTTGTTATTTAATTTATGAAAAAAATTGTGGTAATCGGTGGAGGCACGGGCGTCTTTACAGTGCTTAATGGTTTGAAAGACTATCCTTTTGAATTATCAGCCATTGTCACGATGGCTGATGACGGAGGTTCTTCAGGAATTTTAAGAGAAGAGTTTGGGGTTCTTCCGCCAGGCGATATTAGAAGGGCTCTTGTAGCTCTTTCTTCCTCCTCGCCCTTTTTGGCTAAATTATTCCGATATCGTTTTAAAACAGGGACAGGCTTAAAGGGCCATAGTTTCGGCAATCTATTTTTAACTGCTTTAGAAGAAATTACCGGTGAT
The DNA here is from genome assembly GCA_049967535.1 of Minisyncoccia bacterium. Lineage (GTDB taxonomy): Bacteria > Patescibacteriota > Minisyncoccia > UBA6257 > UBA6257 > JBMFSN01. Next base: position 2,798 of record JBMFSN010000010.1, on the reverse strand, counting down.
TTTAATAAAGCCATTCAAGAAGCGGGCAAGATTTTAGGCATCAAAGGGCAGGTTATTCCTGTTTCTTTAGAGAGCACAAGATTGTTTGCTCGCTTAGAAGACGATTTTTTAGTAATTGGAGAAACTAATATTGATAAACCCAAACATAACGGCAATCTCTCTATTAAAGAAATTTTTCTTAATCCCCAGGTGAAAGCCAATAAAGAGGCCATTAAAAGCATTAAAAAAGCTGATTTTATTCTGATTGGCCCGGGAGATTTATATACCAGTATTATTCCTAATTTTCTGGTAAAAGGAATAAAAGAAGCAGTTGCCTCCTCTAAAGCCAAAAAAATCTATATCTGTAATATTATGACCAAATATGGGGAAACCAACCATTTTGCAGCAGAGAAATTTTTAAGTGTTTTAGAAAAATATTTAGGAAAAGGAGTTATTGATTACTTTTTAATAAACAAAGAAAAGCCCAAAAAATCTTACCTTGAAAAATATAAAAAAGAAGGAGCGGAATTGGTAAAATATGATAAAAAATATTTATTATCTCTAAAGAAACCCAAAGTCATTTTTGCCTCTTTAGTACGTAACAGTCCTCTTTTGCGTCATGATTCCAAAAAGTTAGCCAAAGTAATTGATAAACTTACTAACAACTGATTATTTTTTATGACAGAGCAGGAATTTTCCCAATTTTATAAACAGAACCTTGATAAAGTTTTTCGCTTTATCTATCTTCGAGTTGATAAAGTCGAAATAGCCCAAGACTTAACAAGCCAATCTTTTTTAAAAGTTTGGCAAAGCAATAACTTGTCTCAAAGAAAAATCAAAAATCATCAGGCTTTTCTTTTTCAAGTGGCTCGCCATCAAATTATCGATTTTTACCGCCAAAAAAATAAAATGCCTGTTTCTCTAGATGAGCTGTCGGAAAAGGGAATAGAGATTAGCCAAAAAAGTTTTGCCTCTCAAATAGAATTAAATGTAGAAATGGAAAACTTAAAAAAGAAACTTCAATTAATTAACTCTGCCTATAGTGAAGTGATTATTTGGCATTATGTGGATAATTTTTCTATTAAAGAAATAGCTGAGATTTTAGGTAAAAATGAGAACAACGTACGTGTTTTGCTCCATCGCGCTTTAGAAAACCTCAAAAAAGAGTGTAATACTTTACCTTAGTTTTCGTCTTATATAGTAATGACCGAGAAAGAACTTATTGAACAATTAAAACAGCTTCAAAACATTAAGCCCAACGAAAATTGGGCTGATTGGCTTTTAAGCAATATTTTAAGTAAATCTCCCAATGTCATTGCGAGCGAAGCCTACTTGCGCAGGCAAGCGAAGCAATCTCAATCCAGAGTCACTTTGGCGTCTTTTTCATTTCTTCGCCAATATCAAAAGGCATTAGTTTCAGCTGTTTTTATTACTCTTTTTGTCTCAACCTTTGTTTTGGCTCAAAATACTTTACCGGGTAATCCTTTATATCCTGTTAAAACTTTCACTCAAAATATCAGAATTGCTTTAGCCCCGACAGATTATAAACCAGTAGTCAGAATGCAAGTAGCCAAAAGCAGATTGCAAGATATTAGCCAAACCCATCAAAAAGATAATATCGCTCTTTTAAGCCAGAATGTTCAAAAAGATTTAGAAACTATTCCCAAGGAATTAAAAAATATTCAAAATAAAAACAAGGTTTTAACTTATTCCAAACAAATTCAAACCGAAGCTAAGAATTTAAAAGATATTATTTCTCAAGCCGAACTTCAACCTCAAGAAAAAGAAGCCTTGGAAAAAACCAGTCAAGATACTCAAAACCAAGTTTTAAGTTTAATCATTGATACTCAGGACCAGATTAATAATTGTCCTACTTATTTAAAAGACAAATTAGCTCAATTACAAAAAGATTTTACTAATCAAGAACAAAATCTTATTAATTGGTCTCCTGATGATATTAATAAAGTGAGGGTTTTAGTATCTGACATTGATAATGACTTAAAAGCCGGTAACTGCTTAGAAGCGATAGATAAGATAGAAAGTATTAATCAAATTTTGCAAATCCATTCTTTGGACACAACTACTTCTTTAGGGAAGTAGAAAAAATGGTCGAACATTTTTATGTCCAGAGAATCAGGATTGACTTCTGTTATTCCCTTTTGGGAATTTCTAGAAGTAAAAAAGATTATTGCCAAAAGAGAAATTGGTAGGTGCATTTTAGAGCGCTCTTCACTAATTTCTTTGGCGGTCGATAATAATCATAAAAATTAATTAAAAATTAAATTAAAATGTCTAAAAAATTAATCGCAATCGCTTTAGCTGGAATCTTCGCTTTATCAATCGTAGCTCCAGTCAAAGCTGATACTAATTCTGATTATCAAGCTGAGATTCAGGCTTTAAATGCCCAAATTGCTGCTTTAGAAGCTAAATTAGGGCAACAAAGTCAATCAACTGGCATGGTTTGCTTCAATACTAATTTGAAGCTTGGCATGAAATCAGATAATGTCAAGAATCTTCAAATCAAGTTAGGAGTAACTCCAGCTTCTGGTTATTTCGGACCGATTACTTTAGCCGCGGTAAAAGCCTTCCAATCTTCTAACGGCATTATTACCACTGGTTATGTTGGTCCTTTAACCCGAGCTGCCTTGAACGCTAAATATTGTGTTCCTCCAACAACAGTTCCTCAAACAACCACCACTACCGTTGCTCCTTCCTACGGGACTTTGAGTGTTCAAGATTATCCAGTATCTAATCCTCAATCTACTTGGTATGGAGGTCAAACCTATGAAGCTTTAGATGCTCAATACAAAGCTACTGGT